>CAYXYD010000038.1:0-17869 GCA_964469205.1 uncultured Sphaerochaeta sp. | reverse complement strand
CTATAACATCTGAAGGACTTTCATATCCCAAGAGTTGGGCCAAACTCTGATTCGCATACATAACTATGCCTTGGGGATTGGCGAAATAGACACCATCGGCAAGATGATCGACAAGGTTCTCGAAATTAATCTCTAACTTTTGCTCTTGTCCCAAAACAGTATCCCCCCTTTTTGTACGTGAAAACATGCAGGAAAAACCGTAGTTTTTCCTTATAATAAGCTAACGTTGAGTATGGGTAAAAAATGCTAGTAATACGTCACGCCTGACATAATTATAACCCAAAGAGGTTCGTGAAGCAATGGAAACACTTGTTGTATGTGTTACCATATGTTGCCGTGAATATTGCTCCGCTACAATGCTTGTGAAAGAACCTGTAATCACCTATCCAATTCCTATTTTCCTTTTTTGTCTTCCCCCTGTCCACCCGCCCTTTCTATTGGTACCCGTTCATAGTGATTTGTGCTATACTTGGCGAGTACATTTTCAAGGGAGAGCCAATGGCATATGAAGTAACGGCTACAAGGAAAAGGCCCCAACTATTTGACAACCTTGTGGGTCAGGAGTTTGTAGTCTCAACCATCAAGAATGCGATCGAGCAAAAGCGAATCGCTCACGCATATCTCTTCAGCGGTCCCCGTGGAGTAGGAAAGACTTCCTCGGCCCGTATCCTTGCACGTGCTTTAAACTGTGAGACGGGACCTACCCCTGTCCCTTGTGGGATCTGTCCCAACTGCAAGGAGATTACACGAGGCAACAGTGTCGACGTCATTGAGATCGATGGTGCAAGCAACACCAGCGTCAATGACATCCGCCAGATCAAGGACGAGGTCCTTTTCCCTCCCCAGACAAGCCGCTACAAGATATATATCATAGACGAGGTCCACATGCTCTCCACCAGTGCGTTCAATGCACTGTTGAAGACCATTGAAGAACCCCCTGCCTATATCATATTCATCTTTGCCACCACCGAACCACAGAAGGTTCCTGCAACCATCCGATCAAGGTGCCAACAGTTCCACTTCCAGCTAATCGATCTGCACACCATCAAGGCTTGCCTGGTGGAAGCAGCCGAGGAGATGGAAGTAAAGGCTGATGACGATGCCCTCTTCTGGATCGCAAAAGAGTCGACAGGCTCGATGCGTGATGCCTACACCCTGTTTGACCAGGTCCTCTCCTTCTCCAACGACCACATCACCTTGGCTCAGATCAGCGACAAGCTGGGTCTGGTCGGCATTGAACAGATCACCGAGATCGTGGAATTCCTGCTTTCAGGTGAGAACAATAAAGCCCTGACCTCTGTACAGAGTTTGCTCGACAACGGCATCTCCATAGAGCAGTGCATAAAGGATTTCACCCAGTTCTTCAGGAGCCTGCTTCTTATGAAGGAAGGCATAACTGAAGAGGCAATCCTAGGGATCCAGACCGACCGCATACCACTGGTAGTGCGAGGGGCCTACACCAAGGAACAGCTGGAGGCAGCTCTTGAGATGTTCCTCAAGCTCTACAGAGATATTCGTTTTTCATTGAACCCACGCTTCGAACTTGAACTGGCGATAAGCCGGCTCGCTTCCCTTCCCTATCTTGCCTCAGCCACTGAACTGGTACGTAAGCTTGCCTCCCTCAAGGAAGACCTGCTAAGCGGTAAGGTAAGCCAAAATATAAGCCCAGCTCGTCCGGTAGCTCCTCAACCCCAACAACAAAGAGTTGTAGAACCACAACCACAAAAAGCGGCAGAGCCTGCTCCTGTCCAACGAGTTGTTGAACGAGAACCGGCAGCAGCCGAGCCAACCTCAGTGCGGGAACAACCACCGGTAAAGCCTGTTGAAAAACAAGAGGCTCCCGCAGCAAGGCCTTTCACAAAAAGTGATGTGCCTGCCTTGGTGGCCAAGCTTTCCAAAACCCCTATTCTCAGCCAAGTAGCCCTCTCCATAAAAGAGGTTGAACAAGAAAATAATAGCCTAAAACTAACGTTCTCTACAGGTTTCTGTAGGGATACTGCCCAAGAGAACATCGAATTGTTAGGTTCTCTGATTAAAGATATTTCCGGTTTTACTGGTAAAATCACAGTCCTTTGCGCTGATGCAGAACAGCCGATACATAAAGGTGTTGAGGATACTGTCCTCAGTTCCATTGCTTCTCTGTTTCGCGGCGAAATACAAAACTAACCAACCTTATAGTATGTACAGGAGTAATGCATGGATATGAATCCGTTTGAACTAATGAAGAATATGAAGGGTCTCCAAGAAAACATGCAGAAGATGCAGGAGAACCTTCCCAAGATAACCGCAACAGGAAGTGCTGGGGCGGGGATGGTTGATATCACCATCAATGGAAAATTTGTTGTCACTGAGGTGAAGATTGCAAAGGAAATGGTCGATCCCGAGGATATCGGTACGCTTCAGGTCCTCATTGCCTCTGCCTTCAATGACGCTTCGAACAAGATACAGGAGAAAATCAAGAGCGAAGGCCTCAAGTATGCCGGGCCCCTTGGTTCTCTCATGCCACAGGCTTGAACATGACAGCACTGGAACAACTCATTCAAACTCTCTCAAGACTCCCTGGTATCGGACCTAAGAGCGCTTCGAGAATCACCTACCACCTGATAAAGACCGACCCCGCCTATAACCGATTGCTGGGCGATACCATTGCGACCATCCAAGAACGCATCTTTCCCTGCTCCGTATGCGGCAGCTTCACAGAGGTCGACCCCTGTCCCATATGCAGTGATCCTTCACGGGACCGGACTCTGCTCTGTATTGTTGAACATCCACAGGACATTGTGACCTTGCAGTCCAGTGGGGCCTACAATGGGCTCTACCACGTCCTAGGGGGAGCGATCAGTCCTTTGGATGGAGTTGGGCCTGAGCATCTCTCTTTCTCCAAGATGCTCAAGCGCATTGAGAAGGGCTCATTCACCGAACTCATCATCGCAACCAACCCGACAGAAGAGGGCGATACCACTGCCCTCTATATCCGTCATATCCTCAAGGGCAAGCCTGAGCTCGCCATCACAAGGCTTGCCAGTGGTCTGCCTATCGGAGGGGACCTGGAGTATGCCGACCGCATTACCCTAGCAAGGTCTCTAAGAGGACGGGTGATGTTTTAGGTCTATTGGTATAAGAATAGATAAGGAAGGGATCAATTCAATCTGAACTGATCCCCTTTTTTCTTATTCTTATTTTTGGACTTATAGGTCTACTGACTTGTCATATTGCTAGCAGAGGATTGGTATCCCCCTAACGCATGCCTCTCTCTTGCTTAATGGAATCATATGCCCCCTGGATCTCCCTGAATTTGGCAGTGGCATGGGTGAGAAACTCCTCTCCCATCCCTTTGGCTGCTAGGGTATCAGGATGGAACTCTATGCTCATCTTCCTGTAGGCACGCTTCACCTCTTCGTTGGTGGCAGCTTTGGTGAGGCCAAGAATTGCATAGGAGCGCTCCCCTGCAGAGGCAAAACCACCATAGTTGCGGCTCAAGGCATCAACAAAGGAGGCAGGGATGTGGAAGATAAGGGCAGCTCTTCTGATAAGAGCCTCTTCGCTAGAAATGACTTTCCCGTCAGCGGAAGCTACCCGATAGAAGATATCCAACATAAGTTGGAGGATATTCGGAGTATGGGCGAAATTCTGATAGAACTGGGAAGCGAACTGCTCAAACGTTCCCTCTCCGATCAAAGCCGCATTGAAGACTTTCCATGCAGCTTCTTCTTCCTGAGAACCCAAACGAAGATCTGTACGAATGAATTCCTGCACCTTTTGTCGTTCACTTGCCGTTACCGTGCCATCGATAGAGGCAATGCGGGCAAGCATAGAAAATGCTCCCACAAAGAACATCATCTGCGACTGATCTTGGGAAGCATGGTACTGGTCTACAGGTAGAGATCCAGCTTTATCAAACATATGCCCAAAGGCAATTCCAGCAATCATTCCCAGGGGTCCACCAAACATGAACCCCAGAGTTCCTCCAAAGAGTTTTCCCATCCACGCCATATTTTTTACAACTTATCGATCAGCATGGAGCATTTGCCGGAAGGAATGGGAAGGGTTTTCTTCTTGTTCTCGCCGAGAATCTCAATGGTGAAATAGTAGAGCTTTTCAGACTCAAGGCGAATTTCCCAACCACGTTCGGTCTTATTGCTGAGAATTGTAATCATGTTACGTTTCAGTGAGAGGTTCTCTATACCCATAGCCTCAAGGGAAGGCATGACCCAGTTAACCGTCTTGCGAGGCAGGGAGATATCGAGCCCGATGATATTCTCTATCATCAGGGTGATGGTCACCAAACCCGCAAAAGGCATCAGGCGCCTGCGAGGGAAGCCGGGAATATCCTTGGTTGTGGAAGCCCCTTCCTTATTGGGAAGATAGGCCTCCCAGACATCACCGATGGTCTCAGCATCAGGGTGGAGGGTATCAAGCAGATAGTACATGTGCCTAATGGCACACTCTCTTGCAAAGACAAACTGATTGAACTTCTCAAGGGCCTTGATAACTATAAAAGTGTTTACCGGGAGCACCCCACCGCAGTGACCATTTCCCTTCTCGCTGTAAGCGGGAGAGGAGACAGGAACGCCAGGGAAGGGGTTATCTGTGCCGAATTCTTTCGGATCGTGCAGATCAGCTATCATGTAGGCAGCACGTTCGTCATTAGGAATCTCGGCAAGCATTGCCCAATAGGCACCGATGAACTTGTTTTTAACCCTGTTCTCCTTGATATCAAGATCAAAGTAGAAATTCTTATCAGGATCCCACATTAGGGAGTTAATTCTGGTCTTCAAGGAGAAGTACAGCCTCTTATACCGAAAGCTCAACTCCTTGTCGTTGAGGATATCACCTATCGCCGACATGTAGAGGGCATTCACCGCAAGCTGTGCGTTGAAGTCTAGGGGATAGTAGACCCGGTCACGAGGAGTATTCCCACTTTCGCAAGAGGAAATGGGAACTGAATACAGTCCATTGGGCTTCTGAAAGGTAGTTTGGATCCAAGAGAAATATTTCTCCAGGATGGGGACAATCTCTTTCAGCCTCTTCTTGTTTCCTACCTTGTGGTAAAATCCGTATTCAACATACGCAAATAACGGAGGGGAGATTCCTTCGGGGTTCGCAGCGGTAAAAACCGGGGAACCATTCTCGATGGAATATTCACCTCGAATTGCTCCGTTTTCTTCTTGTTTCTGATAAAAAAAGTCCATCAACGGGAACGGAGAGTTGTTCTGGTTGCTGTATACAAGAAAAAGAGCGGAAAAACAGGACAAGTACTGATTGAATGTGGTCTGGTCTGGATATGAAAGATAGGACCCTAAAAAACCGTTGTCTTCAGTCCCTTGCTTCCAAAGTTCGTCAATCCATACCCAAGACCTGTCATACATATCGACAAAATCCTGATCATAAAAATGTACGAACGGTACCAAATCCTTTATCAACTGGGGACTCCTTACTATATGTGCCATTACTGGTAAAACAACAAAAGACGCGCATTTTTTAGGATATACTCTCTTTTCTGAGAAGTCAACCGGATTTGGTCGATCATAGACAAAGCAGAAAAATATACAAAAACAGGAAAGCCTATTGCTGCATGCAAAAGCTAATCATATATATAATAGTCAATTGAAACCGAAAAGGAAAGAACTATTTACTAATAAAACCTCAACATTTATGGGATTTTAAGCAATTCTGGCTCTTTATCTATACCCACTAGACATGGTTTTGTGTTATTGCACGAACACAGGTAGTATCGAAGGCAACAACTCTGTAGAAAACTGCACACATCCCTTGGAAATCTCCTCGCCATCGACATGCACGGGCATCGGATTGTTCTCTGAGACAATCTTGATGCTTTTTGCCCTGACAACCGAAAAAACAGGAAGCTTCACTTGGCTACCCTTAAACAATCTTAGGGCGATGAACAGCATGCGGGAGCTTTTTACCGGTCGGTTTGTAAACACCACATCAAAATACCCATCGTCAAAGAGCGCATCGGGTCCCATGATAAAAGCACTGCCCATCCGCCGTCCGTTACAGATGCTCAGCTGTTGGGTCTCCAAATGCTGAGTCTCGCCATCGAGGGTCAGCCGCACATGGTAGGGCTCAGGATGATCGATGAGGATCTTGATCAAGGCAAGGATATAACTCAAGGTTCCTGAGACATGTTTGAAATCACTGGCGATAAAGTTGACCAGAGGCTCAAAGCCCATACCCTGACCGTTTACAAAGTACCTTCCCTGGGGATAGTGCCCACCATAGGTGATGCCTGCATCGATGATACGGGTCTTTCCCGCAATAATGAGGTCACTCGCTTTTTTCAGGTCTAGGGGGATACCCATCCCCCAGGCAAAATCATTACCCCGTCCGACAGGAAGGACACCCAGGTTGGGACAGGGTATCTGTTTTTCGGTAACGGCGCGCAAGACCCCGTCAACAACCTCGTTTACCGTTCCATCTCCACCTGCAGCAATGATGGTAGGCCACCCTTCTATAACCGCCTGATAGGCAAGGCTGGAAGCTCCGATACCCTTTTCGGTCATAACAACAGTAGCATCATAACCACCTTGGTTGAACAGGCCCAAGATCTCTTTCTTGCGAACCAGTCCTTTTCCTTTTGCTGCATGGGGATTCAGCAGTATAAAGAGTTTCTTGTCAGACATTTAGAGCTCCTTTCACCGTAAAATACGTATCCTATTTACACCCTGTAAGCAATAGCCTATTATGTGCGATGTGAATCATCAACAACAACCACCAAGAATAGCGTTTCTTCCTACAACCAGAGCGGATATGCAACAAAGGTCATGGGACCAACTGGACATAGCATTCATCTCAGCTGACGCCTACGTTGACCATCCTTCATTCGGCACCGCACTCTTGGCAAGACTACTGGAAAGCAAAGGGTATCGTGTAGGTATTATTGCACAACCACGGTGGGATTCAACTGAAGATTTTCTAAAAATGGGAAAACCTCGTCTGGCCTGCATGATAAGTGGGGGAAATATCGACAGTATGGTCTCGCACTACACCGCAAATGCCAAACCCAGAAGCGAAGACGAGTACAGTCCCGGAGGGAAAGCAGGGTTCCGCCCTGATAGGGCCACCCTCTCCTACACGAACAGGGCACGTCAAGCGTATGGAAAAGATATACCCATTATAATAGGAGGCCTTGAGGCCTCTCTCAGACGCATGAGCCACTACGACTACTGGACTGACAAGGTGCGTAAGCCGATCCTCCTCGATGCAAAGGCAGACCTGCTCATATACGGTATGGGGGAGCTGCAGACCCTGGAGATACTTACACGCTTGGAAAACGGTGAACCAATCAAGGATATACAAAATGTCCGCGGTACGGTATTTGCCCTTTCAGAGAAAACCATCGATGAGTTGGACTCAACATATTGCACGATTACCCTCCCTTCCTTTGAAGAGGTAAGCGATCGGGATAAGCAATCGAACACACCATCCGAAGAGGGCAAAAAAGCTTATGCAAAAGCCTTCAACCTCCAGATGACCCATGAGAACCCGATCCTAGGGGAAAGAATCATACAGAAGTGTATGAATAGGGTCGTGGTACAGAACCCCCCTGCCCACCCTCTTACCGACAAGCAATTTGATGAGCTCTACTCCTTTCCCTTTACCCTGAACGCCCATCCTGACTACCAGAAGATGGGAGGCATCCCAGCCTTGGAGGAAGTCCGCTTCTCCATAACCAGCAACCGGGGTTGCTATGGCTCCTGCTCATTCTGTGCGATAACCAGTCATCAAGGCAGAATGATACAGACCCGTAGCAAAGAGTCTCTTGTGCTAGAAGCAGAGAGGATGGTCAGCCACCCCTCCTTCAAGGGGTATATCCATGACTTGGGGGGGCCGACGGCAAACTTCCAAGGCAGGGCATGTGACAGGCAGGAGACCTATGGTCCCTGCCCTACCAAGGAGTGTCTCTGGCCAGATCCCTGTGTTAATCTCAAGGACTCACATGAACACTACCTTGATATCCTTGAAGCTCTTGAAGCTGTCCCTGGAGTAAAGAAGGTCTTTATCCGATCGGGCATCCGCTATGACTACCTCCTGGAAGTGGCCAGTGAAAAGACCAGACGGAGATTTATGAACCATCTGGTGCTCAAAAATGTAAGCGGACAGCTCAAGGTAGCCCCCGAACATGTCGATCCCCAGGTCCTCGATGCGATGGGAAAGCCCAAGGCAGAACTGTACGACAAGTTCAGCGAACTCTTTAAGGAAACTAATGAAAAGCTGGGAAAACGCCAGTTCCTCATCCCCTATTTCATCGCAGCCCACCCTGGAAGCACGCTGGACAGTGCCATTGAACTGGCCCTCTACATGCATAAGACAGGCTTTGTCCCCGACCAGGTCCAGGTGTTCTACCCAACTCCGGGTACGGTCTCTACCTGTATGTACTATACGGGACTAGACCCTAGGCCACAAAAAAACTATGCTCCCCTCTACATTCCCAAAGGTCGGGAGCGTCACTTGCAGAGAGCACTTCTGCAGTATAACAAGGCTGAAAACCGCTCAATGGTTGTCGAAGCCTTAGAAAAAGCTAACAGAAAGGATTTGTCAAGGGTGCTTTTGGCAAGACGGTAAGCAGTGTGAAACCTCAATTAGATAACCGCAAGGATTTTTACAGGCGGATGTTCTCCATAGCACTTCCTGTGGTGTTCCAAGGGCTCTTGACCAACTCTCTCTCATTTGTCGATACCCTGATGATAGGGCAGCTTGGAGAAGAAGCCATTGCAGCGGTCGGGCTGGCTAACCAGATGTTCTTCCTTATAAGTCTGCTCTTTTTTGGAATCTCCAGCAGCTCTTCCATCTTCCTATCACAGTTCTGGGGTGCAAGAAACGAAAAGAACATCAAGCGGGTCATAGGGCTCTCAGTAACCGTAGCTTTTATCGGTGCCTCTTTCTCCGCTGCCGCCTCATTCTTCATTCCAACGCAGTTGATGCACATATTCACCTATGAAAAGATTGTTGTCAGCTATGGTGTCACCTATCTCAAGATTGTGGCGATAAGCTACGTGTTCACCGCGATAAGCCAGGTACTCTCAACAGCTCTTCGGGTGATAGGACATGCAAGGATTCCCCTAGGTGTGGCTCTTTTGTCCCTCTCGATGAATGCAGTGGGTAACTACCTCCTTATCTTCGGTGTTGGCCCATTCCCTGAACTTGGGGTTGCAGGGGCAGCCATTGCCACTGCGATCAGTCGTTTGGCAGAGGTCGCACTCTTACTGTACATCACATATAAAAAGCATCCTGTGCTGGCTATCAGGGAAAAGAGCTCCTTCCAGTGGGACAAGCCTTTCCTCCGTCTTGTCATCCCTACCAGCCTGCCTGTAATCATCAATGAGGTTTTCTGGTCCTTGGGAATGACTACCTATAAGATTGCTTTCAGTAGGATAGGAATTAGCGCCTTAGCTGCAGTAAATGTAAACGAAGCCATCGCAAACCTCTTCTTTGTTGCGATGATGGGCGTCAGCAATGCGACGCTCATCATGATCGGAATAAAGATTGGTGAAGGGAGGACCGACTTGGCCAAGCTCTATGCCAAGAGGTTCACCATCATCGCTTTAGTTACCGGCATAGGGGCAGGGGCGATGCAAGCACTTCTGGCTCCCTGGTTCGCCAACCTCTTTAACATCTCTGATGAGGTAAGAAAAATGGCAGTCTACTGTCTCCTGGTCAATGCAATGTTGCTTCCGATCAAGAGTATCAACATGGCAGTCATTGTCGGCATTCTCAGAGCAGGAGGAGATACCCGCTTCTCAATGTTTTCCGAGATGTTCGGTGTCTGGGCTGTAGGGGTTCCCCTAGCCTTTTTTGGAGTCTTGGTACTGAACCTGAACATCTGGCAGGTCTACCTGCTGTTGGGTATGGAAGAATTGACCAAACTGGTGATCAGCATGGTGCGGATGCTACGCGGCAAATGGATTACCGATCTGACAACTGTTTCATTGACCTAATGACCATATGAACGTATATTTAGGGAAAGAGAGGGCAGAGAATGGGTATACGAACAGTTCTCACTAATGGCACAGTTGTAACGGGATATGCAAAACTCAAGAATTGCGCTTTGTATATTAACGAAGATGGACTCATTGGTGATATCTTCAACATGCGACGCTTTGAGGAGAAGAAATTTCCCCCTGACACCCTCATGATCGATATGGGCGGCAGTTACGTCATGCCGGGCTTCATTGACTCCCACCTCCATGGGATCGGTGGCCATGGAACTGAGGATTGTGACCCCAAATCCATTCTTGCAATGAGTGAAAGACTTGCTGATTTTGGAGTCTCCGCCTTTATGCCCACAGTCTATACCGATGAGCTGGATGTCATGCTGGCCAGCACCAAAGCAATTGCCAAGGCAATGGGCAAGGAAAAGGGTGCGAAGATCATGGGGATCAACATAGAAGGCCCCTTTATCTCCTTTGCCCGTATCGGAGCTCAGAACCCCAAGGGGGTCCAACCTGTAAACCTTGAGGTTTTCAAGCAGCTCATTGAGGCTGGGGAAGGAAAGGTTTTATGCATGACAGTAGCCCCAGAGCTCAAACATATGCGTGAACTTGCCCTGCTTGCCCGTGAAAAGAACATCGTTCTGCTTGCTGGGCACACTGATGCAACCTATGAGAACATCATGGAAGGCATGCAGTGCGGCATCTTCCACTCCACCCACTTTTTCAATGCAATGAGCCGTCTCCATCACCGCAACCCTGGAACCGTAGGTGCCATCCTGATCCAGAGGGACATGCAGTGTGAGATCATCTGTGATGGCGTACATGTGCACCAGGAGTTGGTGAAGATGCTTCTCAGGGAAAAACCCTTAGACAACATCGTCATGATAACCGACTCACTCAGACCAACCAAACAACGATCGGGAGACAAGACTGCAAATGGGATCCCCTGCATCATTGGCCCTGAAGGATCGTTTGTCAGCATAGAGGATCCTTCCCTGTTCCTTGGATCAGCACTCACCATGCTACAGGGATTCAGAAATGTCGTCGAATGGGAGATTCCCATCCAACAGGCATCACAGATGTCCTCAACCAACCCTGCAAGAATCTACTCATTTCCCAAACAGGGAATGTTGGTTCCTGGATACAAGGCTGACATTGTCATCCTTGACGAGAACCTGCAGATGAAAGGCCTGTTCATCGATGGAGAACTAATTCGCGACCGTTTCGCATAACCAAAGGAGCTATATGCATGCAACCACTATTTGAAGGCTTGAAGAACCAGAACCTATGGAACTATTTTTATGAACTCTCCCAAATACCCAGGGAGTCTGGCAATGAGGAAGGGGTACGCCAATTCCTTTTGAAGTTTGCTAAAGAACACAACCTAGAAGCCATTGTCGATACCATTGGGAATGTCATTCTTCGCAAGAAAGCCTATCCAGGCTATGAGGGCCGCTCTTCTGTCGCTTTGCAGGGACATATGGATATGGTCTGCGTAAAGACACAAGAGAGCGACCACGACTTCGCCACCGACCCCATCCAACTAGTGAGGGAAGGTGACACCCTACGTGCCAAGGACACCACCCTCGGTGGCGACAATGGCATTGCCGTGGCTATGGCCATGGACATACTAGCAGACACAAAAGCCAAGCATGGACCTTTGGAAGCTATCTTTACTGTAAGTGAGGAGACCGGTCTTACCGGTGCCTTCAACATCGAGAAGGCTCTCATCCAGAGCCGGCTTCTGATCAACTTGGACAGTGAAGAGGAAGCGGTGCTCTACATAGGATGTGCAGGGGGTCTTGAAGTCGATGCAAAGCTTAAGGCGGACATGCAAGCGATTCCTGCTGGCTATGAGGGATTTACCCTTACTGCGAACGGTATTCTTGGCGGGCATAGTGGTGGAGAGATCCACAAGCAACGGGCCAATGCAATCAAGGTAGTGGCAAGGGCTCTTTCTACTGTAGAGACAAAGATGCTCTTCTCCTGTGCAGGGGGAAGCAAACGTAATGTCATCCCCTCACTTTGCACCATGAGCTTTGCCGCTCCTACATCTGATAAGAAAGCCATTGAAAAGGCAGTAAAGAAGTGTGAGAAGGAACTGCATGAAGAGTACGCCATCAGCGATCCTGGTATCGTCCTTGAGCTTATAAAAGCTGACCTTCCCAAGAAAGCCGCTTCTGCCAAGCAGAGTGAAGATTTCATCAGAAGCCTTTATATCGCCCCCCATGGTGTCGATGCAATGAGCATGACCATCCAGGGGATCGTAGAGACCTCCTCCAACCTGGCTATCCTAAAGTTTTCTGAGGGCGTATTCTCGGTAACCAGCAGCCATCGTTCTTCAATCCTTTCCTCCCGTGATGACATTGCTCATCGGATGGGAGAAGCGATGAAGAGTGGAGGTTCGACTGTAGAGTATGTGGGTGGATATCCTTCATGGACGCCAAATCCAGACTCGGCCCTTACCAAGTTCTGTGCCAAAGCGTATGAAGAGTATTCTGGAAAGAAGCCTCACATCACAGCCATCCATGCAGGGCTTGAGTGTGGGATCATAAACAGCAGGGTCCCTGGTATGGACTCAGTCTCATTCGGACCTAACATGTATGATGTGCACTCGGTAAAGGAGAATCTCTCCCTCTCTTCTGTTGAGAATATCATGGGCTTTACACGCCATCTGCTTGAAATTATTGAGTGACCAACTCCTTGTGAAAAAGAAACCGGTGATTGGGATTGCAGGGACCCTTGATGTGGCCCCTGCATCCTCTGCTTTCAAAGCCATCAAGCGTGACTTTACCAATGAGGCGTATACCACCTCGTTGATAGCGGCAGGCGCTACTCCGATTCTTCTTCCTTCAGTACTAACCGAGGTGGATGCCCTACTCTGCTTGTGTGATGGACTGCTGCTTCCCGGTGGCTTTGACATCGAACCTGATCTCTATGGTCAAAAGAGAGACCCACTCTGTCAGAAAACAGAGAGGGCCTCTGATCTGTTCCAGCTGGAACTGCTCAGATTAGCATTTAGAAAAGGCATCCCCATCCTTGGTATCTGTAAGGGATGCCAACTTATCAATGTGCGTTTTGGGGGGACCCTCTACCAGGACATTTCCCTGTGCGGAGACAAAGGGACAGTCCATGAGCCGAAGCAAAGGGATGTTCCCTTCTCCCATACTGTTCGATTGCAGAAAGAATCCAAGCTCCATGAAATCTTTGGTTCAGAGGCCTTGGAGGTGAACTCATTCCACCACCAGGGCATTGATCTTTTGGGCAGAGGCTTGGTAGCCACTGCCATCTGTGATGATGGGTTCATCGAAGCCGTTGAGCAGAAAGGCGGCAGTTGGTGCGTAGGAGTACAGTGGCATCCTGAGGCCATGATGATGGCCTCTAAGGATATGTTGCCACTGTTTGTAGCATTAGTTGAAGCTTCTAGGCCTCTTTAATCTGCTTTGCCATTTCCTTGGCCATCTCGTACGCACGTCTCTTGTCCTCTTCTGAGGCACAGCCCTGATACTCCACGACCCCAACACACTCAAGCTTCATCGCTTCAGTAAAGACATCAAACTGCTTCTGAGCCCCACCGGACCAGCCGAAGGAACCGAAGCGCATGGTCTTGCGTTTCTTCACATGGCTGCGTTCCAGGATGTCCAGGATGTGGTACATCGGAGGGAACATCTTGTACTCATAGGTAGGCATGCCGATGACCAGGCCTTCTGAACGCCAGGCCTTCTCAAGGACAAAGGACTCATGGGTCTGGGGAATCTCCAGGACATGAACAGGAAGACCTTCGCTTTCTACACCCTCAACAATATAAGGGACCAAGGCTGCCGTGTTGCCATACATGCTGGACCAGACAACGGTGATCTCCTTCTCCCTTGGGCCATCCATATAGGTTGCCAGCTTCTTGTACCAATTGATGATCTTAAGGGGTTCTTCCCTCCAGACTATGCCATGGCTTGGGGCGACCTGCTTGATAGTGAGTCCGTCAAGCTTGGCAATGCCCTTCAAGACAAAAGATGAGAAGGTAGAGACAATATTTGCATAGTAGCGTTCGGTCTCCCCCAAGAGAAGGTCCAGTTCCTTTTTGGTGAGTTGGTCATCGAAGCAGTGCTCGTACTGACCAAACGATCCGAAGGCATCACAACTGAAGAGAACACCATCCTCTACGGCCAAAGTCATCATGGTCTCGGGCCAGTGGATGTTTGGGGTCATGAAGAACTGCAGCTTCTTTCCACCAAGATCGATAGTCTCCCCATCCTTTACAGCACGAACATTTTTCTCAATATTATAGAAGTGCTTGATTAGGGGCACAGCTTTGTCGGAGCAAAGAATCTCAACATTGGGATGCTTTTCCACAAATGTGACCATGGCACCGGTATGGTCGGGTTCCATATGATTCAATACCAAGTAGTCAAGTTGGCCATTGGGAAGTCCCAGCTCCTTCAGTTCTGCATCAACTGTTTCTGCTGCTCCATCCCAATCCTTGACCAGGTCGATCATGGCATTCTTCTCTGAGCCCTTTACCACATAGGCATTGAGCATGACTCCATGAGGAATTGGCCAGATGCCTTCAAAAAGATCTCTGTTGCCTACTTTTGCAGCAACACGATATATCCCATCAGTTAGTTTGTCTGGTTTCATAGTATTCTCCTCTTTCTCAAAGATACAGCATAAATAGCTTCAAGGGAATTGGTCCTATGCCTAGGGGGTAAGGTCGGCTCTCCTTTGCAACGAGAAGATCTTCTGTTGGTACTCCTTCCAGGTGGGTAGGTGTTTGGTAAGGAAGGCTTGGAAGAGTGGGCCATGGTCAAAGTGTACGAGGTGGGCCATCTCGTGCAACACAAGGTAGGAGAGCTCTTCATCAGTGAGACTAGCTGCCCGCAAGGAAAAGTTTAGATTCCCTCGTGAAGAACAGCTACCCCACCGTTTCTTGGAATCCCTGACGGTATAGGGGGGAACATCGAGGTTGAGCTTCTCTGCCCATAGGGTTACCAAGGGACCTATTCGTTTTCTTGCAGATTTTCGATAGAGCTCTTTCAAAGTATAGGAAAGAGTCTCTTTGTCTGGAGGGGGTCCTACATAGAAGACAGTAAACAACCCATCTTCTACGGTAAGGTAATTGCTTGTACCGGAGATGAGACACAGCGAGTGTGACTCACCATGAAACAAGAAGATATCGCCATTTTCCCAAGTGTGCCCATACAGCTCGTGCTCCGCCTTCTGGATGGCTATGGTCTTCTCAAGTTTCTTCTGGTTGGCCTTGATAACTCTCTCTACTGAGCTGGTAGGTTCCCGAAAGGGTGCGCTTACCCTGACTTCCCCATTGCCCAATACTCGGACAGTTATATTCTTACACCGCCTGAGGCGGGACAAGGTATAGGTGATCGTCCCCACTTTACCGACTGTTTCCATTTTGATACAGTAACTCCTATGCAAAAGATACACCCCATGTTACTCCATTTGCTTCAGGATATTCCATACGTCTCTTTTCCCTCCCTTCCCAGAGATGGAGAGGCGGCCATCGACATGATGCTCACCCATTTGGACAGTGCCCCAACAGGCAGTGAAGCATGCCTACACATCACCAGTGTACTCACCACCTTGGAGGGTGGGTATCAGGATCCTCCAGGGGAAGAGATGCGCCAGGCTGTTGAGAGGGGGGATATACACCCCCATGCTAAGGGTGATTTCAGCGTTGAAGCCGGTTCCTACCAGTTCTTGCAACTGCACATAGAACCTCAGGCTGATGTTATAGCAAAACGACTGGAAGAGGTCCTTAGTGACGGTCCTTCGGTAATCTATCTTCGCATTCTCAAGGAGAGTGTGGTTGAGTTGATCGTCCAGCTTCTGTTCAAGGCTTAGAAGAAGAGCGGAATAAGCAGGGGTGCGACCAGGCTCATAATCACCCCATGGTAGATGCTGGCGATGATAACCTTTGTTCCAAAGTGGCTGGTAAGCAATACCAGCGTCACATCCATGCTTGTTGCCCCTGCCGTGCAGACGGCGGGATAGAAATAGCGCCTTCCCAACCTGCCTAGCAGAGGAATAAGGAAAAAGGCGAAGCTTTCGCGCAAGAGATTTACCAAAAAGGATACCGATCCCAAGATCGGATAGCCCAAGTCGCTGATGAGAATGCCCGAAAGCGAGTACCAGCCAAAACCACTTACCATGCCAAGGCCTTCCCTAATGGTGTATGGGGTTACCAGCGGGGTCAGCAGGGCTCCAAGATAACTTCCCACTATGGTGATCAGAGGCAAGAGCAACACCGCCTTGTCTGATAAGATTCCCTTGAAGCTGATATTCTTTTGCACCAGGGACATACCGACAAAGAACAGCATCCCATAGAGCAGGTAACTGACAAGAGAAGAGTCATACCACCCAAACAGGGGGGTCCAGAGTCTCAGGCACAAGCCAAGAAGCACAATGCCAACCAAAAACAAAGGTTCCTTAAAAATATCCCATATGCGCCTTAGTATGCTTTGCTCTTTACGGGGGGCTATGTCGATACCTAGGGAGATATCTTCTGAGGAGGCAAAAAGAGAAACTCCTGTAGCAAATACGATCGTGCCCAGCACACTGATAATGGTAAGAGCAAGGGCAGAGAGCCCGATGGTTCCGAACTGACTTGTTATCCCTTCGATGCTGCCGGTGTTCACTCCCATAAAGAAGAGCAACAGCCAGACGAGGAGGGTCTGCCCAAGGGAAGCGGTTCTGACGAACCGTTTTTTTCCCAGTGAGCGGGATGCACCTACGCCACAAAGCAGGGCAAGGGCCAATTTTCCTAGGTATATAAAGGTGTCCATATTGGAAAAATGTATAGTAATCCTTGCACTGTGTCAAATTCCCTTGTTTCTCTGGCTTCTCTTGAGTATAGTTGTTCTCATGATTGCAGAAAAACTGAGTGACACATTCCACCGGCTCACCTTCGCAGATGGTCGGCAAATAATCCTTGTGGGAACCGCACACGTCTCAAAAGAGAGTGTAGATGAGGTTTCTGGGTATATCGACAGCGAAGAGCCCGACCATATCTGCCTCGAGCTTGATGACGGAAGATTCAAAAACAAGGAGGAAAAGAGTTCCTGGTCCGATATGGACATCAAGAAGGTGCTCAAAGAGGGTAAGGGATTTTTGTTGGTTGCCAACATGGCTCTCGCCTCTTTCCAGAAGCGCATGGGCAACCAGACAGACAGCGCACCCGGTGAGGAGATCCTTGGAGCTGCACGCATAGCAAAGGAGAGAGAGATCCCCTACTCCCTGTGCGACCGCGATATCCAGATCACCTTCAAGCGGGCTTGGAGACTATCCAACCTCTGGAACAAGGCCAAACTTATCGCCACCATCATCTCAGCTGTTTTCAGCAATGAGAAAATATCAAAGGAAGATCTTGAAGAGCTGAAGAAAAGCGATGTCATGCAGAGCATGATGGATGAGATGGCCAAGGAACTTCCCTCGGTAAAGGCTGTCCTCATCGATGAGCGGGATCGCTACCTCGCTACCAGCATCTACCTTGCCCCTGGGGATAAGAAGCTTGCTGTCATCGGGGCAGGTCACCAGAATGGCATCATAAAGATGATGGAAAAGCTGGAAAGTGGTGAACTAAAGACAAATCTGGATGATATCACCGACGTACCCCCAGCAGGCAAGGGAGGGAAAATTCTCTCCTGGGCATTCCCTATCCTCATCATCGGCTTCCTGCTCTTTGGCTTTATAAACTTTGGCCAGCAAGAGGGCATCAAGATGTTCGGCTACTGGCTTGCAGTCAACATGTCCTTTACTGCCCTTGGAGCCATTCTCTCCCTCGCCCACCCCCTAAACACCTTGGTAAGCATATTGTCAGCCCCCCTAACTAGCTTGCATCCAGGCATTGGCATCGGGATGGTCAGCGGCCTTATGGAAGCTACCCTGCGCAAACCCAAGGTAAA
>CAYXYD010000037.1:0-18024 GCA_964469205.1 uncultured Sphaerochaeta sp. | reverse complement strand
TAGGGCAAAAAAATGGCCCCAAACGGGGCTCATAACTTGTAAACTCACGCTAGGGTGGAGAAGAGGGAGAAGAAGGCTACGATGACAGGGGCTGGGACAGAGCGGTTGCCCAACTCCCTTACACAGGTGTAGGCCGCTCCTGCTCCGATGCCTCCCAAGATGCCCATGAGATAAGGAAACAGTTCTGTGTTGCTGAAGGAAGGCTTCACCACTAGGGAAGCCCCCAGAAATGCACCCGCTACCAGGAGCATCTGGACCGAAGTGACCTTCTCCTTGAGAAATATGCGGCTGAAGATGATGACAAAGAAGGGAGCGAGCTTGTTGAGTATGGTGGCATCACTGAGGATGAGATGATCGACTGCATAGAAGTTTGCAACAAGGCCGATGGTGCCGGCAAGACCGCGTAGGAGGAGGACTGGAAAATCCTGTTTCTTCCAGGCGAAGCGTGTTTTCGTCCTTCCTAGTATTATGAGCGCTATAGTCAAGGCTATGATATTGCGGAACAAGGCCTTCTGCATAGTAGGAAGAGGCCCTGCAAGTTTGATGAAGAGCATCACCAGGGCAAAGAAGAACCCGCTTAGTAAAATGTAGAGCACACCCAGTTGCTTGTTTTGCATAAGGGCCATGCTATCACATAAAGAACATGGTTGTCATCTTGCATCCCACGATAGCTATGGTAAAATGAGGTATGAGAGAGATAGTCAGGTATCCAATTATCCAGGCGGCACGAACAGCGGCTTCTCAGTATCTGATGAGCACCCAAGACCTGCATAGGATGGGAATAGCGCATGTTGAACATCGACTCATCGATGAGGGGTATGAGATTCTCTTTTGCAACTATGACCTTGACCGGTATCCCCAGCTTAAGGCCTACCGGGAAGAGGAAGCGTTGCTCTGGGTCGTAGTTCACTCTGCTATGTATCCAGCGGAGCCAAATCTGCCAAAGGAAATGGCCCGTGTCCTGTTGCATCATGCATCAGAAGAAGATGCTTTGGTCAGATTTGCTTCGGTTAGCCTTATAAACACACGGTCCACTGTACCCTCTCTTGCAAGTGCCAATGGCTTTTTCAAGCCCCATCAGATCAAATTCGAGGAGATTGACAGAGGCTATCTTCGTCAGTTTCACTGATGTGCGAGGGTATGGCTCTTCCCCACCTGTCCTTCTCCTCTCCCAACTGGAGGGAAAAGTTGCAGTCAAGGATAGGGCCGAACACCGTGTTTACAAACAGTTCTTCACCACAGGTAACCTTGTATATGCCGACTCGCTTCTCACTAGTCTCACATAGGAGCAATTCCTTGGCCTTGGTAAGCAGATACGCCTTTTGTGCTTCATAGCGTTCGTCAACCATTGTCTCTGTCAGAGGGTCTGTCAGGAAAGCCAAGGAGAGATTGCCTAGTTCATTCTTGTTAGCTGAGAGGGCCAAAAGTTGGACAGAACCACTCTCCCAATCGAGGGCGATCATTGCATAGGGTGGCTGTGCCTCCCTATACACGCGAGCGGTGTCCAGCACCTTGCATTGCAGGGAGAAGGAGAGCTTGTTGAAAGCGGTTTGTAGGTTTGTGTTGTCGCTAAGATAGAGGTCGGCAAAACTGTAGGGTGCCAGGTAAACCTCCCTAGAGGATGGCAGGCTTGCCAATAGGTTGCCAATGAATGCAAGCTCATCAAGACTCACATAATCCAGTACAGAGCCGGCAGAAAAAAGCAAGTGAGAATAACGTGCGACAATCTCCTCGATCCTGAGAATATCCTCACTATCACCGGTCATTCGTTTCATCCATTGGGGGTAAGAAAAGTCTGTGGTTTCCATGCTCTTTCAGGTTCCTCCTTTTTTAGGATACTCTTCAGTTGAAAAAATAGCTATCCGAAATAGTTATAATTCTAAATTTATGTCAACCATGACTAAAATATAGCATGCTATGGTGATCTGTCGCTTCTTGCTTAAGAAGCAACCACTCTGGTACAGTAGATGCATGAAGGATTATCCGATAGATCTAAGAGCAACTCTGTTTTGTGGGCAGTGCTTTGGATGGCAGGAAGACAAGGGTGTCTTCCAGTCTGTTGTCCAAGGAAAACATGTACAATTCACAACAGAGACCTTTATGTCCACCCTTGCCAAAGATGGCAGGCTTGCTCACTATTTTGACATGGGCGGAGTGTATGCAGAGGCCAATGAGCATCTCTCGCTTCTCGATCCAAAACTCTCTGATGCCGTAAGGATGTTTGGGGGACTTCATATTCTCAACCAGGATCCGTTTGAGGTCCTGATCTGTTTTATCCTAAGCCAAAACAATAATATTGCCAGAATTAGACAAATGTACTCAAGGCTTGCCCAAGTTTATGGATCCGCTGTAGACGACACTTGGCATGCCTTCCCCACTGCCAGCGAGATGGAAGGTACAACTGAAGAGGATTTGCGCAAGCTGGGTATGGGCTTTCGTGCCCCCTATCTCATAGACGCCATAGGCAAGCATGCTATCCTAGGGCAGGTTCCTTCTCTGGACTTTGAGAAAGCACTTGAACTTCTGATGACCATCAGGGGGGTAGGGCCCAAGGTAGGCTCCTGCATCCTGCTCTATGCTTTCCATAGGATGGAAGCTTTCCCGATGGATACCTGGATGCAGAAAGTGATGACAAACTGGTTCCCTGGTAAGACTTCCACCTATTTCGCACCCTATGCAGGTATTGCCCAGCAGTATCTGTTTCATTATGCCAGGACGGAGGGCTTGCAATGAGCAGAGAAGATACAAAAGAAAGAAAAGAAGAAAAAGTAAAAAAAGTGGTATATGTCGATCTGAGCCACTGCATTGCTGATGGGGAAATCCCCTATCCTGGGGATCCTCCTACGGTAATCAAACAATGGTCCTCTTTGGAAACTGAACATTTCCGTCTCAAGCAAATGAGCTTTGGCAGCCATAGCTCAACTCACATGGATAGCCCTTCTCACCTTATGGATGAGGGAAGGACCTTGGATATCTTCTCCCCCGGGTCCTTTTTCCACCAAGCGTTTGTCCTTGATGCTACGAAAATGCGAAGTATAGGAAAAGAACAGATAAGCACAGTCCCTCTTGGGGTAACAGCGGTGCTTTTCTCTACTCTTTGGTCAGATCGTTGGAACAGTGAGCACTACTTTGAAGATCCCCCACTGCTCACAGAAGAGGCAACCACGCTCCTGTTGGAACGTGGTGTACGCCTGTTTGGCTTTGACAGCTCTTCCTGTGATTCGATGACAAGTGAAAGCTTGCCCATCCATCATCTGATCTTCTCCTCCGATGGGCTGATCCTGGAGAATCTCAATAACCTGGGTAGGGTGGTAGGACGAACAGTCTCCCTCGTAGCGCTTCCCCTTCTTCTTAACGACAGTGATGGAGCCCCTACCAGGGTAGTAGTCTCCTACAAAGCCTAGAACACGTGGAAATTGCTGAAGAATACTTTTGATTCTCCCGCTTTCAGCGCCAGAACCTCATCCATCTCTTCAAGTGCAAACGCTCGTTTGGTATCACCAAAGGAGTGCATCGGCTCTATACAGAGGTACTGGGCATGCTTTGGGGCGACGGTCCAGATCACAAGGGTATCCAAATTCCCTCTCTCCACACGTACCCCATGCTCTCCTTTATCAGAGGTAAGGGTGACATGCTTTGATGATAGGCCGTTAAGGATAATGGGCCCTTTGTCGGTCTGTCCCCTGGTGAGATGGAGTGTTTTGCTGTTGTCCAGGAACTTCTTGTCGGTGACGAATGAGCCGTTCACCGGTGTTTTTCTGTCGACACTCTCTTCCTTCTCAAAAGTTACACTATAGGATTCCAAGGGGGTGTTCTGCCCATTGATGTTCAGACTGAAGGCGGGGTGCCAGCCGAAGGTGTAATAGAGGTCATCCTTGGCATACACTTCAGCCTCTGCCTTGAAGCCATCATCGAGGAGGGTATAGGTGACCTTGAGACGAAAGCCATACGGATAGTACTGCAAGGTGGCTTCACTGTCTTGTAGCTCGAATATGGCTTCATCGGAGCTATGCGAGAGGATGGTAAATTCAAGGTCCCGGGCGAAGCCGTTGTTAGGCATTGTGTAGGTCTGTCCCGCCGCTTCTATCTTGCTGTCTTTGGTGGGTCCTGTCATGGGAAAGAGCAGGGGAGCTCTCCTAGGCCAGAAGGCAGGATCTCCGTTCCATAGGTATTCGATACCACTCTCCTTGGAAAAGAGTGATTGTGGCTCTGCTCCGAGAAGATCTATCATCATGCTGAGTTTTTCGTTCTGTAAGGTGACCATAGTGCCTCCTGTTGGTATACAGATAGTAAGCCTAAAGGGGCAATGTTACAATAAACGGATTGCGAAGAAAAAGAACAAATATGAAAAGAAATGCAAGATGCCAGTATGCAAGAGTAGCTTGATTGAATGGCTGGAATGAACGTTAGCAATCTATTTATGCTTTTCACTCTTGTTGTGGTATACTGAACTTAGTGGAGGAACCTGCATATGGATAATCATACAGTTTTTACGATTGGCAGGCAGTTCGGCAGTGGCGGAAGACAAGTCGGACGCAATTTGGCCGAAGCGCTTGGCATTCCTTTCTTCGATAAGGAACTGATCGCCATTAGTGCACAAGACAGCGGCTTGAGTGAGGCTTTGTTCACCAACGCCGATGAGAAGGCTACAAGCAGCATCTTTTACTCACTTGTCATGGGTAACTACCCGATGGCTAGCGGAGCCTTGGGGGTCACTGAAATGCCCCTCAATGATCAGCTGTTCCTGATACAGAGCAAAACGATCAAACGTCTGTCCGAAGAGGGCCCTTGCGTCATCGTAGGGCGGTGTGCAGACTATATCCTGCGGGATAAGGAAAATGTCCTGAACATCTTTATCCATGCCAACTTGGATAGGCGCATAGAGCGTGCTATCAACGTATATGAGGTGGCGGAGAACAAGGCTGAGGACACTTGCCTGAAGGCAGACAAGCAGAGGGCCAACTTCTACAACTACTATAGCGACCGTAAATGGGGTATGTGCAAGACCTACGATTTATGCATTGATTCTAGCAAGCTCGGCATCGAAGGGTGTTCCCAACAGATCATCTCTTTTGAGAAGCTTTGGAAAGAGCATAAAGGAAAAGGTATCTGATGCTCTTTGATATCTTAGAAAATCTGGAATGGTATGTGAGCCTATACCCTTCCCTGGAGAGGGTTATAGGCATCATGGACAGGAGTCTTCCCTATCAGGATGAACCGGGTGCATACCAGGTCAATGGGATTTCGTACGAGGTGCTCTCCTATCCTGGGGGGAGTGACAGTATGATCAAGAGAGCTGATCATACCCAGATGCACTGTATCCTTGAAGGGGAAGAGCTTCTCTCCCTAGAGGAGGATGAGACCCCTAGTGTGGTCATCATGGCTACCGAAGGTCGGTTTGTGGTTCTTCGCGAAGGCGAGTCTTACAAGAGTTCCATGCAGATGGCAAATGATAAGAATGTGAAGAAGGTAATCTTCACGCTGTAGGACATAGTGAAGCATATCATGGAGGGGAGGGCATGAGGCCCTCTCTTTATGTATGCCCAGGTTAGGCAAGAAAAGTAAGGCAGGTAGGGTTAGCCAAATAGCAATACTTCATGAAGACATGAGAATTGCTGAAATATAAGAAACATACGATAAGCTTAAGCAACAAAAATGGCCCCCGAAGGGACCATATTTGTTGCTTGAAAGCGGTGTTATTTGTCGATTCCAACCAACTCAATATCAAAGACTAGCAATGAATTGGGAAGGATGTTCTCCGTTCCATTGGCTCCATATCCCATGTCAGGATGGATCCAGGTGCGGATGACACTACCGACGTTCATGGTAAGCAGTGCTTCGCTGAAACCGGGTATTACCTGGGTGACAGGGAAGTGGGCAGTCTCGCCACGATCGTAGGAACTTTCAATGACGACTCCGTCGATCATCTGAAGCTGGTAGTTAACCTCTACAGTATCCATAGCGGTAGGCTTGGGACCGTCTGCAGCGTTGAGAACCTGGTATTGCAGGCCACTCTCTGTTACTACGATACCTTCATTGTTGTTCTTATTGAATTCAAGGAAAGCTTCGGCATCAGTGAGGTTTGTGACAGTCACTTCCTCAAGCCAGAGTGCATACTTCTCTTCGGCAATCTGCTGATACTCGACAAAGGCAGTCTGCATCTCCTCTTCGCTCATCAGGGTCTTGTTGTTGCTGGCGAAGTCCAGAGCACCCTGTGCATAGAGATCCCCGTCAAGTTCAATGCCTTGGCCGAGCATATTGAAGGCAAGCAGATATCCGTAGGTATAGCTGAAAGTGCTTATGAGATCTTCAGGTTTGGCAAGCTTGCTTGCATCGGCAATATCTGTAAAGCCTTCGGTGAAGGCCTGTGGAGCTTTTTGTTCTGACCAGACGGTGCTCTGATACTCTTCGATGTTTGCATAGAGCTCTTCAAGGGTGTAGAAGCCGATCGGCTCTTCCATCATTGAGGATTCATAGCCATCGATGGCTCCCTTTACATAGTAGCCAGTGTCAAAGAAAAGGCCTTGTGATGAAAAGGATTGGAGCAGCAGATAGCCATAGGTGTAGCTGAAGCGCTCATTCAAGGTGGCAAGGGATGTCATCTCAACATCACTGATATAGACATCCAAGACTCCGAGCTTTACTAGAGGATTGATATATCTGATATTAGATGCCTTATCCATATCCAAGACTACCTCAAGATAATCCCCAGCGCTTAGAGCTGATACGGGAAAACTACTCTCAGTTGTTTTGTCTGCCTTGATGGTAAACTGTTGGTTGTCGACGGAACGAACCGTAAAGACGGGGGAAGTCCCTTCCTGCTCGACATTGATGATCCTGACGGTCACGCTCTGAGGATCACTCTCTTTCATTCCGGCGGCAAATAGGGTGGGTACGATGAGGGCCATGGCAAGAAGTGCCACAGTAATTTTTGCAATTTTGCTCTTGTTCATGTTTATTCCTTTTAATACAGTCATTGCCTCTTTGGCAACATCCCTTCTAATGTACGAGTTCTTTTTCCAATCGTCAACAACTGTTTTCTTCCAACAAGTTTAGCATTGAAAACAATAGGATACAATACAGAGATTTAGATCCTTGATGTAATTTTTAGTGAACTTGGCTATTGTTGCCAACAACAGTAACTCATGGTAGGGTATTTGCAAATAGGAGAAATAATACATGCCACGCTTTACCAAAGTAGAACCAACCGAAGATGATATCAGACTTCTGGGCGAGACTGTCCGCATAGCACACCAGGCAAAACTTGAGGGAAGCCACCCTTTCGGAGCCCTTCTTGCAGACAAGGATGGCAATATCCTGCTCGAACAGGGTAACGCCTACGAAGAGGGAGGCCCGGCAATGCATGCAGAGGCTGCCCTGATGTTCAAGGCTGGCAAGCTCTACACCCCTCAGTTTCTCTCTGAATGCACCCTCTACAGCTCTGCTGAGCCTTGTGTGATGTGCACAGGCGCGATGTACTGGACCAATGTCAGGCGTCTGGTATTTGGCATCTCAGAAGAGCAACTTCTCAATCTTACCGGCAGTGATGAGCAGAACCCCACCTTTGCCCTTTCTTCAGACAAGGTTCTCTCCTATGGACAGAAGGACATGGAGATAGTGGGCCCGGTACATGATGCAAAGCTCATCGAGGCGATACAAGCCGACCACCTGAGCTTCTGGAACAAAGGATGATAACACTTCCCTACCTGCTGAGAAAAGAGAATATTTGCCACATCGCCGATAATAGTATCCATATAGGTGACCGCAGGGCTTTCCCTTTTGAGAAGCGCTTTGAGACTTGCACTACCATAGAAGAGGTTGCCACTGCCCTAAAGGCTATGGTGACCCAAGGCGGTGGGCCTTTGCAGGTAGCTTTCACCACGCTCAGGTTCATCGCTGAAAGGATGCAACAAGAGCGTCTTCCTCTTTCCTTTGATGAGCTACAGAGATTGGTTGGCCTGCTCATCGAAGCGAGGCCGACCAACACCACTATGAGAAGGGTCATGCTAGCTCTGCTAGATGAACTTTCCCCATTCTGTAAGAAAGATGTACCAGTAGGGGAGTTTGTCCGCCAAGTGAATCTGTTGGTTGATGCACAAGAGAGAGCGTATGATGATCTCTACCACCACATGGGTAGGATAGGCAGCACCCTTATCGAAGATGGGGATGTTATCCTAACCACTTGCTTTGCAGAGCACACCTTTCTGTTGAGCCTCGCTTATGCCAAAGAGCAGGGTAAGACATTCTCTGTCCTGGTCAATGAGACACGACCGTACCTGCAGGGAGCCCGCCTTACCTATCCCAGCCTGCTGGAGATGGGCATAGAGACCCACCTCATTACCGATGGGATGGGAGCCCACTATCTCTCAGAGGGGAAGATCACCAAATACATGACTGCCTCTGACCTTGTCTGTCTGGATGGGACGGTGGTCAATAAGGTAGGCACCCTGAGCAATGCAGTTGCCTGCAAACACTATAAGGTTCCCTATTATGCCTTCAGCGTCTCTGTTGATCCTACAAAACACACCGCCTCTGACATTATAATGGAAGAGCGTGATGGTGAAGAGGTTTTGTATTGTCGTGGAAGAGCGACCACTCTTGAAGGGAGGGCGCTCTATCCCTCTTTTGATATCATCGAACCTTCCCTGGTCCAGGGAATAGTCACAGCCAAGGGAGTACTCACTCCCGCGTCCCTTGCAAGGAGTTTTTCATGAAAGCAATCATTGGTGGTACTGGAGTAGATAGGATCTCTAACTTTTCTAGTGAGAGGCGGGAAATTATAACCCCATATGGCATGGTGGAACTCTTCGTAGGAACAGGGAGACACTCCTCACTGGTTTTTCTTCCCCGCCATGGATCATCCCACTCTGTCCCTCCGCACCTGATCAACTACAGAGCCAACATCACAGCCCTGAAGGAGCTCGGAGTTGAGGCCCTCATCAGCATTTATGCTGTGGGATCGGTCACCGATACTCTTAAGCCCGGTGAGATCGGAACCCTTTCAGACTTTGTTGACCTCAGTGGGGGAGGACGAGAACATACCTTCTTTACAGGTGATGAGAGCGGGGTCGAGCATGTGGGCATGGACAGGGTTTTTGACGTTGACCTTACTGATTCTCTTCATGCAGGCGACGCCTCCCTGAAAAAGGCTGGTGTCTATGTCTGCACCAACGGCCCCCGCCTGGAGACTCCCGCAGAAATTCGCATGTTCAAACTTCTTGGCTTTGATGTGGTGGGTATGACAGCTGCAACCGAGGTGGCCCTTGCCCGCGAGGCTGGGATAAAGGTTGCCTCCCTTGTCTACAGCATCAACTGGGCTGCAGGGGTAGGCCCTGATGAGGTTGTCTTCATAGGGAACTACGAGATTGTAAAACTTAAGGATAAGATGATCAGCCTCAGTCTCAAGGTTTTGGGGGCGTAGGATGGAAGAGGTCAAACGCATAATCCGGGAAGCCAGAATTGATGATGCCAAAAACCTGCTCGCCTACCTACAAAAGGTGGGCTCCGAGAGTGAGAACCTCACCTTCGATGCCAAGGGCATTCCCTTCACCTTGGAGCAGGAACGCGAGTATCTCGATCGTCGCATGTGCTCAGAGAACAACATAACGCTGCTTGCTCTGGAAGGGGAGAAGATTATTGGAAGCCTTGGTATCGATACCCCCTCCTTTGATCGGCTCTCCCATCGTGGGGAAATGGGCATCTCAGTGCTTAAGGAGTGCTGGAGCCAAGGGGTGGGGTCAGCCCTCCTTGAGGCATTGCTCTCTTGGATTCATGAATGTCCCACCCGCTTGAGAAAGATTGAAATCACCGTACGTGAGGACAATGAGCGGGCTCTTGCACTCTACAAGAAGTTTGGCTTCAAGGAAGAGGGCAAGATATCCCGACTTGTCGTGATCGACAATACCTTTTACGACGGCATTACCATGGGTCTTTTGCTCGGCTGAAGGGGCAGGTCCTCCAAAGCATAGGGAGTCTTCTGGTAGACGAAGTAGTTCAGCCAATTGCTGAACAGGAGGTTTGCATGGCTCCTCCAGGTCACCAAAGGCTTTCGCCCCTCATTGTCCCCAGGGTAGTAGTTTTTCGGCTTTTCTGGGCTGAGCCCGGCCTGTTGGTCTCGCTTGTACTCTGCATCCAAGGTAAGTGCATCATACTCAGCATGGCCGGTAATGAAGACTTGCCTTTCATCCTTGCTAGCTACCAGATAGATCCCCGCCTCTTCTGAGGAACTGAGAATCTTTAGGGCCCCCACCTGTTGCACATCCCTGCCGTAGACGGTGGTATGGCGACTGTGTGGTGCAAGGAACGTATCGTCAAAGCCCCTTACCAGCGTCTCTGTAGGGGTGAGTACCGTATGGGTGTATACCCCTGACAGCTTTTTACCTAGTGGTCGCTTTTCTACCTTGTAATAGTGGTAGAGGGCAGCCTGAGCTCCCCAACAGACAAAGAGGGAAGAATAGACATTCTGCTCGGCCCAATCCAGGATGGTGGTCAGTTCTTCCCAGTATTGGACCTCTTCAAAGCGAAGCTTCTCCACAGGAGATCCTGTTACGATAAGGGCATCAAACTTCTGCTCCCGTATATCCTCAAAATGCTGATAAAAACTCTTCAGATAGGAGACAGTGGTATTCTTAGGCTGGTAGCTTTTAGTGCTGAGGAAGGTAACCTCAACCTGTAGCGGTGTGTTTCCCAGCAGCCTGATGAGCTGTGTCTCGGTCACTGCCTTTTGAGGCATGAGGTTGAGGATGACTACCTGAAGAGGTCTGATATCCTGTGCAGAGGCACGCTCCTTGTTCATGTAGAAGATATTCTCCTGCTGAAGGACCTCTTCAGCAGGAAGGCCTGTTTGTATGGTTACTGGCATAGGGGAACTCCTTCCAAGGCCTGGGCAAGGTCTTCAATGAGGTCCTCAAAATGCTCGGTCCCGATCGAAAGGCGTATGGTGGATTTTCCTATGCCCTGTTCCTCCAGCTCGGAAGCACTGAGCTGGGAATGGGTGGTGCTTGCTGGGTGTATGACCAGTGATTTCACATCAGCTACGTTTGCTAGCAGGGAAAAAAGCTTGAGGTTGTCAATGAAGGCCTTCGCTTCCGCCTCACCGCCCACTACATCAAAGGTAAAGATCGAGGCCCCACCTTGGGGGAAGTCCCTGGTATAGAGATCATGATAAGGATTGTCCGCAAGAGAAGGGTGTCTTACGAGCCGTACCTTCGGATGGTTTGCCAAAAAGGGCACTATCTTGAGGGTATTGTAGTTGTGCCTCTCTACCCTCAGCGAAAGGGTTTCCAATCCCTGGAGGAACAGGAACGCATGCAGAGGTGCAAGTGTTGCTCCGATGTCACGCAGCAACACTGCGCGTGCCTTGGTGATCCAGGCAGCCTTGCCTGCTGCTTTGGTGAAGCTTATCCCATGGTAGCTGTCGTTGGGTTCTGTCAGCGAGGGAAACTTGCCGCTCTCTTCCCAATCAAAGGTACCGCTGTCGACGATGACCCCACCGATGGCAGTGCCATGGCCTCCGATGAACTTGCTGGCTGAGTGCACGACGATGTCAGCACCATGCTCAAAGGGCCTGAATAGGAAGGGTGTGGCAAAGGTATTGTCCACTATCAGCGGGATCTTATGTGCATGAGCTATGTCTGCGATCTTTTGGATGTCCGAAAGGGTGGCATTGGGGTTGCCGATGGTCTCGACAAAGAGAGCCTTGGTGTTTTCCTTGATGGCCTTCTCAAAATTGGAAGGATCATCACTGTCGACAAAGGTTGCCGTAATGCCGTAACGGGGCAGGGTATGCGCAAGCAGGTTGTAGCTTCCCCCATAGATGGTCTTGGCACTGACAATATGGTCCCCCGCCTCAGCAAGGTTAAGGAACGTGTAGGTGACAGCAGCAGAGCCAGAGGCCACAGCCAAGGAGCCTATGCCCCCTTCCAGGGCCGTTATGCGCTTCTCAAACACATCTTGGGTGTCGTTGGTCAGTCTTGCGTAGATGTTTCCTGCTTCAGAGAGGTCAAAGCGTGCAGCTGCATGGTCGCAGTTGTCAAAGACATAGGCGGTTGTCTGGTAGATGGGAACAGCACGGGAACCTGTAGTAGGGTCAGCTGTCTCCTGTCCGCTATGCACTTGTAATGTCTCAAAACGAAATTGCTTGGTATGTTTCATGGTACTCTCCTGATACTGATCGAATGGCGAATGACTGCACTGTAATTGCATTGCATAAGGCAAATAGTTCGGTCACATTCGATCTTTTATGGAGTTACAGCGAATTCGGGAAGAAGTGGTCATTAGGGGCTCCTTTTGTAGGGTCGGCTTTAGGGTGACAAGCAGAGTGAGGTTAGTAAAAGAAGAAGAAGAAAATGAAAAAATGAAATAAGAATAGAAATACAAAACTCTGTATCTTGAGTACCAATACCTTTTCTTTTTCTGATGGTCTGCTTGGAAGAAAGAAGTTCTATGCCTGGCGGCACATCATACTTACTTGAGAGTCTGTCATGGACCTCATAGTGCCACCTCCTACAAAAAGAATATCCTACCGAAAGGCTGGATGTTTACCATAAAATATCGGATGACCTCATATTGGTCAAGGGGTAGTGCAGGAGGTAGGTACTAATTCTCCCGAATGATTTCTCTCGTATGCCTACTAGCCTCTTTTGGGATGCAAATCAATGCAACCCAAAAGAAATTAGAATCGGTTGACAAATCAGAGACCAGAACAGAGGCCTCATGTGAGCAACCGTCAGTCCTCGATGCTCTGATACTTGTCAAAGTCAGCGACCATCTTAGGATCGGGATTCTTTTCACGCAGGCTGAATACCACCATGAGAATCGATGCGATGATAAAGCCGGGAAGCAGCTCATATACATCGAAGAGGCCACCGGAGAGCTGTTTCCAGATCACCACGGTGAGCCCGCCTCCGACCATTGCTGCAATGGCCCCATTACGTGTTGCCCTTCTCCAGAAGAGACTTGCTATGATGACAGGTCCAAAGGTTGCCCCAAAGCCTGCCCACGCGTAGCTTACGATCTCGAAGATGGAACTGGAGGGGTCCATGGCAAGGAATACGGCAATGACAGATATTACCAGTACGGTGATCCTGCTTACCAGCAGGGTCTCCTTCTCTGTTGCATCCTTACGGATGATAGCCTTGTACACATCCTTGCTGAAAGCCGACGAAGCGACCAGAAGCTGGCTGTCTGAAGTACTCATGCTTGCTGCCAGGATGGCACAGAGGAAGATTCCTGCGATGAAGGTGGGGAATATCTTCTGCATGCTGGCGATGAAGACGGCTTCTGCAGCGCCTTGGCTCTCATAGACCAGGGGAAGCAGGAAGGATTTTCCTACAACACCAATAATCAGGGCTGCTGCCATCGCTATGGTCACCCATATCATGGCGATCCTTCTGGAGGTCTTCACCTCCTTATTGCTGCGGATGGACATGAACCTGACCAAGACGTGAGGCATGCCAAAGTATCCCAGTCCCCAAGAGAGTGCCGAAAGGATGTCGATGATGCCATATGTTGATCCTGGCTCTGCGACAAAAGGATTGACGAACTGCATGCCGAAGGAAGAGAGCTTGCCGATGGTGACAGTAGGGCCTCCGAGAGTCACCACTGCAATAACAGCGGTGAGGACCAGGGCTATGAACATCAGCGATCCTTGGAAGAAGTCAGTTGCCACAACGGCAAGATATCCTCCAAGCAAGGTATAGCCCAGAATTACCGTTACACCCAAAAAGAGTGCAACATAGTAGTTCATGCCAAATACCGTATTGAAGAGTTTGGCGCTTGCGAGGAAGCCGCTTGCCGTATAGACCACAAAGAAGACCAGGATAAGGATTGAGCTTATGGTCTGCAATACTTTGGTCTTGTCATGAAAACGGTTGGCAAAGAATTCTGGGATGGTGATGGAGTTCTTTGCATGGATAGTATACTTTCGCATGCGCTTGGCTATAAAGAGCCAGTTCAGGTAGGTCCCGACCAACAGCCCTGCAGCAGTCCAGAAGGCTTCTTGCAGTCCTGTAAAGTATGCGACGCCGGGAAGTCCCATCAAAAGCCAGCCAGACATGTCTGAGGCTTCTGCACTGAGGGCGGTGAACCAAGGACCGACTGAGCGGCTGCCCAGAAAAAAGTCACTGGTGCTGTGTGTTTTCTTGTAAGTGACAAATCCGATGCTCAACATGAGGCCTAGGTATAACGCAAAGGCCAGGGAGGTAATTAGCTGATAACTGTTCATTGCTACTCTCTTATATGAGGATTTGTTCTAGAGTACCTAGAACAAATCATGATGGCAAGAGATAGTTTGCTGTAAATGAACAGTTATTGCATATTTATGCAGGAGATTTACGGAACATACCTGATCAACTGCCACAATTTGTTGTATTTCTCCAAATCGGAGCCCAAGTCATCAAGGTTGTCTGAGTTCTCCATATCTTCAGATGTGAAGAAATAGGTATCGCTTTCCATATGTTTTGCTGCTGCCGTATTGGTGGTAGGGGGAAAGCCAAACGCATCGAGGAATTCGGCATGGTTCTTCGGATCATGCATAAAGTTGATGAAAGCATGTGCACCCTCGCTGTTTGCCGCACCGGTGGGGATGACCATGTTGTCGATGTACATCATGCCTCCCTCTTCAGGGATGAAGAAGTCGATGTCTTTCCACTTTTCCTTGGGGATCTCCGCAAAGATATTTTCAGGATAGCTGTGGGATACCCAGAACTCGCCCTGGCTGAAGGCCTTGCCGAAGGATTCCAAGTCGAACTTCACCAGGTTGGGTTTCCACTCGTTGATGATGAGATCCGTCGCTTCCTGCAGTTCCTGCTCATTGGTGCTGTTTGCGCTGTACCCAAGATGTTTCAGAGCAGCTGCCATGACTTCGCGCATATCATCGAGCATGGACATCCGCCCGGCCATCCGCTTGTCTGCGAAGATGGACCAATCGCGTGCATAGTCAGAAGGTGCTTTCTCCTTATTGACCGCAATCCCGCTCGATCCCATGAAGTAGGGCACCGAGTACTCCATGTTTGGGTCATAGGAGGCCTTGCTCTTGATGATCGGATTGACATATTGCAGGTTGGGAAGCTTGCTGTGGTCCAGTTTCTGCACCTTGTCCAGCTTGATCATGATGGAGGTGTAGTCGGAGGAGGGGAAGATGATGTCATAGCCTTTGTTCCCTCCGGCCATGACTTTTGCAAACATCTCCTCGTTGGAGGCAAAGTTGTCGATGATGACATCTATGTCGGTTTCCTTCTCGAATTTCTTGACAAGGGAATCGGGGGTGTAATAGGTCCAATTGTAGAGGTAGAGCTTGCCGCTCTTATCAGAGTCTTTTTGGCATCCTGTAAAGAAAACACTGGTGAAAGCCATAAGACTGATGATGAAGAGTTTAGAAACCTTGTGCAAAGCGCACCTCCTGAACGTGTTGTTGCCTCCGAACCTTAGCTGCTTGCAGCCATAGTCTTAAGAAATCGTCTAAACGTGAAGGCTATGACCATGGTACCCAATATCATGGCAAAGGTCAGGGCGTTGATCACCGGTGATACGCCATAGCGGATCATGGAATAGACATAGAGGGGCAGGGTACCCGAACCGGGCCCTGAAACAAAGAATGTGATGACAAAGTCCTCAAGGGACATGGTTATGCACATCAGAAATCCTGAAAGTACACCCGGTATGATGGTGGGAATGATTACCTTGCGCAGCGTCTGGCTCTCGTTGGCCCCCAAGTCTTTTGCCGCTTCCACTGTAGAGTAGTCAAACTCATCGAGTCGGGCTGAGACCATCATGAAGACAAACGGGAGGTTGAAGGTAGTATGGGCGGCGAAGATGGTGAACATGCCCAGCCGAACCTTCACTGCAGAGAAGAAGATGAGCATCGAGATACCGATGATGACTTCAGGCAGTACCATAGGAAGATAGCTTATGGTGGTGATGTAGCTCTTGCCCTTGAAGCGGTACCACTTGATGCCGATGGCAGCCAGGGTACCCAAAAAGGTTGCCGTGATGCTGCTTGTGAGGGCTATGATGAGGCTGTTCCTGAAAGCTGCCCATAAGGAGGGGCTTTCAAAGATCAGTTTCTTATACCAGATCAGAGAGGCATGGCTCCACTGCATTCCTTTGGAATTATTGAAGGAGAAAAAGACAACCACAAATAGGGGGACAAACAGGAATATGATGGTTAGGTACAGCATGGCAAACGAGAAGGATATCTTGTTTTTGTTGTTGTATTGGTGGTTGTTCATTTTCCGTTCCCCTTGCGCGAGTGGTGCTTGCGGATGTTCTGCTCGAGGGACTGCTGGGTGGTCTTCTTCGACTGTTGTTGTTCACGTTTGCCATTGTAGAGCATCCAGAACACCCCAACGAGGGAGATGAGGGTAAGCACCATGGAGAAGGCGGAGGCCAAGGGCCAGTTGCGTGTCTTGGATACCTGGTCGACAATGATATTACCTATCATGGTCGAATCCTTTCCACCGACGAGCAGCGGAACTGTATAGGCACCGAATATGGGGATGAAGGTAAAGATGAAGGCTGTGCTCAGACCACTTTTTATGTTGGGGAACATGACCTTGACGATCGCTTCTAGCTTGGTAGCACCAAGGTCGCGGGCTGCATCAAGGAGGGCAAAGTCGAACTTGTCTATCGTGGTGAACAGCGGCAGGATGGCAAAGGGAAGGTACATATAGATAAGGACCAGCACCACAGCGCCGTTGTTGTAGATGAGCTGTACCCCTTCGGTGAGGATGCTCATCTTGATCAGGAGCGTGTTGATGAAGCCCTCTGTCGAGAGGATTGATATCCAGGCATAGATGCGGATAAGTGAGTTGGTCCAGAAGGGTATGATGATGAGAAACAACAGGAAGGTCTGGTATTTGCTCTTTGCCATGGCATATCCGCATGGTATGGCTATGAAGATGCTCGCTACGGTTGCCAAGATGCTGATCCACAGGGTGCGGACCACCACTCTTGCAAAACTGGGGTTGAACATCTGCTTATAGGCGTCGAGGGTAAACTGCCACTCCACTCCTCCATAGAGTCCGCGTTTAAGGAAACTGTAGAGGATTATGATCGCAAGGGGGATGGTGAAGAAGAAGGTAAACCAGATTCCCATGGGGAAGGCGTAGGTTGTCCCTAGAAGTTGTTCACGCTCCCTGGGTTTCAATACCTTCTTCATCGGTCTGTTACCTTTACTATATATCCATCCGATGCTGCCCAGCTTACATAGACAGTATCACGCCATTCGATCTCAGGTCCTTCGTCAAGGAAGGCGGTATGCTGTTTGAATACCTTGATGATGGACTTCTGTTCGTTATCGAGACGAATATAGAACTTTGACTGAAAGCCCGAGTAAACCGGCTCATCAACAACACCCTTGTAGGAGTTTATGTACTTATGGGTAGTCTTGGGAGGGGTTGGTGTGACCCTGACCTTTTCCGGTCTGACCGTAAAGTCCACTTCTGCCCCTATTTCCAAAGCATCATAGTCAGTTACTGTGACGACACCACCGAGAGGGGGCACATCGACGGTGAGCATATACTCACCCTCAAAAGGCTCACAGGTGAGGACCTTGCAAGGAAAGATATTTGACTCGCCGATAAACTGGGCTACAAAGCGAGTAGCAGGAGCCTCGTAGATCTCATACGGGGTGCCGACCTGCAATATCTTACCCTTGTTCATGACCGCAATGCGGTCAGAGACAGAGAGAGCCTCGCTCTGGTCATGGGTTACGTAGATGAAGGTAATGCCGACCTTGTCGTGGATCACGTCAAGCTCGATAAGGAGGTTCTGTCTCAGTTTGGCATCGAGTGCTGATAGAGGTTCGTCCAGGAGCAGCACGCTAGGTTCGTTAATGAGTGCCCGTGCGATGGCCACACGCTGTTTCTGTCCTCCACTGAGCATGGAAGGTTTCTTGTCGATGTGTTCTTCAAGCTGGACCAGGCGGACATATTCACGAACCCTGCGGTCAAGTTCGTCTTTTTCCACACGCCTGAGGCGTAGGGGGAAAGCAACGTTTTCATAGACTGTAAGATGGGGAAAAAG
>CAYXYD010000036.1:0-18074 GCA_964469205.1 uncultured Sphaerochaeta sp. | reverse complement strand
ATGATTGCAAATCTACCACTTAAGACAAATCCGTACAAGGTATCACAACCTATGCTCAGCCTAATTGGATAAAGGAAATTGAACAACCTTGAACTGCTCTTGATTATGTTCTAGACTGGCGAAAGTGTTGAGGAGGGACTATGCTTGAAGTTTTGAAGGCGTTGCTGTTGGGTATAGTGCAAGGAATTACAGAGTGGCTTCCCATAAGTTCAACGGGGCACCTTCTCCTGCTTGATGAGTTGCTCAAGCTGGCAATGAGCCCAAAAGGCAAAGAGCTGTTTATGGTCATCATACAGCTCGCTTCCATCCTTGCTGTCATCATCCTCTATTTTTCCCTACTCAACCCCTTCTCCCCGAAGAAAGACAAAGCTGAAAAGACCAACACGTGGATCCTCTGGGCCAAAGTGCTGGTGGCCACCATCCCTGCAGGTATTGCAGGCTTTCTCCTGGACGACCTTATGGATACCTACTTCTATACTTGGCAGGTAATTGTCCTCGCCCTTTTTGTATACGGGGTTGTCTATGTGGTGTTGGAAAAGAAGGGAAGGGGAGCAAGTGCTCCTAGGATAACAAGCCTGGATGCCATCTCCTTTAATGATGCCCTGGCGATGGGAGCCTTTCAGATGCTGGCCCTGGTGCCTGGCACAAGCCGCTCAGGCTCCACCATCCTAGGGGGAATCCTCTTTGGCATCGAACGGAGCATAGCCGCCCAGTTCTCCTTCTTCATGGCCATCCCTGTCATGGCAGGGGCTTCGCTGTTGAAACTGCTCAAGCTTGGCTTCTCCTATACTAAGGATGAGTACCTGCTCATTGCGGTGGCGTTCGTCGCATCATTTTTGGTTTCGTTGGTGTGTATCAAGGGCCTGGTCGCCTATGTGCGTAAGCATGACTTCTCCATCTTCGGGTACTACAGGATCGCACTCGCTGTAGTAGTCACCATCTATTTCCTCACAACAGGACGCTAACATGGCACTTTTGATCATTATCTATGTCTCGTTTATCAGTTTGGGTCTCCCTGATGCAGTGCTTGGCAGTGCCTGGCCTGTCATGCACATTGAGCTTGGTCTCCCCCTGTGGAGTGCCGGCCTCATAGCGGCAACAACCAGCTTGGGAACTGTCATCTCCGCCCTGTACAGCACCAAGGTCATTGCAAGGTTCGGCACCGGCAAGGTTACACTCATCAGTGTCTTGATGACCGCCCTCGCCTTACTTGGCTTCTCCTTTTCTCACCATATCGTACTGCTGCTGATCTTTGCCCTTCCCTTGGGTTTGGGTGCCGGCTCTGTCGATACTGCCTTGAACAACTATGTTGCCTTGCACTACAAGGCCAGGCATATGAGTTGGCTGCACAGTTTCTGGGGTGTGGGGGCAAGCATGGGACCAGCCATTGTTGCGCTCGCCCTCTCCTTGGGCTACAGCTATAGGGGAGGCTACCGAGCTATCGGGGGGTTGCAGATTGTCTTGGTACTTGTCCTTGCATTCTCCCTGCGCAAGTGGCGCGACCATGATGTAACGGAGGTGGGGGAGCAGACACAGAGCAACAGGGCGGCCTTGAAGATCAAGGGCGTTCCTCTTGCCCTGCTGACCTTCTTCCTCTACTGCTCTCTTGAAATCGCTACAGGTCTCTGGGCAACAACCTACCTAGTACAGGTAAAGGGCCTCGACCCCACCAAAGCAGCCCTATGGGGAGGGCTCTACTATATGGGCATCACGGTGGGAAGGGTCTTCAGTGGCTTCATTACCTTTCGGGTCTCCAACAACCAGATGACCTTTGGAGGTCTTGTCCTTTGTCTGGCAAGTCTTTTCCTCTTTCTCTCACCAAATGCCAATGTGGCAGGCTTTGCCCTGGTCCTGCTGGGCTTGGGAAGCGCTCCCATATTCCCCAGCATGATCCATGAGACTCCAAGGCGTTTTGGGGTAGGGTCGAGTCAGGCAATCATTGGGATGCAGATGGCCACAGCCTATGTGGGAAATATGGTCATGCCCCCTGTGGTGGGAGCCCTGGCATCGACAGTCGGCCTTGTGTGGCTCCCGGTCCTGCAGGCCCTCTTGGTAGTGGGGATGATGCTCAGTGTGTTGCGCCTGACCTTGTTGCATAAGGAAAAGAGCCTGTAGCAAATCTACGAGTCACTGAGCTCTCTTCTCACTCACCGATCTAGCCTCACTCGCCTCACTCGCCTTACTCTTTCTCCCCTTCCAGATTGGTAGCCTTGAATACCTGTTGGCCTTTCTTCTGCATCTTGAGGATGACCTTTTCCAACTCCCTTCGCTTCTGGAAGGGATCTTCAAACAGCTCTTCCTGCAGGGGCTTGTCCCCATCATAGAGCTGGTAGAGCCCGACTCCAATAAGCCTTACAGGCATGCCTTCATGCCACTTCTGGTAGAGCAGCTGCTTTGCATAGGAGTATATCTGCTCCGCACTGTAGATATTCGCCTTCGGGGTTATCTGTGCACTATAGGTGGAGAAATCAGGGGCCCTTACCTTAATGCCGATAGTGCGTCCTATCTGTTTCTCATCCAGGGCACGGAACATCACCTCATGGCTCATCTGCAGCAGATTCTGCTCCAAAACCAAAGCAGTATGCACATCCTCTGGAAAGGTGGTTTCTGTAGATATGGAGTGGCTCTTTGCTTGGCTGGTAAAGATGCCCGGGTCTATGCCCCTACATGCATGATAGAGGAAACTGCCCATGGAGTTTCCGAAGATGGACTGTAGCGAAACAAGGGAGTACTGACGCAGTTCTGCGGTGGTGGTGATATGCTTTCTTGCCAACAGCTCCTGGGTGACCTTACCCACACCCCACAGCTTTTTCAGTCCCACTGCATCGATGAAGTCCTCTTCTCGCCCTGGGGAGACCCTGCAAAGCCCATCGGGCTTATCATAGTCGCTTGCCATCTTTGCAATGAAGTGTGAAGGACCTATGCCAACCGATATGTTCAGACCAGTCTCCTCCTTTACCTTGTTCTTGAGGAGGATGGCCGCCTCTCTGGGCAGTCCATAGAGGCGCCTTGTCCCTGTCATATCAAGAAAAGCTTCGTCTATAGAGAGCTGTTGGACAGAAGGGCAGAAGGAGCGGCAAGTCTCCATGACCGTCTTGCTGACCTGGCTGTAACGGTGCATGTTGGGTTTGACCACAAGGACAGAAGGGCAAAGCTGTAAGGCACGGCTCATCGGCATGGCAGAGTGGAGGCCGAACTTACGTGCTTCATAGGAAGCTGTGGCCACCACACTCCTTGGACCCAAGCCCCCTATGACCAGAGGCTTGCCTGCTAAGGAGGGGTTGTCATGCTGTTCAATTGCGGCATAGAAGGCATCCATGTCCACATGAAAGATTATCTGTTCCACATTCAAACCCCCGGGGGTCGGTAGGTGCGTAGGTTTTCTTCCCTCTTCCGTTTCAAAGCATGATCGAGGAGGGTCTGTAGCACCTGTTCCACCGAATACCCAGCATGCTTCATAAGTAGGGGGAAGTGGCTCTTGCTGGTCATCCCTGGGGAGGTGTTGATCTCATTCAAGTATATCCTATCCTCTGATACAAAGAAATCAATGCGTGCATATCCTTCACTCCCGATGGCTCTGAAGGCTTGTTTTGCATACATTCTAATCTGGTTTTCAATCTTCTCTGAATAGGAAGAGGGAAGTTGTAGGTAGGCACTGTCGACCTGCGTGTATTTGTACGCATAACTGAGAAAATGGTTGCTTTTTTTGCCAGGGTCCACCACCAAGGCAGGCCCTGCGACAATAAGAGAGCCGTCTTCTGTTTCAAGCAAAGCACACTCAAGTTCATCCATAGGCTCGATGAGAGCCTGCACTAGGGCGCAGTCACTATGTTTCTTGGCCTCTAAAACAGCCAGCCTGAAAGTTTCTTGGTCAGGGGAACGCAGGGCTGCAACCCCCAAGGAGGAGCCGCTGTCCTCAGGCTTGATGAAGAGAGAAGTCCCTAATTTCTTTTGCAGTACCTGAAAGGCTTCTGCCCATCGGTCTGTTTTAGTATGATTAGTACTTTGCGTATTGTTTTTTGTAGGGATCTTTTTGCTTATACCTCTGTTACTATCACTATTAGTAGTGTCGATCGTGTTCGTTTCTCGTTGTACAGAAACCCAAGAAGGCGGAGCATCTGCTCTTCCTTCCAACCATTGAATCTCTTGGTTAGTCAATATCTGTGAAGGCACAGTAGGAATACCTTCCAAGGAGAATAGCTTAGCCGCCATATCCTTATGCATCCCTATGGCACTTCCTAGGGTATCGCATCCGCAGAGGGGGAGGTTTGCCAGCAGGCAGAGTCCCTGCAAGTTTCCATCCTCACCTCCAAAGCCATGGGTTACGGCAAAAGCCGCATCCAAAGGCAGATACTCTTCGTTGCAGAAGATGCCTTTGCCTGGGACAATGGTGAGGGAGTATTCCGTCTGAAATGTATGATTTATTACTCCTGTTTTTTGTAGGAACCAGCTTCCTTCCAGGGTGATGGCTATCAGGAAGACCGTGTGCCCTAGGTTACACAGAGGTGGGTACACGTCCTTGGCACTGTTGATCGAGACCTCATGTTCGCCAGATCGTCCCCCATAGATAAGGGCAATGTTCATACGTTTTCCCTCTCTTTCATCTGCAGCAGGGTGCACACAGTCTCTTCCTCGTTCCAAGGTCGTTTGCCTGCTATTCCTTCAATAGTCGTCTCATGGCCCTTACCTAGGAAGAGCAGGGTGTCTCTAGCTTCTGAGATATCAAAAGCCCTTTGTATGGCCTCTGTGCGGTCCTCTATCTCCTCTATCAAGCAGGAAGAGTTTTCCATGAGGGACCGAATATCCTTGAAGATGACGCTATTAGGCTCATTTCTCGGATCTTCCTCGGTGAGGATGATCGTGTCGGCATGATGGGAGGCGATTCGGCCCATGGCAGAACGCTTGGTGGTATCGCGCTCGCCTGCCGAGCCAAAGACAGCGATGATCTTCCCCCCTCCTGCTGTTTTTTTCATATGGGTGAAGAGTTGTTCATAGGCATCAGAAGTATGGGCAAAGTCGATTATGATCCGTAAGCTGAGGCTATTCTTTACTGGTATCATACGTCCTGTAACAGGGGTAAGATTTTCCAGTAGGGGCAGCAGCTCTTCTGCCTCTTCTTGCAATACCAGTGAACAGGCAAGCAGGGCGAGCATCGCATTGCTTGCAAGGCAGGGAAGGGCCAAGGCAGTGCTGATTTTTTTTTGCTTGTAGTGAATGTCTATGGTGTCGTTATCGGTTGTTGTTGTAGTGAACGGAAGGGTTTTTTCAAGCAGGTACGAAAAACTGAAAGGGGGAAGCTCAGCTAGGAACATGGCCCTATAGGAGTTCTGCCTTGTGGTAAGGAAGGATCCTCCTGGTTGCAGTGCCCTGACCAAGTTGCATTTTGCCGCCACATAGGCTTCTTGACTCTTGTGGAACTCCAGGTGTTCACTGCTGATGGTTGTGACCAGGGCAAGGGCGAACTCTATTGTTGCCAGCCTGTCGTGCTCAGGGCTTAGGGCATGACTGGTGCACTCTAGGATGACGTGAGTAAGATTGTTCATCTTGCAACGGTAGAGGAAGGCCTGCAACTGATCAGCTTCAGGGGTGCTCTGGCGATAGGGAGAGGGGCGTTTGCCTTCTCCGTCATCCATGCTGACCGTTCCCAGCAGGCCGACCTTGCATCCTTTTTCCTGTAACATCTGATAGAGGTAGTCGCCCGTAGTGCTTTTGCCATCGGTACCGGTTATCCCGATAACCTCCAGGCTTCTGCTTGGCCAGCTGTAGAAGGCTGCACACATGCGGGAAAAGACGGAACGGGGAGACTGTGTGACATAAAAGAGGATGCCTTCCTGTTTTTTGGATACTGAATGGGTACTGAAAATGCACACAGCGCCCTTGGCGATAGCATCGTCAATATAGAGGTCCCCTTGTGTATGGAGGCCAGGAAACGCAAAGAAAACACTTGCTTTTACGCACTCTTTGGAGTTGTAACAAATTTTCTTGATAGCTGGTGTTTGAGCAAGATGGGAAGCCTCGATGCCTATAGCGTTCAACAGACCCAAAAGCGTATTCATGAAGATATCGTAACACCGAAGGGTTGAGCTTGCAACTGGTAGTGGAGTTGGATGGAGTTTTTTGGTATGCTGTTGGTAATTGGTTGTGCCCATGCTATAACAGTAGTAGCGAATAGCACAAGGTTTGGCTTTTGTGAGGGCAAGAGCCATTGGATTCCCATACCCTCAAGGCAGATGCATGAAACGATTCTTACTTGTTCTGGTTTGTATAGCACTTTATATCCCCTCTCTGCTTTCCCTTCCTCTTCTCCAGACTGAAAGAGGGACTATAGGGATGGGCTCGGCTGGGGTTGCCCTTTCTGCATCCCCGTCCTCCTTCTTTTACAACCCTGCATTGCTCTATGCCAGCGTTCGTGAAAAGAGTTTTTTCACCTTGACCGGTAGCTACCACGATTCAATACGCCCAGCAAACTTTAGAGACAATTTACAAAACCCTCTGATGCAGAATCCCTTTAATCATTTGAGTGTCTCATTCAGTGGAAACAATGTGGCCCTCACCCTTCAGAACCAGGTTTCGCTCACTAACCGGGATGATGATCAGAGTGATTTGACCAGCTTCCGTGGCCTGACTCGTACCTTGTTGCAGCTTGACTGGGCAACCGGTTGGTCTTTCTTTGCCTTTGGCCTGAATGTAAAGGCACTTGCAGTATCAGAGCGCAACCCGATAGAAATACGCAATGACCGTATCTTGGCGGACTTTGTCGTCCAGACATTGCTAGGACGATTTGAGACACTGGAAAGTGAATCTGTCATTTCTGTAGGTTTTGGCCTGTTGCTTGACTATGACTGGTTCAAGATGGGGATTACCAGCGACAACTTTGCATTCGCCAAGGGCAGTGAACCTTTGCAGATCACTGCAGATGAAATATACAAGACGCTGGACTGGGGCTTTTCATTCAGCACCCCCACCTATGATTCGAATAACCTCCTTCATCTTTTCAAGCTGCAGACCGCCTTGGATCTTGTCGACTTGGGATCAGAAGAGAGTAGGGAGATAAGGATGGGCTTTGACCTCAAGCTCCAGCTGTTGCCCACCTGGTCTGTCAGCCTGAAAAGCGGATACAGGGAAAAGAAGGAACAACCTAGTGATCTGTTGAAGTTTGATATCAAAGAAGGCACCCATACCTTGGGATTGGGTGCCCATCTTGGTGCCTTCACCCTAGACCTTGCCTTTGAGATCCCCATAGATTGGTATCGGGGTAAAACAGATGATGATAGCACAGTGGAAGGGATGTTTGCTGTTAGCTTTTCCCTATAATTGCTTTTCAGCCTTCGATAAATCTACCAGGTGTTACTCCAAACTCTTTGCCCAATGCAATAGCCATTTTTCTGCTGATTGGACGGATATTGTTCTCAAGGTTGGAAATGAACTGTTTACTAGTTCCAAGTTTCTTTGCAAGGTCTGTTTGTGTCATCTTAGCCATCTTACGATAATTCCTTAGGTACGAGCCTTCATGCATTTGTTCCTTAGTTTTTTTATACCAATCCATATCTTGGGCTGATTCATACTCTTCAGTATCGTCACAAAAGAAGATAGATCCGGCATACTTCTCCTTCAACAGCGCAATGAGATCGTCAGGGATCTTTTCCCCTTTCAGCGTAAAATCAATACGGTGCGTTTTCACGACTGCCAACATAGTATACCTCCACTAATAATGATCCGTTTTCATTCCTCCAGCACGCTACCCAATGATAAGTAAGATGACAATGATAGGTATTCTCTCCCAACTTACTGTAATTCATGTATTGCTTCTGAACCGGTCCGGAATCTGAGATGTCATCGACGAGCAAAACAAGACGTTCTCTTGCGGTCCTTGGCATTTTTTCTATTGTTTCCTTACATTTCTTAAGAACCAAGACCTTATATCTCAAAAGTAACATATTTCGTATTACTTATCAAGGTGAAATCGGATCGTTCGGCTACATATGTCTTGATGGGCAATATTGGGAAATGCGTCACTTATACAGAGATTTTCAGCAGGCCAGTACTGCCTTTTCCCGTGCAGTAGGTAAAAACACTACACTTTGAAAACAGAGCGTTATAAATTAGGGTGTTTCCCTTTTGCTGACATACTGAAGACATAGTTTATGACCACTCCTGTCTGGATGGTTTTATTGAGATGCTGGAAATTACGAACAATACTTGACGTAACCCTGCTTTTGGGAACAAAACTGCAATTGACCATACTTGACACTCCAAAGGGTGAGCTATATAGTCAAACGGTAGATTGTTGTAACCGTAAGGAGTAAAGTATATGTCCAAAGCACATAGAGGTAGTGGTATCCGCGAGGAATTTAACCATGGACGGGGCACTTGCCCAGTCTGCAAGCGAACTGAAGTAAAGATTCTGTATGAAGCCACCGTTGATGGTGAGAAGGCAAAAGTATGCAAAGCATGCAATGCCACTATCAAGGCTGCTGCAGCGAAATAACCGTTAAGAGTTTGCATGTGAGACTGTCCTTGTTGGCAGTCTTTTTTTTCCTTTTTTAGACAGAGGAGCAAGGGTGAATTTTTCAGGACGCAAGGTGTACTTTGTAGGCATAAAAGGGACAGGCATGGCTTCACTGGCTATCCTGCTCAAAGCCACTGGCGCCCAAGTCTCTGGCTGTGATGTAGCCGAAAAGTTCACCACTGATTCCCTTCTATCCACTCATGGCATTATAGTGCATGAGGGATTTTCTGCATCTCTGGTGGATTGTGATGCCGATATGGTCATTCATAGCACTGCGTATCAGCTAACAATACCCATCCTCCTCGAGGCTACAAGCCTCGGGCTGGATGTCTATTCATATCCCCAGTTTCTTTCTTACCTTTCCACGTTGAGTGACAGCTATGCTGTTGCAGGAACCCATGGCAAGACCACTACAGTGGCCCTTACCTCGTACCTGCTCTCTACGGGAACCCTCACAACCTTCCCTTTTTACAGCATATTCGGCTCTACGGTGAAGGGTCTTTCTCAGCCATTCTATCAAGGCAGTGATTCTGCCCTGTTTGAGGCGTGCGAGTACCAGGACCACTTCCTTTCCTACCATCTGCGGGGTGCCTTGGTAACCAACATCGAACTTGACCACCCTGATTATTTTTCCTCAGTTCGAGATGTGCAAAAAAGCTTTGAAACGTTTGTGGACAACCTCGCCAGAGGTGGTTTCCTCATCTGTTGCAGTGACGATCACGGGGCAAAAAACCTCGCATCCTATGCCAGGAGAGTAAGGGCCGACCTTACCGTCATGACCTATGGATTTGACGATGCGGGTCCGTTTCGCATCATCAAGAAAAGCTATGAGGATGCGTATACTCTCTCTTGTCTGGATGCTTTTAGCTTTCCTCTCGCTGTACAGGAGCGCTTTCTGGTAGGAAACCAGATTGGCTCTGTCGTCCTTGCCATCGCGATGATACTAGACCGGGAGAACCCCAAACTCTATATGGAAAGCGGCACTCTGATAACAGCTGAGATAATCCCTACCCTTGCTGGCATGCTCAGCAAAAAGCTTTTCTCTTTCCCAGGTGTGGTCGGACGATGTGAAATCATGAAGGAAGAGGGTGGGGTACTCTATTTTGATGACTATGCCCATCATCCTACGGAGATCATCACAATCTTGGGCGAACTGCACAGTCGCTATCCCAACAGGCCTATCCTGGTGATCTTCGCCCCGCATACTGCAAGCAGGACAAAAACATTCCTCAAGGACTTTGTCCTTGCCCTCGGTATGGCTGACCGCCTTATCATGCAGAGCTGCTATGGCTCTGCACGGCATGACAGCACCTTTGAGGCTGGCGAAGATATGGGTAAGGTTCTCGCTCATGCTTTGAGTGAGAGGATTATGCGCACCACACGTTGTCGCCTCCAAGCAAGTGTGTACGCCCTTTCTGATGAAGAGGCTGTTGCAATCGCTTCTGGCTGGTTGCAACCCCAAGATTTGTGTATTACGATGGGTGCTGGTAATAACCGAGCCCTTACCGAGCGAATAGCTCAGGGGAGAAGGAGTCTTTGATGAAAAGTATGACCGGATATGGTTCAGCAGAAGAGCTAAACGAAGAGTTCCAGCTCTCCGTTGAACTGAAGTCCTACAACAGCAGATATCTGGATATAAACCACAACATCCCCTTCTATCTCGCACCCTTTGAGATGAAGATAGATGATGCGATCAAGAAGGTCACCAGCCGTGGCCATGTTGAGGTAAACATCAGGATCAAGACGCTCGCTTCTGATATGGAAATCGTGGTGGACAAGCTTGCCGTCAAGCGCTATGCTGAGGCTTTTTCCCAGATAGCGGCCCTCAGTGGCAAGGCCCTGAAGCCTGAACTTGCTGATTTTATCACTAGCGAAGGGGTGCTTACCAGCGTCAGGCAGAGCGACAGTGAAATCTATCGAAGTTCTCTCTTCTCTACCCTTGCCTCCGCTTTAAAGCAGTTTGACCAGAGCAAGGAGCGTGAAGGATCCCATACGAAAGCAGACCTGAAGAAGATGGGTGAGATTGTAAGAGATGGTCATGCCATCATAGCATCCCATGCAACTGAGCTTGAGGACCTGGTGAAGACCAACTTGCGTGCCCGTTTTGACGAGATGCTCGCAGACCAGAACTATGACGAGAATAGGATTCTTTCCGAGGTTGCTGTCATGCTGATCAAATACTCGGTCAATGAGGAGATCAAGCGCTTGGATGTCCATCTGAAGGAGTTCTTCAACCTCCTAGGACAGGATGAGCCGGTAGGCAAACGTTTGGATTTCCTCTGTCAGGAGATGCATAGGGAGATCAACACCATAGGCAGCAAAAGCCAGATGGTGGAGATGAATCTTCAGGTTGTCCGCATGAAGGACGGCTTGGAAAATATACGCGAACAGATTCGCAACATCGAGTAGGGGCATTTCGTGCGCATAGCTATCAGTGGAAAAAGTGGATGTGGAAACACCACCGTAAGCAAAATGGTCTCCGAGGCCTTGGGCTTTGTCATGATCAACTTCACCTTTCGCAGTCTTGCTGCAGAGCAGGGCATTGAGTTCTGGGAGTTCTGCAAACTTGCTGAAGAGAGTGATGCGCATGACCTTGAAGTCGATCGCCGCCAGGTTGAGATGGCACTAGCTGTTGAAAACTGCGTCCTAGGTAGCCGTCTTGCTATCTGGATGCTCAAGGAGGCTGATCTTAAGGTCTACCTTACTGCAACCACAGAAGAACGGGCCAAAAGGGTACTCAAGCGCGAAGGGGGGACCTTCTCCGAGCGTCTTGCACAAACAACCCTAAGGGACAAGAAGGACAGTGCACGCTACGAGCGCCTTTATGGGATCGATAATAGTGACACCTCCATAGCCGACTTGGTCATCGATACCACAACACTTGAACCAGATGAGGTAGCAACTCTGATAATTGGTGAAGCTAAGAAGACCCTATAAGAAGGAGCAGCATGAAAAAACCTATAGTCTTTCTTGTTCTTTTCACTCTTTTGCTCTCCTTGTTGTCTGCTGCCCCCTATCTGGGCATCAGCCAGGGGCCTGTCTCAACCTCGGTGGAAGTGGGCTTTCTCACCCGTTCGATAGACCAGAACATAGCCCTCTCTCTACCTCTTCTGGGTGCTTTAGATAGTGGGGATGATTGGTATGGTTATCCTGTGGTAAGCATGAACCTCTTGTACAAGAAAAAAGTAGGCAGTACTGTAGCCATAGGAGTCGGACCAACCCTACGTATGGGATGGGAGTTTGAAAAGACACTATGCCTGCAAGCAGGCTTCTTGCTGCAGCTCTCCTTGGAAGCAACGGGGGTGAGGGATATTCTGTTTTGTGAGCTTGCCTATCTGCCAAATGAGTGGAAATGGCTACAAGAGCCGGCTTCCTCGACATTGCTTGAAGATGGTATCGAACAATTTGTTCGATTTGGGTACAGACACGCTTTTTGAGTGCTGTACATTCTTAGTGTAATTCACTATAATAATAAAGTTGTATTATCTAGTAGAAGGAGTATCGACAGTGAGCATCCCTTTGGACACCCTTATTGATTATGAAGAAAATATTTATGAGATTACCTGTGTAGCCATCAAAGAGGCTATCATCTTGAGTAATCCCGGTTGTGGTGGTCAGGAGATTGAGGAAAACAATGGAAAAATTGTTAGCGAAGTACTCAGAAGAGCCCTTAACGGTGAAATCCACTTCGAAGCCCCAGACCTGCTCTAATCCTTTTGAATCTGTAATTTTCTTATTCGGCCCCACGGGCGTAGGAAAGACAGAACTTCTCATGGATCTCGATCCTGAGAAGTATTCAGTGGTCAATGCCGACTCAATCCAAGTGTACAGACACTTGGATATAGGGTCGGCCAAGGCCAGCTCTGTTACCCTCCAAGCCATTCCCCACTATCTTATCGACGTTTTTGACCCCTGGCAGCAGTTCAGTGTAGGGGATTTTGTCACGTATGCTGACCAGGCATGTCGCGAGATCCACGCACAAGGGAAAATCCCGGTCCTCAGTGGGGGCACGGCCTTCTATTTCAAGCATTTTTATTTTGGTCTGGCTGAAGCACCTCCCAGTGATGAGAGTGTGCGCCTTAGGCTCGCCCAAGAGATTGAAGAACGCGGGGATGCCTGGGCATTCGAGCGTCTCTGTCATGTTGACCCTCCCTCTGCCAAAAGGATCCATCCCTCTGATATGTATCGGGTAAGCCGTGCCTTGGAAGTCTTTGAGGGGTCAGGCAGGCCCTTAAGCAGTTACAGCGTACCCTCTGAGCCCCGCAATGGGATGAAGCCCTTGATCATCGGCCTCTACAGAGAGGGCGATGAGCTGAAGCAGCGCATAGAACAGAGGGTGGCTCAGATGTTCTCTGAGGGGTTGGTCGAAGAGATTCGTCACCTCATCGAGATGGGGGCACAACCGAGTTGGCCCGGTCTGCAAGGTATCGGCTACAAGGAGTTCTTCCAAGCAAGAAAGAGCGGTGAGGCATCGCTCTCCATGATAGGGGAGCAGATCGAACGCAACAGCCGCTTCTATGCAAAGCGGCAGATGACCTTCTTCAAGAGCTTCGCTGATGTGCTGTGGATGAACCCAAAGGACAAAGACCCTATTCTTGCCCTTATTGAGGGGTACCGATAGCTTTAGTCTCCCGCTTGAAGGTTGGGATCCTAAGGTTCTCCAACCTGCGCAGTTCCTTGGTGTCCAGAGAGGTTATCTCAAGCCAGCCGCGCTTACTGACACCTAAGCTAAAGAGCTGTACCTGCTCATATCTGAAGATGACTGTTTCTCCCTCATTAACCAGAGTTTGTTCCTGATCCTCAAAATATGGATAGGGTGAGTATAGTACGCTTGTTGCCTCATACAACTGGGCATCGAGAGCTCGTACCCTGACATCGGCCACCCCATACAGGAACGTTCCTTCAAGAATATCTGGCTTGCCGTTGGCTATCCAGGTGTTGGGATCGATCTGGGTGGTGATACCTTCATAGGCTTGGCGTGTCTGACGCGAGACAAAGAGGTTGGTCACCTCCATGGCAGCAGGGTTTTTCACCTTCTTGGCAAGGGATGCCTCCATCTTCTGCAGGTCAAGTTCATTCTGGGCTGTGTAGTACTCTTCAATGACCTGCTCAGCCGCCATCCCTGCGGTATAGGGAGGTGCCAGGGCATCCTTGATCCTGCCTGTGGTAAACCAGACTATCATCGTGACAGCTAGGACGACACTTACAACGATCCACCCTTTTTTTCTCCAGAAAATGCTCCGGTCGGAGCGTTTTCTCTGGTTCTCCAAGAACACTGCACTTGTTGGAACGTCCCTCATCACTTCATAGGTAGGCACCTCGTTGCGGTCGTCTAGGTTCCACTGCAGGCTTTGTGTAGCCTGTACAAACCATGCGAGTGCTTTCTGGCTCTCCAGATTACCACTTGCCTCTCGCTGTTTTGATAGGCTGAGGCGTAGGGTGACATCAATGAAGGATGTGCTCTTTTGGTCTAGGCCCAAGGAGCTCAAGCCTAGGGGAAGGGCTCTGAAGCCATCTTCCCTTGTCTCTAGGGCACCAAAGGGAGGGAATCCGATTGCTGCAAAATAGAGCAGTTGGACCATCTGGTCACAGAGGGAAAACGGGGTATGGAGGCCATGGTGCACCCAAGCCGATCCCATGCCATAGCGCACATCCTCCTCTGCACAGGAGGCGAACAGGTCAGCCAAATCCTGAGAAAGAATAAGGAATCCTCCCTCCTCGATACCCCAGATCCTCCAAAGGGGAAGGGTATTGCTGGAAAGGTCGAGGAACTTGGCAGGAAGCATCGCTAGGGCCTGGGCAAGTTCTCTGACCAAGGGGAGGGCTTTGCTACGCTTTTTCGTCGCTATCTCGGTTATGGGAAACAGATTTATGTTCTCGAAGTAAAGGCATCGCTGGTCGCCGACCACTGACAACCCTTCCCAATACCAGGGGCTTGGTTTCTCCCCGTCTCTAATGATGTATCCAGGAGATTTCTGTCCCTGCATCAGGTAGGAGGGGAGCTCTACTCCCGAAGGGCCTATGGCGATACACGTATAGGTTTTCTGTTCAATGACAGATGAGAATACATCAGGGGCAACAACCATCTCAGACCTCTTTCCTTTTTGCACTGGCATGCCAGACAATCCGTTCTTTTGTTTTGAATTCTTGAGGAAGCAGTTCAAAGGCTTCCCCTTCAGTGGAGAAAAGGGTGAAATTCCACCCATTCTTCCCCCAACTCTGATGCCGCAAGGCTTCAAAGGCTGCTATGGAGCAACTGGAAATTTGTTTGGAACGTACGCTTTCCAACAGAGGTTCTCCCCTTTCCAAGAGAGAAACCAGTTTAGAGGCATGTTCAGTAGCCAACGGTGCAGGGAGTATGGCGTTGAGGTTTGCAGAGAGCACGAACACTGTCTCTGGAACCAGAGTGATTATCTTCTTCACGATTGATGCATAGGTCCTGCACTGATCAGCATCCCACGTGTTGGTAAGCAGAGGTAGGACAGGCACACCCTTACAGTATGCGTCCACCAGGGGGAGGGTAAGCTCGACTGCAGCTTCCTCTACAAAGTAGCTGTTCTCCGCCTTGATGGCATCACCAAAGAGTGAGAGCAGGGTAGCTCTGAGCTCTGTAGCATAGGTGATCTCCGTATGGGGTAGTTTGATGCCTTCCCCTGTAGGAACAAAGAGAAAGTGTGGCTTGTCGATATCCAAGGCTTGCTGATGTAGGGGGGCTAGGATCACCACCAACTTGGGCTTCAGCTCTGTAATGGCAGAGAAGCTCTGGTGCAATAGGTCGAGGACCATAGCATAGCTGGCATGGGGGGCGATGATCGCCGATGGCAGGCTAGTGAGCTTGTTTTCCTTGTTGGTCAGTTCATGTCTTTCTGCACAAAGGGCTGAGAGCTCTTCAGGATTGCTTGGATAGAATATGGTGTGATGTTCACTTGTGTGCATCTTCATCCTCCAAAAGTAGTCTTGCAAGACGTCCCTCGTCCAGTGTTACTGAGAGATTTTTCTCTTGAGTCGGTATAACTAGCCCTGTCTTGCCCTTTTTGGGGCGCCTCAGGTATTTTACCTGGGTGTAGTAGAGGTCTGCCTTCCCTTGGTTTTTAGCTTTGCTGAAGACAAGGGCAAGGTTGGCAGCATCGAGAAGCACATCCAAGGGTACACTCTTGTCGCGTTGGAACTTGATGAAGACATACCCACCTGGGGTGTCACGCGTATGCATCCAGTAGTCGTTGCCCCGTACAAAGTGGCGTAACAGCTCATCATTTTCCTTGGCATTGCGTCCCACCAGAAGGGTAAACTGTCCGCTTTGGATTGTCAGACCTGGAGTTTTCACCTTGGTGGGCTTGTCCACGGTCTCTGTGCCCAGCTCGCGCTTTAGTTGGCGTATATCGCGGCTTTCGTTATCTGAAAGGGTGAGCAGTCTGGCATACTTGGCTACAGCCTCTTTTAGCTCTTGTTGGACTTTTTCGTACTCAGTCTTAGCATTTTCGAAGGTCCCTTTAGCTCTCTGATAACGATCATAGTAATGCTCTATCTGCTCGCTGGGACGAAGGGTTTTCTTGAGGGGGATGGTGAGCTTCTCCCCACTCTCCCAGTCATCGACATCGAGTGAGGTTGCATGTTCTGCTATTAGGTGGGCGTTGGCGCTGAGCAGGTCGCCCATCTTCTTGAAGTGCTCATATTTTCCGCTCTCGTGCATCTTGCGCTCAAGAGAATTTGCAGTGGCTTCTATCTGTTGTACTTCCCTATCACGCTTACGCCGTATCTTCAGCAGCAGGTCCTCTAGGGTTTGGATATTGCTTGCTTGGCCGTACTCCTCCTCTATCTGGCGATTGAAGGAGCCTTCTTTGCGTCCACGTACGGTGAACTTGCCCCCGTCATCCTGCTTCTCAGCAGGTGGGACAAAAGTCACTCCGCTTTTCTCTCCCCTGTTGGGGCGGCGGTAGAGCAGGTCCAGGATTGTGTTGTCCTCATCGGTGATGAAGATGTTCGCACCCGGGCCACTATAGAAGCGTAGGTGAAGGAATAGTGTACGCCCATGATTGTCCAGCTCTAGGGTTACCATGCGGTCAAAGGGGGTTTGCTCTACGTTTGTTATCTTCGCCCCTTCCAGATTGGAGCGGCAGAACTGGACGAAGCGTTGGAGCTTGGCTGTCTTTCCCATCTGCTGGACTGCGATGGGACGGTTCGCCATATGCATGCGGCTGTAGGGGGTCCCCACCTCCGTATACAGCGTCCAGCGTCCATGGCTGGGATGGTAGAGGTGCCAGCTCAGCGAATGGAAGTCGTGTTGGACCACAGACTGCAGGGTGCTGCCCTCCAAAGGGAGTTCTTGTATGATTAGCTCTAGTTCACGCCAGTTTAACGACATTGTTTCTCCGTAGGGTATCGTAAGCTGTTTTTACCCCCCCTGCAAGGTAGAACGAACCGCAGACTAGGATGGCGGCATTGCTAGGGGTACTGGTTATGGCACTTGAGAGAGCCTCCTGGTTGTCTGACAGCAGGCGGATGTCATACTCCTTGGTCCTGGTAGAGGCCAAAGTGCGAAGCTTCTGTTCGATGAGGGAGATGTCACTCTTCTTGAAGGTGCCGGGCTGGGAGATGATGACTTTGGAAAAATGATCCAGGACCAACTCTCCCATATGGCTATGGTCCTTATCCTCCAAAGCCCCATATATGATGGTGTTCTCCTCGGAGGGGTAGAGGGAGGAGAAGGATTCGAGCAGGGCTGAGAGAGAGTGGGCTGTATGTGCTCCATCGAGATAGATATCCGGGTTTTCGGCTATCTTTTGGAATCTGCCGGGGAGGGTGCTCTGCTGGAGTGCTGCTATGGTCTGTTCGCCGAATAGATCCAACTTTCTGAGCACCAAAAGCGCGAGGGCACAGTTCTGTGCCTGCACCTTGCCCATCATGGAGAGGGTGAGTACCTCGTGGGTCTTGTCGCGCCACCAGTACTCCACGATCTCTCCGTTGTTGGTAATCTTATAGCTGTGGGTAAGCAGCTCTTCAGAGAGCTTGGTTACAACACTCTGCTGTGATTGCGCCTCTTTGCAGAAGACATCCATCACCTCAGGCTCCTGGTATCCGATGAATACTGGAACCTTATGTTTTATGATCTTGCTTTTCTCATAGGCAATCTGCCCCAGCGTATCGCCGAGGATCTTGGTATGCTCCAGCTCTATGGGACAGAGCACACATGCCTCTGGTGTAATGGTGTTCGTTGCATCGAGCCTTCCTCCCAAGCCTGTCTCGATGACCGCCCACTCACACCCCGAGAGGGAGAAGAGCAGATAGGCAAAGGAGGTGAAGAGTTCAAAGGTGGTGGGTAAGGTTTCTCCCCACTGGTCACTGAAGCTGAACCCTTCAAGGCGGGCCTTGAGCCCATTGCCTGCCTCGACAAGCAGGGCATCGGAGAAGAAGGTCCCACTCTGGGTAAAGCGTTCTCGGTAGTCCGCCAGATGGGGCGATACATACAGACCTGTCTTGTACCCAAGGGAGGTAAGACCGCTTGCCAGATAGGAAGCAGTGGACCCCTTGCCTTTGGAGCCTGCCAGATGGATCTGCTTGACTGTTC
>CAYXYD010000035.1:0-18239 GCA_964469205.1 uncultured Sphaerochaeta sp. | reverse complement strand
CACCGGCATAGCCGGGAACAGGAATCCCCTTCCTTTAGGTGGGGGAGGATGTCAAAGATATACACTTCCATATTTTAGACAAGTGTAAAGTTTTTCAATACATGGTATACTGAATGTGTCGGCATACGAGTGGCTACTGCGTTATGATGCCTTACCTACACTGTACAGCCATCTCTATCTTCCGATGCAAATCATGGAGGATGCTCCATAGGAATTTGGAGACCGGTTTGAAGATGCGCTTGTTGAAAACACTTATCGTTCGAGCTCTAAAATCTATCTGCTCTTTGTTTTAGTCTCTGGCATTCTCCTGTTTGCACTACAAAAATCAAGGCTCTATTTGACAATTCGTATTGAACTGCTATTATTCCGCTTCCAGATACAGCCTAATTAGAGGATAAAGAAGCAAAAACTCAGCAAAGAAGCCCTTGAAGATCAATCAACTGCATTCTGCCTTCAATCAGAATTTGGCAAAATACAACGGTGTCAGTACGAAATACTTGGGAAACCATGCCAATCTGACCATATTCAAGCAGGACACCCCTAGCATCTCAGCCATAACCAAGGCAACACTGCTTACTGATAAGCTTAGTAAGGTCTCCAGTGTAGCAAGATGGAAAGACCTGAGGGTCAAGGATTATCCCCCATTTGTCTATGAGGTGCTTGAAGAAACATCAAAGGATGAGGTTTCAATATGACTTGTCAAATAGAGCCGTGGGGTTAGTTGCTATAGGAGAAAAAGAACAGTCATGATCACAATATAGGCTATCAGAACATAAACCCATACTCCGGTAAATTTGGGGGTTTTGATCGGAGCCAGATTAAATATCAGCATGATCATTAATAGTACATAGATAATTACTGAAAATACTTCATGGCTGAAAAGGCCTTCAAAGAGAAAAAGGAAAGCCAATAGTATGACATTATTATCCAGAGCTAGACCCTTGTAGGTCTTTCCATCAACCATGCCAAAGACATTGAAATAGCTCAATCTTATAGCACTGGTGGCAACAATAAGAAAGGCACCGGGAAGATACCATGGATCAAGATTTCCATACGTCAAGAGAAAGACTGCAGGAAAGACCCCGAAACTAATAATGTCTATGAGTGAATCCAGTTGTGGCCCGAAAGCTTTTTTATGGTCGGTCCTTCCTTTCATTTTTCTGGCGATTATCCCATCTGCCCAGTCAAATAACACAGCCCAGAGTATTGCGACCATTGCATATTGAAAATAACCCAGTATTGAATAATAGATACCCAGAAGGGCACTAAATAATCCTATCAGAGAACATATGTTGGGCAGATCTTTTACAAAGGAAATCATGGTTGGTCCTGGTTTTTTCATACTATCTGGCCCTCTTCATTCTTAGTCATCACGTCAATCAGTGCTGTAACTAATGTATTGTTCTCTTCTTCTGTACGGCTGGCAATTCGTAGATAACGATCGGCATCAGGCTGGCTTTTACCCGCACAATCTTTCACAAGTATATTGTGCTTGATAAATAGATCTCTGGCAATCTGCGGAGCACTTTTTACCTGGTCCGGCAAACGGCAGAAGATAAAATTCGCATCCGGTTTATACACAGTCATCCCTTTAATGGTATTGATTTTGTGATACAGCCTGTCCCTGTCAGTCCGGACTCTTTCACAACTCGCAAGAAATTCATCCCTATAATCAGGTAATATACGGAGAAACTCTTCGGCAAAACCATTTACATTCCAGATAGGCACACTACTTCTGACAGCTTCTGCAAATTTAGTGTTTGCCGTAAGCATGTACCCGATTCTTAGTCCACATATTCCATAAGCTTTACTCATACTCTTGAATATTGCCATATTTGGATATTTCGAGATTTCCTTTTCAAGGCTCATCTGCTCGGGGTCCTCAGTAAAATCCAGAAATGATTCATCAATGATCAGCATACAATTGTTAGTAAGCAGCTTTTTGGATAGCTTTATAAGATCCGCTTTAGGAATCAACATTGACGTAGGGTTGTTGGGAGTAACAACAACAGCTACATCGGCGTTAGCTTTGATTGCTTCATCGGCGAATTTATCAATATCCAGTTGAAAGGATGGGAACTCCAGAGGGAATTCAATGACTTGATCTGATGGCGCGGCATTGGCGTATTCATTGAAAGAAGGAACCGGAACGATCAACTTCCCGGAAACATGTCCTGAAACGATCTTAATTAATTCTGCGGCTCCATTACCGACAACAATCCTATCGGATGTTTGATCTATGATCTTTCCAATGAGTTGTGCAAGAACGCTTTGTGCGACGGGATAATTGAGGACGATATCATGAATCTGATCTTTGAATTTCGTAAAGACTTCTTCCGGTGGGAAATAAAGATTATAGAGATATGCATGATCAATAAATCCGTGTCTGTAATAACCACCGTGCTGGGTGCATATGTAATCATATTTTTCATTCTGAGTTTTATCATTATTTGTATGCATGCAAAACTCCTGCTGATTTCCGTGACCTGATTACTGAATCTGAATCTGAATTGAGCAAATTTTTATCAACAACAGGGAGTTTTATGTGAGTAGCGATTTTTGCGATTTTATGTACTGGGGCAGGAAAGATCTTTTCTGCTAGCGCAAGGTCCTCTAACGTGTCAATTTCATACCAGGGTTTGCTATCAAAAGAAACAGATTTTAAGGCGATATCTTTATTTGATATGAGATCGACAAATACAGATTCATAATAACTATTCACATTTCCTGCAGAGATTTGGATATCCAGACAATTAATGATCTTATCCCACGAATCAACTGAAAAACTATAGATGTTCACTGTCTTATGCTTGATCTCATCTGAAGCATCCATCTCGTCAGTCAGGAATTCATGAACCATATCCGACTGATTGACTGTGACACAGGTACCGTTCATCCACGGCTGCATTTCTGCCAGAGCAATCCTATCGGGATAGATCATCTCATCGAGAAGCGATGCATCAAAGACAAGATCACTTTCAAAAAGAAGAAAGGGCTCATTAATTATGTTTCTAGCCATCCAGAGAGAGTAAATGTTATTTGTTGTTTTATATAAGGGACTGAAAATATATTCTATTTTCAACTCTCCGACCTGATCACCTAGATAATCCCTGATACATTGCTCAAGGTGTCCTGTGCCTATGACTAGTCTTTTGATGTTCTTTTGATTCAGATTTGAGATCAATCGTTCAAGTATTGTTTTTCCATTCACACTGGTCATACACTTGGGTTCTTTCTTAGTTAATGGATACAGGCGACTGCCTGTTCCTGCTGCAAGTAGTAATGCCGTTGTTATAGGTTTAATACTCTCTTTTCTTTTATTCAAAATATTTTCCTTTAAAAATAACTCTATTTGCGAAGTATAGAGGTTAACTTGAATACAGATATGGGAACCCTTCTATTGCATTTTTGAATTGCAGAACAAATGCATTGGCTGTATTTGACAAATCATATTGAAACCTCATTCTCCGATGTCTTATCAAGTACATCATAGACAAATGGGGGATAATCCTTGACCCTCAGGTCTTTCCATCTCGCTACACTGGAGACGTTTCTAAGCTTATCAGTAAGCAGTGTTGCCCTGGTTATGGCTGAGATGCTAGGGGGTTCCTGCTTAAATATGGTCAGATTGGCATGGTTTTCCAAGTATTTCGTACTGACACCGTTGTATTTTGCCAAATTCTGATTGAAGGCAGAATGCAGTTGATTGATCTTCAATGGCTTCTTTGCTGAGTTTTGGCTTCTCCATCCTTCAATTATACTGCATTTGGCAACTGTTTTGTAATATTTCAATATAAATTGTCGAATACAGCCAAAATCAAACATAGGAGGGCTTTCAGCCGAAGGCTGTAGTATGGACCAGAAATACCCCGACAGGGTTGCCTTGATAGAACCGGGCGCCGAGGGAGCACAAATCAGGATTGACCTTATCGAAGCCGCCCAATCAACCATAGACTTTTCCTACTATGAGATTTCAAATGGACAATTTACCTCTGTCCTGCTTTCGTGCTTGCTCTCTGCTGCAGACCGGGGAGTAAAGATCCGGATACTACAGGAAGGGCTTACCCACCTTGCCTATGAAAGAGGTAAACTCAAAGAAATTCTTCGAGGATTTGAAACACATCCTAATATCGAGGTGAAATACTATGAAAAGTCCAATCTTCTGACACCTTGGGCATGGCATGCAAGGTTGCATGAAAAGATTATCATCGTCGATAAGAAGCTCGCCCTTATAGGAGGGCGCAATATAGGGAATAAGTACTTCCTCAAGGATGAGTACAAAAAATGGTATGTCAATGACCGTGAAGCCCTCATATACAAAGAGGGATCACAAAAGAGCATCATAGGGGATATGCACACCTACTATGACCAGTTATGGGAGTACAAGCATACCAAGCCACACAGGAAAAACATCTGGGCCAAACAGAGAGAACAGAGGGATATTTCCAATGAAAAGCTAAGGATCTACTACAAAAAGGTCAAAGACGAACATCCCGAACTTTTTACCAGATCAGACTGGATGGAGCGGACCTACCCCACTAAGGGCGTACAGTTTGTGCACAACACCCTGGGTAGGAACAACAAGGATCCTTGTTGTCTGAAAGCACTTCTACAATTGGCATCCCAGGCAAGTTCATCCATCATAGTACAGAGTCCCTACATCATCCCCACCAGACGGATGCGCAAGGTAATCAACGAGTATGACATCGACTGGGATAAGGTCAGTATCCTGACCAATTCAAAGCGATCAAGTCCAAACCCCATTGCCATTTCGGCATATTTCAACCACAGGAAAAACATAGTGGATACAGTAGATCAGGTACATGAGTATCAGGGACCTGACTCCATCCATAGCAAGAGCTATGTCATTGACGACTCCATCAGCATCATAGGAACCTATAACCTTGATTCACGCAGTAGCTACATCAATACAGAGTCCATGGTCATTATTACAAGTGAAAAGTTTACTCAGGAGTTACAGCTTCATATCCAGACTAGCATTGATAACAGTATGCTGGTCGGCAAGGATTATACCTATGGAGGCGAAGCAGAGGATAAGAAGCCCCTGTGGCTTTTCTCCAAGCTTGTAGGGTTGTTTGAGTATTTTCTGTAATGAAGAAGGCTCTCTTATATTTCCCAGAATCAGGGGGTTTGAGGGAGTTCTCACTAGTTCTGACCTAATGGTGCTGAGAATCTTCATGCTCCAACAAATCCTTGGAATTACGTAAAACTCGAGAAGCATCAGCATGGCCTTGGGCCATCCTTTCCTGAATGGCACGTTTGTTGAAGTTTAGCGTTCCCGTGAACAAGTTTCCCATATCGCCTTGGGCAGCGATCTCAAAAAACTGGCTGCCAGGAAATGCTTCTGTTTCGATTGCCTTGGACTGAGACATGCTCACGGTGATGAAAGTCCTGACCCCTTCCTCATACAGGGGTCTGATGGGAATATTGTCACTCAAGCCTCCATCAAAGTATTCCTCCTGATGGACAGAATGGCTCTCAAATATCACAGGAATGGCAGAGGAAGCAAGCAGGATAGACCTGATGGTCTCTTCCGGCTGTCCATTGAGCTTGAAATATTTGGAACTCAAGGAACTTTTTTCAAAACAAGCGGCGTAGGTAGTAATGGCACTGGTTTTGATGTGCGAGAAATCAAACTCATTATCCAGTATGGACACAAGCCTATTTCTAGTAAAAACACCATCGCTGCGATTATTTCCAAAAAAAGTACCTACTGATTCAGCAATAGTTCTAATCTTCGTATCGGATGCCCTTAGCTTTTCAGTCCAAGTTCGGATCATATTCTTGTCGACTGACAGAACATCTTCGGTAGAGGTTGAGTTCCATATCTGTATCGCTTGATCGAGAGCCCCCAGAGAAAAGAGAGCGCCATTCAACGCCCCTATAGAGGTACCCGAGACATGGGTAATCATAGGCTCCAGGCCTAGCTCGCGGAGGGCTTTCCATACCCCCACCTGATAGGACCCCTTGGCCCCACCTCCAGAAAGAACCAACCCGACGTGTTTTGGTGTTTGCATATTCAATAGTCCTATTCCTTAGGGGAAAATTCTACAAGAAGCTGGGCTGTCCATGCTGACTTGAACCCAAAAAAGCTTAGTAGCGTAGTGGCACAATCTTAACACACCCTCCAAGATTCGGTAATGCTAACAACTAAAATTGGATAGCATAGCTCTCCGGCAGGGAGAATACATACAAAGGAAAAGAACAAAAGCTATACAACGTATGAATAAATATGCAATAGGACTGGATATTTCTCCACTATCCAGCTAAACTCCACCTAAATGCCTTTTTGGCACCTGATATTTAGGAGAGAAATACTATGAAAAAAATTACTATTGCCCTGCTAGCACTCTTGCTGCTCACTTCCACCCTCTTTGCAGCCGGATCAAAAGAACAGGCACCAGGGGTCGACAACTCCCTACAGAAGGTGCTCGACAAGGGTACGTTCGTCATGGGCCTTGATGACAGCTTCCCCCCCATGGGCTTCCGCGATGCTAACAACGAGATCGTAGGTTTTGACGTCGACCTTGCAAGGGAGATCACCAGTCGCATGGGTGTTGAACTCGTCCTGCAGCCTATCGACTGGAATGCCAAGGAACAGGAACTGAACACAGGCAATATCGACTGTATCTGGAATGGTTTCACCATCACAGATGACAGGCTAGTTGCCATGACCTTCACCCCACCCTATGTCAACAATGCACAGGTAGTGGTCGTCAAGAGCAATTCTCCCTATACCACCCTTGCCTCCCTTGCCAAGAAGAACATCGGCCTGCAGGCAGGTTCCTCTGCAGCAGAGGCCCTGGACAACAGCCCAGAATTCAAGGCAACTGTCAAAAACGTAGTTGAGTTCAAAGAGAACCTCACTGGCCTGATGGATCTGGAGATTGGCGGTATCGACGGCTTGATCCTCGACCTGCTTGTAGCTAATGACAACATCAACCGCAGTGGTAAGGACTTCAGGATTCTTGACGAACACCTTACCAACGAGGCCTATGGTGTCGGATTCCGTAAGGGCGAGCAGAAGCTTGTAGACGAAGTCTGGTCCCACATGTTAGCCATGGATGCAGATGGCTCCTTGGCCAAGGTTGCAACCAAGTGGTTTGGTGCTGACATCACGGTTGTCGGAAAATAAATAATTCGCTACTATGACGGGGAGCTCAGGCTCCCCGTTTCTTGTTTCTGACCATTTTTCTGAATTTTCACCATCCTGCCTTATATATGTTTGGTCAGGATAGTATGCATATCTACCTCAGAGGAGATTCACATGGTACAGCTACTCCTGCAGATGCTGGAAGCAACGCTAACAAGCCTCAAAATCTTTATCCTCACCCTCATGTTCGCCCTGCCGTTGGGAGTCCTGGTAGCTAGAGGCAGGATGGCAAAGAACCCCATCGTCTCGGCCTTGGTCAATGCCTATATCATGATCATGCGGGGTACCCCTCTGATCTTGCAACTTATTTTCGTCTACTTTGCCCCGTACTATATCTTCGGCGCTTCCTATGACCGCTTCACCGCAGTCATCGTTGCGTATGTCATCAACTACGCAGCATACTTTGCCGAGATATACCGTGGAGGTATCCAGTCGATACCCAAAGGGCAGTTTGAGGCCAGTGAGGTCCTTGGGTTTTCCAAGATACATACCTTCACCCATGTCGTGACACCCCAGGTCATCAAGGGCATTATCCCAGCAATGGGAAATGAGGTCATCACGCTGGTAAAGGATACCGCCCTAGCACAGACCATCGGAGTTGCTGAGCTGTTCCGGGTTGCCCAGAACGCCTCGGCAAGACAGTTCTCCACCATGCCCATCTTCATTGCAGGTGTCTTCTACTTCGTCATGAACGCCATCGTCGCTAAAAGCTTTGACAAGCTTGAGTCAAAGCTCAACTACTACAATTAGGGGGGAGCATGCAGATAGTATCAGTAACTGACCTGGAAAAAGCCTTTGATGGCCTGGAAGTTCTCAAAGGCATCTCCTTCACCTTGAACAAGGGCGAGGTCCTTTCAATCATAGGACCGTCAGGCAGCGGCAAGAGCACGCTCTTGCGCTGTCTTACCCAGCTAGAGACAGTGGAAAAGGGAACCATAGAGGTCTGTGAAGACACCATGGTAACCACAGATAGCAATGAAATAGTGCACTATGCACCCAAAGACACCCTGCATACAGTGCGTCTGCACTTTGGCCTGGTATTCCAGAACTTCAACCTATTTCCCCATATGAATGTGATGCGCAACATAACAGAAGCCCCGATGCATGTCCTGAAAAAGACCAAGGCTGAAGCTGAGAAGATTGCACGCGACCTCCTGGTCAGGATGGGCCTTGAAGATAAGGAACATGCCTATCCCTGTCACCTCTCCGGAGGCCAGCAGCAGCGGGTCTCCATTGCAAGGGCCTTGGCTCTCAATCCTGAAGTACTCTGCTTTGACGAGCCTACCAGTGCCCTCGATCCCGAGCTCACCGGTGAGATCCTAAAAGTCATCAAGACCCTTGCGAAGGAAAAAATGACCATGATCGTCGTCACCCACGAGATGTCCTTTGCGCGGGACATCTCAGATAGGGTCATATTTATGGATGACGGGCTCATCGTCGAGGAAGGCAAACCTGAAGAGCTGTTCAACCATCCGAAAAACGAGAGGACCAAAAAGTTCCTCCAGCGTTACGAATAGCTTTTCAACAGGGTTCCAGAACAAACGCCAGTCGGCTCTCCTTCAAAAAAGGAGAGCTTTCCATTTACCATCACCAGGACCATTCCATCGGGCTTTGCCATAGGATCACTCTCTGTCGAGTTATCCTTGAGGGAGAGAGGATCGAATATGACCAGGTCAGCCTTATACCCCTGCATGATCTTTCCCCGGTCCGAAAGACCGAGGCGAGCTGCAGGCTCTGAGGTCATCTTGCTTATCAGCATCTCCAGGGGCAGCAGGTCCTGCTGCTTCCAGTACCTGTCCAAGAGGTGCACAGCCGCCTGATAGGATCGTGGATGGGTCTTTTCCCCCGCATAGAGGGCGTCAGTGCCAAAACACATCAGAGGATGGCTTAAAATTCGCTTTATCGAGTCCTGACTCTGGGTAATGTCGGTCATCAGGGCAGTACCCTTCTCTGCCATTAGCAGGTCAAAAAATGAATCAAAAGGCCCTTGAGATCTAAGGCTTGCGATCTCAGTAAGGGTCAGAGCCTCATACTGCTTGTTGGTATCGAGGGCCATGACGGTGATGTTGTCCCAACCACACAGCTCATAGAGGCTATCCCATCCATCGGGGTCCTGCATCTCTTCCTTGATAGCCGCCCTTTCCTTGGGGCTTTGCAAAAGCTTTTGCAGATCTTCCCGGTTGAGCCGAAGGTAGTGCGGAGGAAGCAAGCTAAAAAGACTAGTCGATCCATACTCATAGGGATACTGGTCGAAAAGCACATCGATGCCCTCCATCCTCGCTTGCTCTATCATGGCGAGCATCTTGGGGACCAAGATTTGGTTTACCCTTCCGACTGCCTTCAGATGGCTAATCTCCAGGCGCACTCCAGTGTGGCGGGCAAGGTCAAGGACCTCTTCTATCGCTTGGAGCACATCATTGCCTTCACAACGCATGTGGACTGCAAAATAGCGGCCATACTTCTTGGTTACACGTAACAGCTCAAGCAGCTCCCTTCGGTCGGCAAACAGACAAGGGGCGTAGTATAGTCCTGAAGAAAACCCTATGCATCCCTCCATAAAGCTCTTTTCCAACATGCGGCACATGACGTTGACTTCCGCTGCAGTAGCCGGGCGGTTGGCATTGCCCCCCAGGGCAAAAAACCGCAAGGGACTATGTGCCTGCAGGAAAGCCATATTGGTTCCACTGCCGCCCTGGTCCCATACCTTGGCATACTCAGCAAAACTCTTCCATGCATATGGTGAATAGTGGCCCAGCACATCCTGCACCTGTTCATACAGGGCTACATTCTCATCAGAGAGAGGATATACCCCTATCCCACAGTTACCTGCTACTTCTGTTGTTATGCCCTGCAGGATTTTCGGATCCATCGAAGGGTTTTTCAATACCTCAAGGTCGCTATGGCCATGGATGTCGATAAAGCCTGGACATAGTACAAGGCCTGTGGCATCAAAGGCCGTCCCAGAAGGGATATCTCCCCCTTGGGAGACCTTTACTATCATATCATCCTTGATCGCAACATCACCGACAAACGAGTCCTGGGCAGAACCGTCGACGATGGTTGCGTTTCGGAAAAAGTAATCATATTTCATTAAGAACTCTCCTTGCGCGAATAAAGCGCAATTTCATGATGCAACGATTGCTCGAGCATTCTCACAGTATTCTGATAATTCCCCCTCGTGCGGGTAAGCATCAGAGATGCCTTGAACTCATTGACCTGATGTACATCGACAAAGGCTGGTGGAAACCCGCTTGCTAGCAGTTCCCCTGCAAGAGCCAAGGATGCAAAGACCACATCATAACGACCAAAGGGACGAATGCGAAGTAGTTCACCAAACAAAAAGAGCGAACGTACCAGAGGATGGAGTGCTTTCCAATCCATTTCATACTGGCGCAGGAGTATTTCCATCCTCGTTGCAACGGCAAGGCTCTGTTCCTCCCTCTCCATCTCAGAGGGTTCAAGATCCCTGTAGCTCAAGGCCGCCTCATCATCAATTCCCTGTAATAGGGACTTATACAGCTGTATCAGAGCTTTCTCGGTAAAGAAAGGATTTGGTTGCACCTTTTTATACCCAGGACCAAGGCCACTATCCTGGGCGAAATGCACCAAGAGCGAGCGTACATTGAGGGCGAGCAACTGGGTATCAAAGGAAACCGAAGAGGAAAAACAACCAGAAAAGAGCAGGGCAAGATCTTCATTGCCCATTTCCAGGTCTTCGCAGGCAAAGGTGCCTAAGACAAATCGAAAGATTGAGTTCCTAAAGATGCGCATCAAATGCTGCTCATCCTTCTGATTGGAGAGAAACTCATCTCTGATAGTTTCTAAAGAGGAGAAATTCATGGTCCCAATTCGCATATCCATATTCTTCAGATGACGCAACTGGCGCCCATCAGTGGGCTTTGCCGCATCGAGGGGAATATTCCAGGCCCACCCGCTACGGATGACCCCATCGATTCTCCCTTCAGAACAAAGAATACGGACCCTGCGCTCAGAAATACCCCATTGTAGGGCTGCTTGCTTCGTACTCATATACATATTGTATGCTCCAAACTATTATTCCTATTAAGGAATAATACCTTACTTCTCACTACTAATCAATATATTCCTAACACAAACAGGGCTTTACCAAAGAAGATAGATTCGGGATAATGACGCGGAAGGAAGAGCCTTCCATACTTCTTTGGAGGGACCAGATGGAAACATATGATGTTGTCATTGTAGGAAGCGGACCTGCTGGAATGGGAGCGGCCTTCACCATTGCTAAAGAGAGACCTGACCTCAAGATTCTCATGCTTGACCGGGAAAGAACCTCTACAGGTGGCATGCGCAACGACTGCAAGATGAATTTCACCTTCCCAATAGGATTCCCCACCGAGTATTGGAAAGCTGAGGATGCCGACCGTTACCTAGAACAGGTCATTGAATTTCTCCAGCCATCCTTCCTACCCAAGAAAAACATAGATATCTACCAAAAGAGAGCCTCCCGTTTGGGCTGTACGCTTTTGGACATCAGGCAGACACACCTCGGTACTGATGGAGGCTTGCGCCTCATAAAGGAACTGTTGGTAAGACTAGAGGAGCTTGGAGTAGAGCTTGCCCTAGGTGAGGCGATGGAGAACATACACAAAAACGAGCGGTTCATCACCACTGAGAAGAGGGAGATCGGGTACAAGAAGCTCCTGATAGCCCCAGGGCGAAAGGGATTTCACTTCCTCCAAGACCTCATGCATACCCTCAATGTCCCCTTTGTCGACAACATCGTCGATATCGGGATCAGGATAGAGACGCGCATCGAGCACTACCCTATCGTAAAAGACTACTATGATCCCAAGTTCTACTTTCCAGACAAGGTGCGGACCTTCTGCACTAACAGCGGCAATGCCCATGTGGTGCGCGAACGCTATGCAACCAGCCGTGGGGACGAGTGGCACTCGGTCAATGGCCATGCATTCTCAGCCGACACCCACAATGACAACGGTCTGGTTAACTTCGCCATCCTCAAGACCGTACGCTTCACAGAACCATTGGCAAGCGGGCAGGCCTTTGCCGAGAACCTCGGCTTGCAGGCAGCCCTGATGGGAGGCGGCAAGCCTCTGATGCAGCGTGTAGGGGACTTCCGTCTCGGCTCCAGAAGCAAGGAGGACAGCTTCAGCGGCGATCTCTATGACTTTGAGCCCTCTCTGAAAACCTGCTGCCCCGGGGACATATCCCTTGCAATTCCAGCAAAGATACTGCGAGCGATCTGGCGGGCGATGAAGAACCTGGACACCATCGTACCAGGAGTCCTGCACCCCTCAACCATCATGTACTACCCTGAGATCAAACTGTATGCAAACAAGCCAGCCTACCTCGATGAACGCTTCCGTGTCACCGAGGATGTATGGTTTGCTGGAGACGGAGCAGGCACCAGCCGTGGTATAACTGGTGCCTGGGCAAGTGGTATCCGTTCTGCTGAGGGAATCGTCGCTACCCTATAGCAAGACCCTATAGGTCATGCTCGAATCTATCGTTGAGCCAGGTCGAGCAGAGTCCTACCCAAGCCTGACACGCGCCGTTGGGACTTCCCACCTCATGGTTGCACATCGACAGGCCATGGTTGCCATCAGTGAAGAGATGCAGCGCAAAGGGAACGTCCTTGGCCTTCAAGGCAGAGGCAAAGTGCATGCTGTTCTCCACCGGCACAGAGGCATCGGCGACGGTATGCCAGATAAAGCAGGGAACCGTGGTATCTGTAACCTGGTCTTCCAGGCTGAACAGCTTACGGTCCTCCTCGTCTTTTCCACTTACCCAATCAGCGCTTTCCTGATGACCAATACCCTGTTTTGTGGATATTACAGGATAACAAAGCACTGCAGCGTCGGGGCGGTTCAAGCCTCCCTGGGTATCAGAGACAGATTGCAGTCTTGGGTGGTCATGCAGCGTAGCCAAGGAAGCGGCAACATGACCGCCAGCACTGAAGCCCAGAATGGCTATGCCATGCGGGTCGCACATCCACTCCACAGCGTGTTCACGAATCTTTATGATGGCTTCGCTTGCCTCAATGAGAGGGTTCAGTGAGGAGGCATCCTCTTGCACCGAATAGTCCAGTATGAAGACGTTGTAGCTCATCGAAAGAAAGTGAAGTGCTACAGGGTCACGCTCCCTCTCCGAAAGAAAACGATATCCGCCTCCGGGGCAGATCACCACCGTAGGCCTGATATTCCGTATTCCCCCATCCTGGGTAAAATCCTGCAGGTAGCCGGTAAGGCTTCCCTGATTTTTTCCAACTGCTATTTGTATGATTCTCATAGTGAAGATACTACCACAACTTGCACTCTTTTTCCTATCAGAATCAAGAGGGTAAAACAGTATAGGATTACTTGTTTTGTTTTTCCGCAAAATAGTGGAACAATAGTATTTCATTGCACAATCTTTCTAGACTGTTTTCTAGACTGTTTTCAGTGATTGCTCTTTATACGTCTTGGCTGTTGTGCTACCATCTAAGGGTTAATCTCCAGAAAGGACAGGTCAATGAAACCAATACAAAGAACTACTATCTTCACGTTGGAAGGGGTCCCTTCCCTCAAACGTGCATTTCCTTTGGCAACCCAGCATGTAGTTGCCATGATCGTAGGCTGTGTTACCCCAGCGCTCATACTTTCCAGAGTTGCGAATCTTTCAGCACAAGACAGCATCATATTGGTTCAGGGGGCTCTGGTAATTGCCGCGGTGGCAACCTTTCTACAACTGTTCCCCATAGGAAAATATCTTGGTTCAGGGCTTCCTGTCATCTTGGGTGTCAGCTTTGCGTACCTACCCAGCATGCAGGGAATAGCCGCAGGGTATGACATCGCCACCATATTCGGAGCACAGTTGGTGGGAGGTGTTGTCGCCATCTTTGTGGGGGTATTCGTCAAGCAGCTGCGCAAGTTCTTCCCTCCCCTCATCACAGGAACCGTAGTCTTTACCATCGGGCTTTCACTCTACCCCACAGCCATCAACTATATGGCAGGGGGCGTAGGAAGCCCCACCTTCGGATCTGCACAGAACTGGATATTAGCCATTATCACGCTGACGGTTGTAACGGTGCTCAACCACTTTGGCAGGGGCATCTTCAAGCTGGCCTCGATCCTTATCGGTATCATCGTCGGGTACATCATCTCGCTGTTCCTAGGTATTGTCAATTTCTCCTCCATCGCAACAGCCGGAGTGTTCCAAGCTCCAACGATCATGCACTTCGGCATCAAGTTTGAGATATCGGCCTGTTTCGCCTTGGGTATCCTCTTTGCCATCAACGCCATCCAGGCTATCGGTGACTTCACCGCCACCACCGTAGGCTCTATGGATCGCGAGCCTACCACCACCGAACTGCGAGCCGGTATCGTAGGATACGGCTTCACCAACCTGCTTGGCGCCATGATAGGAGGGCTTCCCACCTCAACCTACAGTCAGAACGTTGGTATCGTCACCACTACCAAGGTCATCAACCGCGCCACCATCTCAGTATTCGCCTCGATAGCCATGACCGGTATGAAGCTGGTAGTGTCAGAAGAGATGAACTACCGAAACACCTCCATTGTAGGACTCTCGGCAGCCTTGGGAATCGGCATAGCCGACTCCTCCGCTGCCATCTCGACCTTCCCGGATTGGTTTCAGGTAATCTTCGGCCAGTCTCCGGTAGTCATCGCAACAGTAGTTGCCGTAGCCTTGAATATCATGCTTCCCAAGCCTAAAAAGGAAATGTAAATGCAGAGAATCATCCTTGATGTCGATACGGGTCTCGATGATGCGGTAGCCATCATCCTCGCAGCAGGTTCAAAGACCATCCACATAGAGGGCTTGGTTGCCACCGCAGGCAATGTAGGCCTTGATAGGACCCTTGAAAATACCCTCAATGTCTGTGAGGTGGTGGGCATCGAAGCCCCTATATACGCAGGATCAGCAAAGCCACTGAAGCGTGAGCGTGTCCATGCAGGAGACTTCCATGGGGCGAGCGGGCTCGATGGTCCTGTCTTCCAAACGAGAAAGCGCCAACAGGTGCGAGAAGGAAGCGGTATCCGCTTCATCATCGATACCATCATGGCCAACCCTCATGAAATAACCCTGGTCCCTGTCGGACCTTTGACTGACATAGCCCTTGCCATGCAGCAGGAACCTAAGATCATTAGCTTGGTAAAGGAAATAGTCCTCATGGGTGGATCCTTTGTGGGGGGCAATGTGACACTCGAGGCAGAGTTCAACACCTATGCCGACCCGGAAGCCGCGCAGATTGTATTCTCAAGTGGAGCCCCCTTGGTGATGTTTCCCCTTGACTGCACAACTAAAGTAAACCTCACGCCTGAGGCCTTGGAACGCTACAAGGCCTTTGGAGGAAAGAGTGCGAAGTTGTTTTGTGACTGCATGGATACCTATATGGCTAACTACCAGAGAAAGGGAGTCGGCTACCCAGCCATGCACGACCCTCTGTGCATAGCCTACCTGATCGATCCCAAGCCCTTCATCTACGAAAGGCATGAGGTCTCAGTAGAGCTTGCCGACCAGGCAACCTACGGGAAAACACTGCGGGGTAAGACTTGTAAGAAAGGTGGTGTCCTTGTTGCCAAGAAGGCAGAGCTCACCCATTTCTGGTCACTTATCGACCAGGCACTCAATGCTCTGAGCTGACTGTTTCGCCTAGTGCCGGACCACCAGGCTCTCCAAGCTCGCCCTAATCTTAGGGCGGGTAGGCTCTGCAGGGTATCCGAACAGGATGACCATGGAGACTGTCCAGTCTTTACGGTCCAGGCCAAGAATAGCGAGAACCAGATCCTCATCAAAGCCCTCTATTGCACAGCTCTGGATCCCCAGAGCAGCAGAGCCGGTCATCATGTTGGCAACAGCAAGATAGCCTTGGCTTCGTGACCAGCTTTCCAGGCGGCCTTTTTCCCTCAGAAAGTCATAATATGGACGGTAGTCCTCTACAAAATCTGTGAGGGATCCGGGAAAGCGTGCGCCACGCTCCTTTACAGGAATGCCATCAGGGGCCAGATAGGTGTGTGTCCTACTGAGGGTTATGATACTAAGAGGAGCTGTCAGGACAGACTCCTGCTCAAAACAGGCAGTAAAGAGATGCTTTCGTAGGACGGGGTTCTCCACCACATGAAAGGACCAGAGTTCCAGACCAAAGGAGGTCGGCGTAAGCCGTCCATATTCCAAGATCGAGAGCAGATCTTCTTCCGATATCTTCTTATCTGAGTAAAATTTGCAGGCAAAGCGGCTCTGCATCGCTTCAAGAAAAGTCATAGGGTCTCCCATGCAGTTTCCAAGGCTACCGACAGCATAGGATAGAGGGCAGCCATTCTTCTCTCATCAGGAAGACCAACATTTGTCACACAACTATCTGTCATAGTAAGGATAGAGAGCGCGCGTTTGCCACACCATGCCGCTGTTGCATAGAGAGCATAGCTCTCCATGTCTTGGGCAAGGGCTCCCATACGGGCCCACGCCTTCCAACTATCCTCGCCCAGTGCATTGTAGGATGAGAACAGGTCACTGGAAAACACCATTCCCAGATGATGGGCATACCCCAGCTCTTTCGCTTGCTTTACAGCCTCCAGTAGCAGGTTGGCATCACAACAGGGACTGAGAGTCCCCTTCAGATTGTACTGGTGTGCCCAGGCAGAGTCGGTGCTGGCAGTCATGGCAAATACCAGATCCCCTACCTCTATCTTTTGTTGGAAGCCTCCACAGGTGCCGATACGGATGATGGCTTCAACTTCATACTCGGTATATAACTCGTAACTGTAGATTCCAGCAGAGGGCCCCCCCATGCCAGTGGAGAGAACACTCACCTCCTTACCCTTATACAGGCCAGTATATCCAAGGACATTACGCACATCGGTAACCAGATGAGCGTCGGTAAGGAATTTCTCTGCGACCAGCTTTGCACGCAAAGGGTCACCTGGTGCTAGGACTATAGGGGCGATGTCCCCCTTATTCGCCTTGTTATGTGGTGTCATCAGGAAGCCCCCTTCTCATAAGGTTGGCCTGCAGCACTTGGAGCATAGTTCTTACCACTGAACAAGACCAGTGCGACCAAGGTGGTCACATAGGGAAGGATATTGAATATCTCAGTAGGCAGCACACGCAGGGCCGGAATATTGTTCGCTATGATGGCAAAGGCCTGGGCAGCTCCAAAGAGAAACGCTGCTCCCAATACCCCAAGGGGTTTCCATCGACCGAAGGATACTGCCGCCAAGGCAATAAAGCCACGTCCGTTAATGGTATTGGAGGTGTATTGGATGGTCTGCGTCAATACGACACACCCACCTGCAAGACCCGCCAGAACACCACTGGACAATACGGCAAAGTAGCGCATTCTCTTGACGTTGATACCCACACTCTCTGCCGCACTAGGATGCTCACCACAGGAACGCAGGTGCATGCCAAAGGGCATCTTGTAGAGTAAGAACCAGGAGAAGACTACCACCGCAATGGCAATATAGGCTGTAGGATAGATTCCCAAAAAGTCAGTCTGCATCCCCATCCTGAACCCTCGGGTCCGGTCTGCAGAGAAGAGAATCTGGGAGGCAAAGATGGTCACCCCGCTGGAAAGCAGGTTGATACCGGTTCCGCTGATGGTCTGGTCCGCATTGAGGTTGATGGCTGCCACTGCATGGATCAGGGAGAAGGCCCCACCAGCAAAGGCGCCTGAAACCAGGGCTAGGATAATCGAGATATGATGGGGAACCCCAGCACTTTCCATCAAGACGTGTGCAGAGGCTGCTGTACAGGCCCCGATGGCCATAAGGCCTTCGAGGGCGATATTGACGACACCTGATTTCTCACAGATCATGCCACCGATGGCAGTGATGAGAATGGGGGCCACTATCATAAGGATTGAAGGGAACATGCCAAGTATCATACTCATTTTACCCCAACCTCCTTCTGTAGTGTCCGCTTGTCCAAATACTCACGATAGATCTTCAATGCCGAGCGTAAAGCAATGAAAATAACGATGAGCCCCTGGATAATAAAGGTAATCTCCTTGGGGATCTGTTTGCTCTGCATCAAGGCCTGAGCATTCTTAAGCATGCCGAAAAGAAAT
>CAYXYD010000034.1:0-18258 GCA_964469205.1 uncultured Sphaerochaeta sp. | reverse complement strand
CGAAGGCCAGGATTTCTCCTGGCCTTCTGTTAGAATTGCTTATAGCTTTCGCTTATTTGATTCTCTTGGTTGCATCAGCGAGCAGTTCACCCAACTTTGCAGAAGGATTCTGGAACTTGGCAAGGAACATCATTGCTGCGATTACATAAGGCTTGTAGCTTGCTTCCTTGTAGAGGGGAACAAGGTACTTGTCAAAGACAGCTTCCTCAACCTCACCTTCCTTGCAGGAGACACCAGTGATGTCAGCGGGCAGGCAATGCATGTAGAGGGCTTCACCATCTTTGGTGGTCTTCATCAGGTCTTCAGTGCAGGTCCAGTTCTTGAACTTGGCGTTAGTTGTCAAGCAGCTCTTCTCAAGTGCCTTCAGGGCAACATCATCACCATGTGCAACGATCTCGGTCCTCTCTTTCATGACGGCAAAAGGTGCCCAGCTCTTAGGATAGACAATGTCTGCATCCTTGAAAGCTTCTTCCATGGTGGCGACTCTCTTGTAAGAACCACCGCCCTTCTTGGCGTTGGCCTTTGCAATCTCCTCAACCTCAGGCATCACGTTGTACCCTTCTGGGTGGGCAAGGACTACTTCCATGCCGAAGCGGGTGAACAGACCGATGATTCCCTGGGGAACAGAGAGAGGCTTGCCGTAGGAGGGGCTGTAGGCCCAAGTCATGGCAACTTTCTTGCCCTTGAGGTTTTCAACTCCACCGAAGTGGTTGATTACGTGCAACATGTCAGCCATGCTCTGGGTTGGGTGGTCGATATCGCACTGGAGGTTCACGATGGTAGGTCTCTGCTCGAGAATACCTTCGTCGAAGCCTTCCTGTACTGCACTAGCAACGGTCTTCATGTAGGTATGGCCCTTGCCAATGTACATGTCGTCACGGATACCAATGACATCAGCCATGAAGCTGATCATGTTGGCAGTCTCACGGACTGTCTCACCATGGGCAATCTGGCTCTTCCCTTCGTCTAGATCCTGAATGGCAAGGCCAAGCAAGTTACAGGCGCTGGTGAAGCTGAAACGGGTACGGGTTGAGTTGTCGCGGAAAACTGAAATTCCAAGTCCACTGTCAAAAACCTTGGTTGAAATGTTGTTTTCACGCATTGCACGCAAAATCTCGGCTACATCAAATACAGCCTTGATCTCATCATCAGACTCTTTCCAAGTATGGAAAAAATCATTGAGGTACATGTTCTCAGTCTTGAGAGTCTTTAACTCCTCAATCATTTTCTTAATAGTGGCATTGTCCTTCATTCGCGGGGTCCTCCATAGTATTTCTGAAAAAAACCAGACACCGGTACTATAGCATGGCTACAATCCAATGTCTAGTTTATTTGTTGCAGTTTGTTGCAAAAATCTTAAATCTTACCAAGCTCCCTCAGAATCTTCTCTGCAGAGAAAGGCCACGAGCGCATCCAGATACCAACAGCATCATGGATAGCAATGGCGATTGCAGGGGCAGCCCCATTGGTCGCGATCTCACTGATGGACTTGGCTCCATACGGACCCACCTCATCATTGATATCGATCAGGACAGCCTTGAAATCTTCGGGTTGCTCACTGATCATCGGAACACCGTAATCAGTAAGGTTTGCTGTGATGCAAACACCATTCTCGTCGATGATCATATCCTCGTAGAGGGTATGGCCAATGGACTTGAGAGCAGCGCCGTACATCTGGCAAAGGGCAAGTTCAGGGTTTATGGGAGTGCCGGCATCCTGCAAGGCATAGAACTTCTGCACCTTGATCTTGCCAGTACGCACATTGACAGCAACCTGGGCAAAGTGGGCACCATAGGGGATGGAGCTGTGGTTCGTGGTAAACGAAGCACGACCCATCACCTGACCCGAGCCTGTGCCGGTAAGGGCATCATGGCTTAGCTTGCCATAGCTGAGGCTCTTCTTTGTCTTGGTGCTGTACACCTCTCCTGGAGCTTGACAGATAAGATCCTCTGCCTTCTCGCCCATCTGCTTTGCAGCCTCTGCGAGCAGGTTCTTCTTCAGGTCCTCTGCAGCATAGAAGGATGCATTGCCACTGAAGTAAGTACCGCTGGATGCATAGGCCCCGGTGTCAAAAGTACAGCTGTCAGTGTCACCACTGATGACTGTAACGAGATCCATCGGAATGCAGAACGCTTCACTAACCATCTTTACGCTGATGGTATCGAGTCCGGTCCCTAGGTCGGCACCACCGCTGAAGATCTGGAAGGTCCCATCGGTGAGCAACTTTGCCCAAGCATTCGAGTGGTCAAGACCTGGAAGCCCAGAACCCTGCTGGATCATGGCAAAGCCCTTGCCTACCTTCCAGTCAGGATTGTTGGAGGTAACTTTCTTGCCCCATTCGATCATCTTAGCACCCTGGACCAGGGCATCTTCAAGACCACAGGATCCTACAGGAACCACAGTACCTTCACGTCCCTCTCCAAGGCCCTTGAGAATCTCCAGCATATAGCCGGGTTCGACCTTGTTCTTGAGAGCCATCTGGTAGTAGTCAATGCCAAGCTTGTCAGCCAGCTCTGCCATACAGACCATCAGGGAGTAGGTGCCCTTAGGGGCTCCATAGCCCTGATAGGCTCCGGTTGGCAGAATGTTGGTATAGTAGGTTATGACATCAAACTTCATGTTGTCACACTTGAGCAAAGGCAGTGTCTTGGAACATGCATTCATCGGAACGGTAAGACAGTGGTTGCCGTACGGGCCGGTGTTTGCACGAACGTCCATATAGACTGCGGTGAGTGTTCCGTCCTTCTTTGCCCCCATCTTCACGGTCATCCGCATAGGATGACGGGTCGAGTTGGCAACGAACTCCTCTTCACGGGTGTTACGATAGTAGATCGGCTGTCCTGTGATCCAGGTTGCATAGCCTACAAGGTCCTCAACCAAGATATCCTGCTTGGAACCATAACCACCACCGACCTTCTCCTTGATGACATGAATCTTGTTCTCAGGGATCTCACACACCCAGGCGACGATACGCCTGACGTGGAAAGGAACCTGAGTCGAGGCATGCACGACCAAGCGGCCATTGTCAATTTTTGCAAAACAAAGGTGTGGCTCAAGAGGGGTACACTGTATCTGACTTGTCTGGTAGGTCTGTTCGACTACAGCATCAGCTTCCTTAAATCCCTTCTCCACGTCCCCGATATGCCCATGGGCAGCAGAAGCGACGTTCCTACGGATATCGCCATGCAGGGGGAACTGGTAGACGACCTTGCCGTCACGAGGATCTGCCTTCTTGTTATAGTCAGCAAGATCATCGGGAGCTCCAACCTTAAATTCAACCACTCCGTTTTGGACGATGGGAGCACCCTCTGCCATTGCTTCCTCTACAGTGAAGACAGGCTTGAGAACCTCATACTCCACCTTGATGGCATCACGGGCAGCTATGGCCTGCTCCATGGTATCTGCAACAATGGCAGCAACCCTGTCACCGACGTGTCGGACCTTTTCATTGAACAGGCGCCTATCATGGGGACTTGGCTCAGGGTTTCCCTGTCCAGCCTGCATGTAAGTGACCTGAGAGCTGTTCTTATAGGTAAAGATCTCCACCACACCTTCCATTGCAAGAGCTTTTTTGGTATCGATGCTCTTGATGTAGGCATGGGCGTACGGGGAACGAAGCACAACCATGGTCTTGTAGCCAGGGAGAACGCGGTCCTCTACAAAGCTCTTCTCCCCTGCTACAAGCTGGGGCCCATCTACCTTGGACTTGGGTTTGCCCACATAGGTAAGATGGTCACGGAAACTTGGGGAGATGACAGTCTTGTACGCACCAGTATCACGCATCTCCTTGGCAAGCTCTACAGCAAGGTAGTAGTGCTCATACCCTGCATCACGGATAAAGATACCCGAAAACACCTCAGCAATCTGTGCACGTGTAGGATTCTTCTCCTTCTCCAGCAGCCAAGTGAGCAACAACGCGGCAGCTGGTGCATTATACGCACTCTGGACAATTCCAGCATCGATCATGGCCTGCTGGACAATGCTGAGCTTACGGCTATTACCCAGACCCTCTACCGTGCGGATGGTCGCTCCCTCTGCCTGAAGGGCGAGCATCAGGTTGGCATAGACAGGCTTATCATTGAAAATGATGGTGTCGCTACCTGCGAACCCTTCGCGGTCGTCACTGTCGCGGACACTGATATAGCCGAGTCTGACCAACAGTGAGCGTAGAGACTCGGCTCCCTCTACGGTGGCCTGTAGTTTCTTATTATTTATGGTAAGAGTAATCTTGTTCATTTTGCACCTCCAGAAATGAAGTTGGAAAATAGCTGGGCTATCCCCTCACTAGCGATGTATCGCTTGTAGGAGGAACTGCCGGTACTGTCGTCCTTCGCTTCGATCGCATGTCCTGCGGCAAGCTGTACATCCTGTTTGGTGGTAAGCTCCCCATTCTCAATGGCATTTTCAACGGTGGAAAGACGCTGCAAGCCAATTCCCTTAACGGCGGCAAAGACGCGGACGTGGTCGATGACCCCTTCCCCGTTCTTTGTAGCCCCAAACCCTACAGTTACAGCTGCTTGGCTCTGCACAGTATTTGCATACCGTAGCGATCCTACAAAACGGCTGTCCTTGGAAATGAGCATCCCTAGCAGCAAGGTGCCACTGAACTGGGTATGGTAGACATGGTATTCTCGGATGGGGATATTATCCTCATTGTAAGAACCCTCTTCGGTAATGTTTGCAGTCAGCACCCTTGCACGCGATGCGAGCAAAGCAGGAGCAAGATAGGAGTGGTCACTGCACATGGCCAGATTGCCCCCTATGGTTGCCATATTCCTTTTGGTGAAGGAACCACAATACAAGGCGGCATCCTTCAGCCATTGGGGAACAAGAGCCGAATCCACCAACTGCTGGAAGGTGACCATGCTACCGATGCGAATCGACTTGCCTTCATCTGTGATGGCATCTAGTCCAAGTTTTGTGAGACTGATGGCGGTCTTAGCATCAATGGTGGAGTTCAATCGGTTTATCTCAGTCCCACCCGCATAGAATACGCTTTTGGGGTTGTTTCGTTTCAGTTTGAGCGCATCCTCAGTATCTTTTGCAATAAGAAATTCCTGGATCATAATGCCTCCTTTCTGGCAGCCTTATCCATGAGCTTTGCGCTGATGGCATTTGCCTTATCGGCAAGTTCTTTTTCGTCATATCCAACCAGCTGCCCCTGGTCTACTACAACCTTTCCGTTGATGATCGTATAGTCGGTATTGTGGTTACTACCACAGAATATCAGGCTAGCTACAGGGTCACTCTGACTTCCTGCATAGGGAATGGTAGAGACATCAAAAATGGCCATGTCTGCCGCCCAACCCTCATCAAGCCTTCCTACGTTGCCAAAGTTCAGCATCTTTGCACCGTTCTCAGTTGCCATAGTGAAAGCCTGGTTGGCGGTAAGGCCATCAGAACCATAGCGGACACGTTGCAGCAACAGTGCCTGACGTACCTCTGCAAGCATGTCAGAACTATCATTGCTGGCACTGCCGTCAACGCCGATACCTACATTGATACCCATCTCCAACATCTCCTTAACACGGCAGATTCCACTACCTAGGCGCATGTTTGAAGAGGGACAATGTGCAATATGGGAACCCGTATCCTTGAGAATCTTCAACTCTTCATCGTTGAAGTGAATACCATGGGCATAAAATACATCGGACCCGATCAAGTTGCACTCCTGCATCAAGGCGACAGGTGTCGTCCCATACATCTCCTGACAGAAATCTGCCTCATCGGCAGTCTCACACAGGTGGGTATGGAGCCTGACGCCATACTTGCGGGCAAGCTCTGCTGTCTCGGTCATCAGTTCCTTGGTGACACTGAAAGGACTGCAGGGGGCAAGGGCTATCTTGTGCATAGCATCGGGAGCGCTGTCATGATAGGTCTTGATGCACCTTTCACTGTCGCTGAGGATTTCCTCAAGAGTCTGCACTACACTGTCAGGGGGGAGACCTCCATCCTTCTTGCTCAAACTCATCGAGCCTCTGGTCGGGCTAAAGCGCATACCGAGTTGATCTGCGGCCTTGAACTGCAATCCCATGAGATCGCCCTTGAAGGAACGGGGATAGAGATAGTGGTGGTCGGTGGTAAGGGTACAGCCGGTCTTCATCAGGGAGGCCATGGCGAGCATGGAGGAGTAATATACAGCCTCATCGTCGACATATTTCCATACGTCGTACAGGAACTTAAGCCAGTCAAATAGCTTGGCATTCTGTACAGCAGGGTGATTTCGCGTCAGTGTCTGGTAAAAGTGGTGATGGGTATTTACCAAGCCAGGGATGACCACATGGTGTGAACAGTCAATGACCCTCACACCCTTTTCAACGACAAGTCCACCCTTAGGGACAATCTTGGCTACCTTGTTGCCTACAATCAGCAAGTCGGCACCCTTATATGCCTCCTTGTCAAAACTGGTCTGCAGACAAAAGATGTTTTTCAGTACTAGTGAATCCTTCATAGGTTCTCCTACACGATGACTTCACCATGGAAAGTTCTGACACTTCTATCTTCGGTGAGGGTGAAGTCCGTCCAAACTCCGGCATCGCAAGCTGTCCAGTGACAGCAAGGAAGGTGAGAAGCAGAAGCTGTAAGGATGCACCAGGCTTCCCAAGTGTTGTTGCATCCAGTTCGTAGCGACTAGCAAGAGCCCCTATCGAAAGCAGAAAAATCCAAAGTGCACAGAGTGAGTAACCAAAGGGGCAGGATGTATGGTCCTACAGGCCTCAGAATTGCCTAACGGCTTTTCGGATACACTGTTGGGAGGTACTGGCCCAAGGGCTTTGGTTATCATTCCTACGCATTGGTAACAGGGTTTTCCAATAGGCATGACTGCCATCTTTGGATCTCCTTCGATCGGAATACCACCCTCCATCATCTAAATAAAAACAGAATGGATATCCGAAAGGTCAAAACAGCCACGAGGCATTACACCCCGTGGCTATTAGTATACCATATCAGTTACTTAAAATAAACCATCTGGCCTATTTCTTCTCGAGTGAATAAGGAAGCATTGCGTAGAACGCTGCACAAATTTCCAAGTCATCAACACGGCTGATCTCGTTGGGAGCATGAGCCTGGGATTCGTCGCCAGGGCCAAAGCCGATTGCGGGAATCTTGTGTCTTCCGGTGGTTGCAACCAGGTTGGTGGAGAAAGTCCACTTGTCAACTACAGGTTTCTTGCCGAAGAGATTCTCATAGCCGGCAACACCAGCAACTACCAAAGGATGGTCCTGATCAATCTTCCAGGTGGGGAAGTAGAGTTCCTGTGAGTATTCCTTCTTGGTCCAACCGGTCTTCTCGTAGTCAGGCATTTCAACGACAATTGCTGATGGATCATCACCAGTTGCCTTGGAGATATAGTCGAGGACCTGACCCATGGCAAGTTCTGCATCCTCACCCCATGTCAGGCGACGGTCAAGATAGAGCATGGCATAGTCTGCAACTGCACACTGGCTAGGTCCCTTAACGTCCATCTGGCTGACAGTGATGGTTCCCTTACCAAGGAACTTCTCTGCATCTGGTTTGAGATCCTTGTTCAGCTGCTCAATTGCAAGAGCGGCCTTAGCTGCCTTGTAAGCTGCACTGACGCCTCTTTCAGGAGCACTTCCGTGACAGGAGACACCCTTGAGGATAACTCTGATCTCCATACGACCGCGGTGTCCGCGATAGAGCTGACAGGTGGTGGGCTCGGTGGAGACAACCAAATCTGGCTTGAACTTCTCTTCTTCAATGAGGTACTTCCAGCACATGCCGTCACAGTCCTCTTCCATTACGGTAAAGGTAAAGTAGACAGTGTACTCACCCCCATAGCCGAGCTCCTTAAGGATGCGTCCGGCGGTGATCATAGAAGCTGCTCCACCTTTCTGGTCACTGGTTCCACGACCATAGATGATACCGTCCTTGATCTCACCACTGAAGGGATCAAAATCCCAGTTTTTCATGTTACCCACTTCGACTGTGTCGATGTGTGCATCAAAAGCCAGTTTTTTCTTCCCGTTTCCAACTCGTCCAATAACTGAACCGAGTCCATCGATGTAGACTTCATCGAAACCAGCCTCTTCACAGAGGGTGACAATAAGACGGCATACGTCCTCTTCTTGAGAGCTATAGCTCTTCACCTTCACCATTTTGGAGAGGTTGATAGCCGTATAATCGCGATATTCGACAGCCTTTGCTTTGATCTGTTCCTGAATCGTCATGTATCCCTTCCCTTTGACCGTTTTGGTCATATTCTCTTTCGCTTCCGTTACGGGGCGATAGTATCCACTTTTTCCCAAACGCGCTTGGCAACTTCTGCTGCCTTTGCGTAGATGGCAGGCACATCAATGCCTGGGAACTGGTGATTTTCCATTACCACCTTACCATCGACAATGACACTCTCCACACAGTTGCTGCTCATGCCCCACACAAAGTGCGCTGCACTGTTGTCAGCAACCAAGGGTGTCGGATTGTGGTAATCAAGAATATTGAGGTCAGCCTTGAAGCCAGCCTCTACCCTACCGAACTTGCCATCAAAATACTTTTCGACGAGCTGGTTCCCTCTGGCCAGAGCGGTGACAAAGTCCCCTGGCCACCAGGAGCCACCCTCATCCTTATGCTTGAAGAATGATAGCTTGAGCTCTTCAAACATGTTTCCACCACAACCATCGGTACCGATGATCAGGTTCTTCACCTTCTGGAGGTTCTGACAGTATCCCACATGGTTGTTCATGTTGCTTCGCGCATTATGTGCTAAGAACGTGTCATGGCTGTTGATCTTACCAATCTCAGCTTCGTTGAGAGAGAGGCCATGCACCAACAGTGAGTTATCGGTCAGCAGACCAAACTTCTCCAGACGATCGACAATATCCATATTGTAGTGATGGTGTGAATGAAGCACATCGTACTTGTCCTCGGCAACATGGAGGTGAAGACCAGCCCCACTCTCATGCATAACCTCAGCCATCATACGAAGACCTTCATCAGGGATGGTGAAAGGGGCGTGCCCTCCAACCATTCCTCGGACGAGCTTGCGACTCTTTGCAGATTTTGCAAAGCGCAGGTTCTCCTCAACACCGGCCTCCACTTCCTTCATACCGAAGTTACGGTCAGTAACCTCGTAGCAGGTGGTCCCACGCACACCAACCTCTTCCATTCCCTTGGCAATGGTGTCCAAGGAGTTGGCGATATGGTTGGGACTTGCATGGTGGTCAATACAGGTAGTGGTACCTGCAGCGATAGCATCGAGGGAACAGATAAGGGAACTGTAATATATAGCCTCCTCATCAAGGCCCCTATCGAGGCGCCACCACCACTCTTTCAGAATTTGTATAAAATCATTCTGAGGGCCTGCAGATATGAGCATCCCTCGGGCAAACCCGGAGTAGTAGTGGTGGTGACCACATACGTTACCAGGTATTACTGTCTTGTTCCTGCCGTCAATGATCTTGTCAGAGCTGATCGTATCACCTGCACCTTTTCCTACCGCGGTGATGATGTCGTCCTTTATGACGACATCAACATCTTCGGTTACGGCAAAGGGAGGCATAGTCTGCATGACTCGGGTGTTCTTGATAACAATACTAGACACAATTCGCTCCTTATTCAGAGACATACCCCAGCAGATAGCTGTAGGTTGTGAACACTTCTTCTATCATGGCAGCCACTTCGTCAGTGATGCCTTCTTCGTCTCCGGTGAGAATTCCATCCCCGTCTAGTGAGCAGTGGAAGATCTTCCCGTCCAGGCGGACAAGAATCTCATCGTCCTCTACAAAGAAACCACTGTTTTCGGAGTTCTCAAAATCATCGTTGCGACTGAAGAGGGTAAACTTCTTGCGATAGGGCCCACCGTCATACGGACAGAAGGTTTCGCAGTTACCACACTCGTTGCAGTATGCATCGAGATGGAGAATCTGGAAAGGATCGGAGAAGACGCCGGTGTTACGCACATCAATGGCAACGTTGGCACGGTTAGGACATACATCCACACACTTGTTACAGATGTAGGAACATTCCATACAGCGGCTTGCTTCAGTTTCAGCAAACTTCTTGTCGTCCATAGCCTTGGATACGAGAATCCTGCTCTTCTTTTCGGCAATCTCTGCAAAGTACTCGTTTTCAGCTACTGTCAGCTCTTCGTTGTCCAAGTCAGAGAGTTCCTCGTCGAAGTCTTCGAAATCATCGTCATCCTCTTCACATGCTTCATCAGGTCCATGGTCGTGACCACAGTCGCAGCTTTCATCGTCCTCATCCTCGGGACCGAGGATCTTGTCGATGGCAGCCTCAACGGCACTGCGGGCGCTTGCGATACATTGGACAACTGAGGAAGGTCCTGACTGCACATCACCGATGGCATAGACGTCCTCAACCTCAGTCTCCTTAGTCTCCTTATCAGCAATAGGCCAACCCTTCTCATTGAGAGGGACTCCAAACCAAGTGAGCTTCTCGCCGTCGGCATACTCGCCAATGGCGGTGATCATGACATCGCAGTCCATGGTATAGGTCTCATCGGTAGCAACAGGGCGACATCTGCCGGAGGCATCCTTCTCGCCAAGCTCCATCTTACGGACGGTGAGCTGGTTTCCCTCAAAGGATTCGGGGTTTGCCAAGAAGATGAACTCTACATTCTCATCCTGAGCATTTGCATACTCCTCATGGTCTGCAGGCATCTCTTTCTCTGTCCTACGATAGATGACCGACACCTTCTCTACACCGGCAACCCTTGTTGCTGCACGGGCACTGTCCATGGAGGTATTACCACCACCGACGATGACCACATGCTTGCCAAGTCTTACCTTGGAGGGGTCCTTACGGAAATTACCAAGGAACTCAAGGGAGCGTTGTACGCGTGATCGGTCCCCAGTGAGAGGGATGTCGTTGTCCACCTCACTGCCGATGGCATAGAAGATGTGTGAGTATCCTTTCGACCGCAAAGCCTTGATGGTCATCTCATCGCTCTTGACGCCATAGTGGAAATCCACTCCATGGGCCTTGATGAAATCAACATCATTCTCGATGGCTTCAACAGGAAGGCGGAAGCCTGGGATGACATGGCGAACCACTCCCCCGGCACTCTCTTCTCGTTCAAACACGGAGGTATCGAAACCACTGCGGGCAAGGAAGAATGCAGCAGAGAGTCCACCAGGACCTGCTCCGATGACTGCAGCCTTGAACTTGCTCTTCTCGGTGGGACCTTCCCATCTTGCCTTATACTCTTCATAGCCGTTTTCTGCGGCAATCTTCTTCAGTTCTCGAATCTCGACAGCACCTTCATAGTCCATGCGGGTACAGTGCAACTGGCACTGGTGGTCACAGATATAGCCGGTGATGAATGGAAGGGCATTCTTGTCATAAATAAGCTCAAGGGCATCAGCATAGCGACCCATACCGACGAGCTGCACATACTCAGGAACATCCTGATGTATGGGGCATGCAACCACACAAGGGGCTACATAGCAGTCGAACATGGGCAGGTCTTCATCAATCTTCACTGAATCGGTACCTCTGAAATCCTTGCTTACCTCTACGTACTTCCCTTCACGAGCATCAGAGGAGAGCTTCTCAAGTTTCTTGAGATCTATACCCTGCATATCCCAGGCCTTACTCTTTTCAAGAATCTCGACCATCTGCTTCAGCCTTCCATAGCCACCGGGCTTGAGCAAGTCCGTTGCAAGGGTTATGGGTCTGATGCCGGTCTCAAAGAGAGCCTTTACAGTAAGGGCAGTGGCACCACCGCAATAGGAGACGGGCAGTTTACCTGCAAACTCCTGACTGAGCATGATAGCTACTGTTGTGGAAAGAGGAAGCAAAGCTCGGCCGGACATGTACATTTCCTTGCCGGGAAGCTGTTCCTGGTCGTTGACAGAACCGAGGGTATTGGTCAGCTTTACGCCAAAACCACGTCCCTCTTTCTTGCCAAGGTCAACCAAGCGGTGCAACATCGCTATGGCGTCGTCGTACTGCAGGTCGTGCTCGAAGTTCTCCCGGGTAAGGGTGATGTAGTCGAAACCGAGGTTGTCCAGGACCTCACGCACCTTGTCATAGCCAAGGAGTGTGGGATTGAGCTTTACAAAGGTATCAATCTTCTTTTCACTTAGCATATAGGTGCAGATGGCCTCAATTTCTTTGGGAGGGCATCCGTGCATGGTGCTCAGGGTAGTCGAAGGGCTGATGTTGGCACCAATCTTTGCAGTAAGGCCCTTGAGCTTCTTCTCAAGTCCTTCCCACTCGGTACCATCGAAGAGACCCTCATCGAGCATTGCATCAAGTTCAGCAAGGTACTCGTCAAAACGCTCATCCTTGCGTGCATCGATCATAGAATCGATGAACTGCTGCATGCGTTCGGTCTTGATGCCTGCAAGGTCATATCCTACTGACATATTGAAGATGAAGGAGGGTTTTTCAAACTTACCCTTGTTCATCACAGCTTCAAGCAGATGGAGGATGATCCATGCCTTGGCATACTCGTCCCAAGCCTTGGGAAGGGTAAACTCTGTGGACCATTCCACGTTGTATGCCTCATCCCGTGCATCGATACAAGGTTTTTCGACTTCCAATGTGTCTATGATCTGCACTGTCTTCAATTCCATGAAGCGTCCACCGACAAGGTAGCTGGCGACAATGTTCTGTGTCAGCTGTGTGTGGGGCCCTGCTGCGGGTCCACAAGGGGTGGAACAAGTCTGACCGAATACAGATATGCTGTTCTTGCCTTTGTCCTGATAGAACTGTTCTTCGGCAATTCCAAAAATTGAATGATGGTTACGAAATTCGCCAACAATACGGGTAATAAGTTCCGCAAAAGGAACCGGGCGCATAATGTCTCCCATTAGTCACTCCTTTGAGTAAGGGTGTCATCGGGTACTAAGACCCAACACTGTCTTATTCTAATGCAGATCAGAGAGATGTCAATCGTTTTTGCAACAATTCGCAACAAACTTACGCTTTTTCTCTCTCTTCAAGGTTTGACAAGGTCCCTCTGCATTACCTCTTGTATACGTGTGTATGGTGTTGCATAAGGCGCATACCAACCACAAGCAAACATTGAGCCCTGAAGACTTAACAACAGCTCCAAAAAGAAATTTTAGCCTCTTTGCTCTCTGAATAATATAGCACTTTACCAAAGAATTGCATACTATAACTGACCCTTAGCGCAATATATCACAGCAAAATCTAAGTTTTACGAATATTATCTTTACAATTCAAATCTTTCTTGTATACTTGACTAATCCAAAATGTAACCAAGTAACAATGTATGTGTGGAGGAATTTAGATGTTGATCAATTTGAACGGGGATCCGAAGGTAAGGAAAAATAATATTGACCGCTGCAGGGAAAAAGGCATTTTACTGCCAACCTTCAGCCAGATGGTGGATCCTTCCACTATTCCTGCTGGAATCCAGGAAAAACTCGCAGATGTCGGTCTTTGGGATGTAAACCCCCTGAACCTTTTCAGGATCACCTGGAAGAACGAACCCACCAAAGATGGTGGAAAGTTCGGTGGTGTGAACTATGTTGAGGTCCCTCATGAGCTTACCGGCTGTAAGGCCCGTATCCTCGCCCTAGTAGGAAAATGGATTCCTACCGGTTCTCATAAAGTAGGAGCAACCTATGGTTGTCTTGCCCCGGCATTGGTCGCAGGCACCTTTGACTCCATCCACCAACAGGCTGTATGGCCATCGACGGGCAACTACTGCCGTGGTGGGGCCTTTAACAGTGTACTTCTAGGATGCGAATCCATCGCCATTCTCCCTGAGGAAATGAGTCAGGAGAGATTCTCATGGCTGAAGACTGTCGCAGGAGAGGTCATTGCAACCCCAGGTTGCGAATCCAACGTCAAGGAAATCTTTGACATGTGCCACACACTCGATGCAGAGCGTGGAGCCAGCATTGTCATTTTCAACCAGTTCGACCAGTTCGGTAACTATCTCTGGCACTACAAGGTGACCGGCGGAGCAATCCTGGAAGTTCTCAAGGAAGAGGGGATTGCAGACGAGAATGTCTGTGGCTATGTCACTACCACAGGTTCTGGCGGAACCCTTGCTGCAGGAGACGTGCTCAAGGAGAAATATCCTCATATCAAGCTCGCAGCTTGTGAAGCACTGCAGTGCCCCACCCTGCTACGCAACGGATTTGGTGGACACCGCATTGAAGGTATCGGCGACAAGCATGTTCCTTGGGTACACAATGTGCGCAACACCGATATGGTAATCGCTGTCGATGACCAGGACTGTATGGATGTCTACCGCCTCTTCAACGAGCCAGCTGGTATCGAGTACCTCCGAAAGATGGGAATCACAGAAGAGACCATCTCAGAGCTTCCCCTCTATGGTATCAGTGGTGTAGGAAATGTGCTTGCAGCTATCAAGATGGCCAAGTACTATGAAATGGGCAGTGACGATGTTATCTTCACAGTCCTTACTGACAGTTCGGAGATGTATACCTCCAGACTGGTAGAACAGAATGATATCCAAGGCCCCTTTGATGAGTATGCAGCAGTGCGTGCACTTGCAGCTTGCTTGCACCACCAGACAGCTGAGGATGCCCTTGAGCTGACCTACTACGAAAAGCTTCGCGTGCACAACCTGAAGTATTACACGTGGGTTGAGCAGCAGGGCAAGACCTATGAAGAGCTCGACGCTCAGTGGTATGATAAGAACTACTGGAAGCAGATCCCGGCATATGCTGACCAGATAGATGAGATGATCGAAGCTTTCAATGCGGAGATCCTAGCCAAATAATTGGATAATTGGTCTTTCACCAAAAAATGCCGGATTCCAAATCCGGCATTTTTTCTAGTATGGAGGAAATATAGTATGCGATTTTCGTATGAATGCAGTGATTGCGGCAAGACCTATGTAACTAATGAGGTCATGTACCAGTGTCCTGATTGTTCCCAGAAGAACGAGAAGGGCACCTTCTCCAAGGGGAACCTGATAGTCAAGCTCAACAAGGATGACCTTGCCAAGCTTGCAAAACAGGAACATGTCAGCATGTTTGACTTCTTCCCCTACCCAGTGCCCACCCCGGAGGTTTTTCCTGTCGGTGGCACCCCCCTTGCCAGGCCTCATAGGCTTGGCAAGAAGTACGGCTTGAAAAACCTATCCTGCAAGTTGGACAGTGCCCTGCCCTCCGGCTCCTTCAAGGACCGTGCCAGCCAGCTGATAGCCGCCCAAGCCATTGCCCACAAGCAAAACCGTATAGCTCTCGCCTCCACCGGAAATGCCGGTGCTGCAATGAGCTGTGCAGGCGCTGCCTATGGTCTTGAGATCATCCTGTTTGTCCCGGCTACAGCCCCTATCAACAAGCTTATGCAGAGTGTGCTCTACGGTGCAACCGTAATTCCTGTAAGAGGCAGTTATGATGACGCCTTCGCCCTCTCCATTGCATATACCAAGGAATTTGGTGGTATCAACCGCAACACTGCCTACAACCCGATGACCATCGAAGGCAAGAAGAGTGTCTCCATCGAGCTGTTCGAGCAGTTTGGACGCAAAGCTCCCGATGTGGTCTATGTCTCTGTAGGAGACGGATGCATTTTCGCTGGTGTGTATAAGGGCTTCTATGATCTCAAAATGGCTGGCCTTATCGATACGATTCCTCATCTTGTCTGTGTGCAGAGCAAACAGAGCAATGCGATCAGCCAGGCTTGGAAGACACAGAAGTACACAAACCTAAAAGCTGCGACAACTAGAGCTGACAGCATCAACGTAGAGAGTCCTGCCAACGGTAGGATGGCTGTTCGCTACATCAACGAAAGTGATGGTTGGGCAACTGAGGTTGACGACAGTGAAATTCTTGATGCCCAGATCGAGCTGACCCGTGAAGCTGGTATCTTTGTCGAGCCAGCGGCTGCTTGTGCTTGGGCCGGTGTGCGCAAGGACAGCAAGATGCTGGTCGAGAAGTTTGGCAAAAACGTTGAAGTTTGTACCCTTCTTACTGGAACAGGCTTCAAGGATATGGCGGTATTCCAAGGAAGGGTGTCTATTCCTGAGGCGATTGAAAACAGTGTCGAGGCTGTAAGCAGGCGTTTCAAGTAAGAAAAAGAAGAGAAAAATAGAAAGAGAATCAAGAAAAGAAGAAAATAAAAGGTAGAAGCGGAGCCAAACGGCACCGCTTTCCTCTTTCTCCTTTGACAAAAGGCCCTTGTTACGATACCTTTGAACTTGAGCAAAAAACTCAAGGAGTGATGCATGCAGAACTTTCTAATAGGCCTAGGGATCGGAGTTGTTCTTGCAATCGTTCTCGTGGTCGTTATGTCAGTGAACAGGCATAAAGAAATGCTGCAGGAAAAGAAGGAGTCCGAACGCCTGAGAAGAATGCTTAATGACCGTATGGATCTTGAGAGCGATGGACTGGCGAAACTAAAAGAAACCAACGAGGAGCTCAAGAAACAGAACGAAAACCTGAGGATCAGCCTCAACACCTATTCGCAGAAGCCGAACAGGAAAGAGATAGCAAGGCTTCATGTGTATCAGCTGGCTGTTGACCGTCTTACAATAAACAGCCCTGGGTTTGGAGCTGCCTGGCAGGCTGCGTTGAAGGAGAGCGAGGACGAGTTCCAGAAGACGTATGTGGGAGTACAGCCGTTCATAAAGCGACTTATACCCATGAAAACGGATGCAAACGTGCTTCCGAGATACGTAGAATCAGACGAGAAACAATAGAATTACTAGCCGGAGTGATGGAATTGGTAGACATAGCAGACTTAAAATCTGCTGCCCGATATGGGCGTACGGGTTCAATTCCCGTCTTCGGCATTCAGAAATAAAGAAGCTAGATTCTTCAGTTGGAGAGCCTAGAATCCTGTAATTCCCAATTCTTGAATTCAATCACAGGATAGGGATTTTTTTTACTTTTACATTCTCTGTTGTAAATTGGCTATCGATTCTTTTTCTGGTTTGCTGTCTTAGAACAAGAGCCGTTCATAACTTCTCTTCTCAGCTCTTCGATGTTGGCAATTCTTCTATGGTTAAGTCATTGGTTGGTCAGTCAGTGTCGAGAGTTCTATCTCTGCCATATCAAGCAAACTTCCATACCTGAGAGTGCAAGTGTAACTCCAGCCTTTGTGCAAGCCTAAACGTCCTTCCTGTGAAAAGGTCTCATATAAGGATGAGTTATTGTGTGTACTGAGGTTATCCATAACAAGAACTGCCTTCTCCGCATCAGGGTATTCCTCGTCTAACAGCTACTTTATCTGGGCTGCCCAATCCTTCTCAGTCCTGTGTTTGAAATTATAACCAATTATAGCCAATAGTCGATTTATATGGATTTACCCTTAATGTATGGGGTATACTTTCACTTAGTTAATTAAATTGATAGAAACCTATTCTGCATTACTTACTACAAAATAGATAGCAAAAACGGTAAGAAGGCAACTAATGAGGGAGTAATATTGTTTATATTTATGGTAATTACTAAAACTATCAAAATAGCATTATAACCATAAATACATACTTTAGGTATTGAGTAAAGTACTATTATGTATCAATATCTTTTAGAAAAACCTAAGATGTTGATTGTTCTAAAAATATAGATTTTAAGGAGATAAAATTGAGAACCAATAATTATGAATATAAAGATCTAATGATCAATGACATTATTGTCTATGAAGATAATCCTAGAAATATTAAAGCAATCAACCAGATCGACGAAATCAACAAGATGATTGAGTCCCATAGCGACAAAGGAGAACTAGCAAGGCTTGCAGAATCTCTCCTTTCCGATGGGCAAAGTCCTTTAGATAATATCGGTGTTGTCTATTCTGAAGAAAACCAAAAATTTAGGCTCTTTTCAGTCTTTGTAGTGAAACCACTCTTGGTTTGAAAGAATCCTAACTCCTAAGTTCTCAACTCGATAGGAAACTTCTTCTTTAGGACATCCTTAACCAAAACCGTCTTTCCCCTAGCTGGGGCCATGGTTTTCAAGATTGCGACCTTTTGCTGCACAGTATAGCCGCTCATCTTGGTCTGCCAAGCGATCCAAGAAAGATATTCTTCACAGTATTTGGTCGCAAAACTTTTTCTTGAATGAGCAACTTCCCTAACCCTGGAATGGAAATTGTTTATGGTCTGCAGATTATAGGTTCCCTGTCTTGATTCTGTCTTGCTATCAAGTGCCACGTGCGATATCTTATTCTTTTTGGTATATGCTTTTCCAGATCTGCTCTTATCGGTTACCAATACAATATTTTCATCCAAATGATCCTTAAAGAATGCATTTAGAAAGGATGTTTTGACATTGCCCCGTCCCATTGGACGGCCAATACAACCACCTGTGGCATCTATTGCTG
>CAYXYD010000033.1:0-18327 GCA_964469205.1 uncultured Sphaerochaeta sp. | reverse complement strand
TCTAACACAAATACTTCACATGTCAAGTAACATTCAAATATTTCTCTTACTGGACATTCAAATATTTCTCTTACTGGGAACAATTATTAGTAAAAGTGTTCTATCTTTACCAAAAACCAGGTATATACATGAAAAAGTATTCCAAAATTTACAAAGCCCACTACCGTCTAGACAAATACTCTTCCATTGCATGTAAGGAAGAAAAACCATACCCATGTGCCATTCTTTCATAGGTAGAGACTGTCATATTCTTTCCTCCAACCAAGAAAAAGGCGACGTCCAAATTCAGCAGGGAGAGCGTTTGGTCTGAATAGGTTTCCAGTTCACTGGCAAGATAGTTGCAGAAATCCTCTATGGTTCGTGATCCCTGCATCAAATTTGGAAATATTTTTTTAGTTTCGATCTGCCAACTGAGAAATTGCTCCACCAATTCCGGGATCAGCGGATTACAGGAATATGGGGGTATTTGTTCTCCCATCCTGGCATACTTTATGGTCATGAGATTTATCCCTTGTTGCTTGGCAGAAAGCAGGTCAGAGAGATAACTCTTTAGCGTCTTCTCAGACCATGGGTATACTTGCGCTTCTCGATGCAATGAGAATGCCTCCAAATCCTGTTGGCAAGGAGCTTCCAACGAACTGCGAACACAGACAAACATCTCGGCCTCAAGAGCAACGACCTTTCTGATCAGTACTTCTTTCTGTGTCTCCATAACGCCCACCTCCTATTCCAACAAGCCGGGATAATCCCGCAAAAATTCACTTTGGATTCCCCTCTGGATCTGTTCCGCAAGGGAGAGCATAAAGGGAGATGAGGGGGTAACGTCCAATACCCTGGAGATTGCATCCTGCAAGTACATTACCAGTCTTTCAATCCTGTCCATTCGCTCTTGCATGGAACGGGTTTCAAGGAGAGCCTTCAGCTGACCGCTCACAGAACTGCCAAGATCTCCCAATCCTTCCAATCCAAGATACAGCCATTTGTAGTACGGCCGATAGTGCTTTTTCAACAGGTATACTAGCATTGCAGCCTCCCTGGCAAACATGGCCAGCTCATATCCCATACCCAATGCATCCTTGCGTTCATAGGAGCGGAGGAGATTGCTCTGTCCGTATTGGGCCATAAGGGCACATCGTGAAGAGAGTTTCTTCAACCACACATCATGGGGATAATACGAGAGGAGGCTGGAACGAAAAGCTGTGACCAAGCCCGGGCCATCATAAAACACCTTGCCATTGGTAGCGAGGGAAAGGGCCTCTTCCTTGACGACAATCCATTCCAGTTCGGTTTTAGGGCTGTGGCCATACCCAAGAACAGAAGAAAAAAAGCCCCCAATGGGATGGACTCCCCAACGGAAGGCAGCAGTATCCTTTTTGTGAGAAAACCCATAGCCGGAACAGTGGGGGTCCAACTCATCATAGAGAGCCTGATACCTCGCTACATTATCCTTGGAAGTATCATCAGGGACCCAGACAATGAGGCGGGGCCCCCAATCATGGTCCTGGGACAACTCATCATCAAAGCCAAGACACTCTGATCCTGGGCCCACCAGACCGAAGGCCAGACTTTCAAACTCTTGGGTTGAAAGTTCCAGTTTAAAGAAAGGACGCACAATCTGCTCATAAAAGAGCTCTGATAGCCGTAGGCCCTTCATCAAAGGGCTCCTGCGTGTACCGAAAGCCCATACTCCTCTCCAAGAAGAGTCAGAGAAGCCACATCTTCATTGACCATGTTCTTTGTATTCTTATACGCATAATCCATTCCTAAGCCCTTATACTTGGCCAGTCCCAATCGATTAAAGGGAAGGAGTTCAACCTTCTGCAAGGAAGTGTTCTTCTTGAGAAACGAGAAGATCTCGCGCAGTTCATCTTCCGTATCATTAAACCCTGGAATGACAGGAACCCGTATGACTACATTCGCACCATTCCTATCCAATGCAATGATGTTTTCCAAGATGAGTGAATTATCAGATCCTGTATATTTCTTGTGTTTTTCAGGGTTCATGTGTTTTATATCAATGTAAAAAAGATCAATAAGGGGAAGAAGAGGCTCAAAGGCAGACCACTGTACACAAGCAGCGCTTTCGATTGCCAGATGGATATGCTCTTTTTTCAGAGCAATGGACAGGGAAACCAACGAAGGGCCGTGGAGCAGGGGCTCTCCACCAGAAAAGGTCACCCCACCACCACTTTCACTAAAGAAGGGCCTATCCTTGAGCAACTCCTTCACCAAAAGGTCCTCATCCCACTCCTTGCCCATGATCGAACGGGCATCATAGAGACAGGCATCCAGGCAGGCACCACACAAGATGCAGAGATCGGAATCAGAGATGAATCCATACGTCTCATCATAGGCAATGGCACCCACGGGACAGGCATCAACACATTTGCCACATCCTACACAAGTCTCTTGGGTATACATGACTTGTGCCTTCACTAGCTGGGATTCTGGGTTCTGACACCAAGCACAGCGCAAATTGCAACCCTTGAGAAATACCACAGTACGTATACCGGGACCATCTTTTGTCGCAAAACGTTCGATATTAAAGACGTTCATGCTATATCTCCATCATTATGTTGTCAGAGGCAACTCTCTACAAGTCTCACCCAATACCAAAGAAGTTGGCACCACAATCTCTTTAGGCGTATCAGAAAAACCTTCTTTCTTATTCTTAGGGAAAAGCAGATTGAACGAATGTACGCTAAGGGCCTGTATATCCTGATGCACTGTTGTCAACTTGGCATCAAAAGTATTATACAAAGGGATATCATCAAAACCAACAATGGAAAGTTCTCCAGGAACAGCTATGCCACGGTTCTTTGCCCGGGCAAGAGCTCCATATGCCATCTGGTCGTTTGCACAAAAAATGGCAGTCGGCTTCTCTTCCAAAGCCAAGTAATGGTCAATAGCCTCCCCTCCTGATTCAAAACGGAGGTCCCCTGGAAAAACAAATTCAGGACGGATAGGTATGTTGTGTTTGCGAAGAGTACCCTTATACCCAAGAAAACGATCCTGAGCAGTTGGCCAACTCTCCGGTCCTCCGACAAATCCTATTTTGGAGTGATGTAACGCGATCAGATGCTCTACAGCCAGACAGGCTCCACCGTAGTTGTCGCTGTGCACTTCCGAGATGGTTTCATGGTTATAGTGGCAGTCTATCAAAACGACATGGGTATGTTTTTTCGCTTTCTCGATGATATTGAGTGATATTCCTTCCGCAAAGATAATCCCCTCGACCTTTGTGTTGAGAAGGTACTCCAGATAGAGCTCTTCCTTTTCCTCATTGTTCTCAGTATCACATACAGTAAGCGGGATCCCTTTCTCCATAGCTAGGTGACTTACATTTCTCACTATCAATGCAAAGAAGGGGTTGAGGATATCAAAGACAAAAAGACCCAACCCCCAAGTGGAGTTGGAACTCAGCCGTGATGCAAAAGGGTTAGGCTTATATCCAACCTCTTTCATTATGCTCTCAATCCTCTCTCTCAGTGGCTGGGAGACCAGTTCAGGATTATTCGTAATCCTTGAAATGGTTGCAGGAGATGTTTTGCAAAGTTTGGCTAGCTCATTGATGGTATATTTGATGGGACTCACCTCCTGTTAGAAACCGTTTTCAGTGTGCTAATAGGATAGGATTGAGGAGTTTGTTTGTCAACAAAGAAATTAAGAGATACACAATCGGGAATAAACAGTCAACATTGCCTTATACAGCAACACAGGTTGTAATTACTACAACCTGTGTCATCTTAGGCAAATTGTAGCACTGGACTACTTTGATTCGTTCTTTTTTCCGTAATTGTTTTTAGCAAAGCTCTGCATTGCATCAATTTCATGCTGAGTAAAACGCCTGACTTCGCCCCCAAGCAGTTTGGAGAACAGTAAAATCTGTGCATTCTTTTCCACAACAGTGCATATCTTGAAAGCCATCTTCAACGAGGATCCAACCGCCAACAATCCATGGCCAGGGAGAAGAACAGCATTCTTTCCCCTCAATGCATTGACCGCTGTCACACCGAGCGCTTCCGTGCCAGGCAGCTCATACGGATATGCAGGATAGATCTCATCACCAACTATCTGGATAAAATCCTCACTTACTCCGATCATGGTTGTGTTTGTCAGGCCAAAGGGAGTCGAATAGATCGGATGGGTATGGATTACTGAATTTACATCAGGCCTTGCCCTATAGACTGCTGCATGCATCGCTTTTTCAATGGAAGGTTCACAGTCACCATCAACAAGTTCACATGTGTCGGTAAGCACCACAACATGCTGGGTCTTGATTATCTTATAATCCATTCCACTTGGGCTTATGTAGATATACCCACTCTCAGGGTCGCGAACACTTATGTTCCCCCAAGTCCCTACGGTCAAGCCTGTAGCAAGCATTTCCAATCCAGTATCAACAATGAGTTGTTTGAACGATTCTTTAATGGTTTTTTTCATATTTCCCCTCTAAATGGTAAATGTCAATCAGATTCTTGTTCTTATTTTATCTAATACTAGGAATTTGTCAATACTATAACATACTTTTGTGATTTACTTTTATCCCAATCCTTACTATACTGGCAAACATGACAACCAAAAAAGCTAGGCTTGAATCCATAATAAGGATTTTACAGTTGGAAGGCTCATTGAAGATAACTGAAATCTCAGAACGCCTTGGCGTATCTCCCATGACCACGAGAAGGGACTTGGAGTTGCTTTCAAGCCGGGGCGAAGTGAAGGTCCTGTACGGTGCTGTCATATATACCGGTGATGAAGCCAAGGGGAGCCTCTCTGACTATCTTCTTGCTGTTGCAGAGAGCCTGAACAAGGACAAGAAGAAACGCATCGCCCAATACGCTGCCTCCCTGATAGAGGATAACGACATCATCTTTCTGGATGGAGGGTCAACAACAGAGCTTCTTGCACAGTTTATCCCTTCGGAGTTTCACGTTACGGTAGTCTGTTGCTCAATCAATGTATTCCTCACCATAGCAAATAAGAAGAACATCGATGTAATCCTCGTTGGAGGAATGTACAATCGCAAGACCATGATCCTGGAACAAGCGATGGATTCAGAAATCCTTCGGAACAACCGCATCAGGAAGGCATTCATCTCTGCAGGAGGTGTGCATGAAAAGCTGGGGGTTACCTGTGCTAACCAAAACGAATGTATCATCAAGAAGACAGCTATGGAATCATCCCTGGAAAAGATACTGGTAGTGGACTCAACAAAGTTTGGGTATGTGCACTCGTGCTATTTTGCAGATATGGAAGAATTCGACCAGATACTGACCGACAACTCCCTGCAGGAAAAACATCAGAAGTTTCTGCAAGGTAAAAAGACCGTCCTCTCAGTGATATAAACTAAAGTATTGATTTCCCAATTAGTCCGTGGTATCGTTAGTAGTAACTCTGAAACCGTTTTCAGTATGGAGGAGAACCTGTATGAACACTAGAATCAATAGGCTACGCGAGGAATTGCTGGATACAACGCCGGAGATCTGTTCCGAGCGTGCTGTTATCTTTACCGAGGCTATGAAAAAAAGCGAAGGCGCCCCCATAGTGAAGAGACGGGCCCAGACTTTGTATGAGATCCTCGATACAATGACAATTTTTGTACGTGACGGGGAGTTGGTGGTAGGAAACCAGGCCAGCACTGTTCGAGGAGCCCCTGTATTCCCTGAATACTCCTACAAATGGATTGAAGATGAGTTCGCAGGAAAGCCCTATGCTTTCTCAGAGCGTCCTTGTGATCAGTTTGCCTATTCAGAGAAAACAAAAAAAGAAGTCTTGGGAACCATCGACTACTGGAAAGGGAAGACCCTCATAGAGAATGTATGGCGAGAACTGCCCAAAGATGTACGAACAGCATGGGAGATCAATGCAATTGATGATACTTGGTGTGCTGCAGCGGGCTTAGGGAATATCCTTCCTGACTACTCGGTAATTCTTGAGCATGGTCTGGAAAACATCATTGAAAGGGCCCAGAACAGATTGGATGGGCTTGATCTCGCCGAACCCGATACAATTAAGCAGTCATGGTTTTTGCAGGCTGTCATCACATCCAATCAGGCTGTGATCAGATTTGCCGAGAGATATGCAGAGCTGTTGGAAAAACTTGCATGGAAAGAAAAAGACCTGAAGCGGAAAGCTGAGCTGACCACCATGGCAGAAAACTGTAGGCAAGTGCCTGCAAAGCCCGCTAAGACCTTTTGGCAGGCAGTACAAACCGTATGGTTCATCCAGCTTGTCCTGCAGATAGAGACAAACGGCCATGCGATCTCCCTGGGAAGATTTGACCAATTCCTCTGGCCCTATCTACAAAAGGATGCTAAAAACGGTTCCCTTACTGATACCCAGGCCCTGGAACTTGTAGAAAGCTTCTTCATCAAGGCCAACGAGATCAACAAGCTTCGCTCTTGGCCTGATAGCGAATACTTCCCCGGATACCATCTGGCAGAAAACCTTGCCATTGGCGGCCAGACATCTGACGGTAAGGATGCTTCCAATATACTGACGGGTATAGTACTGCAGGCGACAGCCGACCTGAGACTGCCCAAACCATCCGTTTCGTTCAAATGGTTCGAAGGGACTGACGACAAGCTGATGGATAAGGCCTTGCAAGTGGTATCGGTGCATAAGGGCGGCCAACCCGCTTTCTATAATGACCTCGGGGTCATGAGAATCCTTGACAACATGGGTATTGCAAAGGAAGACCAGTACAATTGGGCCCCTGTAGGGTGTATTGAAGCATCCATACCAGGCAAATGGGACTTTGCGGCAAAAGGCTCGTGGTTGAACGTAGCAAAGATATTTGAAATCACCCTGAATAATGGAACTGACCCAAGTACAGGGGTAACCCTTCTCAAGGGTGATGGGGACCTTACCACATGCAAGACGATGGATGAGATCATGACTGCTTTCAAAAAGCAACTTTTCTACTACATGCGCCTGCAAGTCATTGTTGAACACATCTCTGACGAGATGCACATTCTCCATGACCAGAATGCGTTTAGGTCCTCTCTGATCGAAGACTGCATAGGACGGGGAAAATCCCTGATCGAGGGAGGCGCTGTCTATTCTGCCGATGGCGGACCGACTGCTGGCTCCATCAGTGTAGGAGACTCCTTTGCTGCCTTGGAATATCTTCTTTTTGACAAGAAAGTACTCACAGCTAAGCAGTTGATGCATGCCATGCAGACCAACTATGAGGATGGCACGACAACCCCCACAGGAGAAGAGCTTAGGCAACTGATCGTCAACAAGATTCCAAAATTCGGCAATGATGATGATTATGCTGACAAATGGACTGTGGAAATCAGTGAATTCCTCGGATCCACCTATCAGAAATCATTCAAGAGCTCAAGATATGGCAAAGGACCTATTCCTGCAACGTTCGCACTCAGTAAAAGCTCAGTAACAGGTAACGTTCCTTTCGGAAAGTCGGTTGGGGCACTGCCAAATGGAAGAAAAGCAACCTTACCTGTAAATAATGGAGTCTCCCCTGCCAATGGATCAGAGCAGAACGGCCCCACTGCAACCATTAATTCAGAGAGCAAGCTTCCAAGCATCTGGTTCCAGAAAGGATCGATCTTCAACATGAGGCTCACTCCTGATTCCTTTGCATCTGAAGAGTCACGAAAACGAATTCTGGCTCTGGTGAAAACACATTTCAAGAACTACCAATACCATATTCAGTTCAATGTGCTGGATAATGAAACCTTGAGGGAAGCCCAGAGAAATCCTGAAGAGTACAAGGATCTTTTGGTCAGAGTTGCAGGGTACAGCGCATTCTTCACCCCATTGAACATTGAGTTGCAAAATGATGTGATCGATAGGATGAACTTCAATCTGAAGAAGTAAAATACGAGAAATTAGAGATTCCTTTCATGAAGAATGAGAGTGCCGCATAGGATAACGCTATGCGGCACTCTTTTTTGTAGCCCGGACTCGTAGTGTCTTCGCTTTTCTTGCTCCCTGATACGGCTTACAGACTATCAACAGATCACTACGGTAATCCCTTCTTGTCGAAGCTTCTTTGCATACTCAGCATCGATACCATCATCGGTGAGCAGGTATTTGATCTTGTCCACACAGCCTAGGGAAGCGAACTGCACCTTCTCCAACTTGCTGGAGTCAGCAAGCAGATACACTGTCTTAGCTGAAGCTATCATCGCACGCTTGAGGGCAATGTCACTAAAGCTTGGATACGTAAGCCCCGCTTCTAGGGAGAAGCCCCCTGTAGCAAGGAACAGCTTCTCCACATACAGGTTCTCAAACAAGGATAGACCCTTCTCCCCTGTCAGGGAAAGTGTCGGGGGTTTGAACTCCCCTCCTACAACCAGGACACGGTTGGTAGGTTCCATGCCCAATTGGAGGGCGATGTTCAGTGCATTGGTGACAATGTTTAGATTTGTCCGGTCCCCCAGATGCTTGAGCATCCCTGTCACTGTAGTGCCTGAATCGAGGATGAGACTGTCCCCATTGCCCACATAGGAGGCAGCTTTCATACCAATCCTGGCTTTTTGCTCTTCATACCCACGAGAAGGAAGGTTCAGAGAAACCGCTTGAGAACTGAGGTTGTTGATGAAGGCCCCACCATGTTGGCGGGTTATGAGCCCTGTCTTCTCAAGGCTTTCCAGATCAGCTCTGATAGTGGGCTCGGATACTGAAAAAAGCTCCTTGAGCTCCTGGACCCTACAACTTCCATTCTCTTGGAGGAGTTGCAGGATTTTCTCTCTTCTCTGGTCTTGAAACATCTTTTCACCTCAATACAACATCGTACTCTAGAGCAATGATACTCGAAACCAAACATAAATTCCAGCTTTCATTTTTGTTCCATGAAATTCTTGCTTCATGGGTAACCATACCCTATTTTTCAAGATATTCCCCTAAAATTGCTATATACCCTCACATTTCTCAGTATTACGGCACAAAGAGGGATGATTATCTGCAGTATAATACAAAACCAAATGAAATAAAACGAAAACAAACGAAATATTTCCATTGACGCCTACCTATTCTTGGAATAGGATATGCCTATGGGGGAAGTATGGATTCCTGCACACTAGACTTGCAAGAGGAGAGAACCATGGCCAGCATCAAATTGGGGTTTGCCCCCACAAGAAGAAGCATATTCAGCGCACCCGACGCGATCAAATACCGCAACATCACAGCAGGCCGACTGAAGGAACTGGGCATTGAGTTCGTTGACATAACGGACATCAATGATGAGGGGCTCCTCTACGATGACCAGGACATGCTGACAGTAGCCAAGAAGTTCAAGGATGAGGGCGTTGACGGCCTATTCCTCCCCCACTGCAACTTCGGTACCGAGTATGTCGTTGCCAGGCTAGCCAAGGAGCTGGGAGTTCCTGTCCTGCTTTGGGGTCCTCTGGATGAAAGGCCTGAACCCGATGGGGTACGACTTCGTGATACGCAGTGCGGGCTTTTTGCCACAGGCAAAGTGCTCAGACGCTTCCAAGTCCCCTTTACCTATATGACAAACTGCAGGGTCACCGAACCTGAATTCGAGCGGGGAATCAGGGATTTCCTTGCTGTTTGTAATACGGTGAAGACCTTCAGGTCCATCAGGATCCTGCAGATATCCACCCGTCCTTTTGACTTCTGGACAACCATGTGCAATGAAGGGGAACTGCTCGAACGCTTCAACATCCAACTGGCCCCCATTCCCATGCCCGAGCTGACTTCAGCTGTCAAACTGGCAAAAAAAGAGAAAAAGGCTGCCGTGCAGAAGGTCATCGACTATGTGAAAGAATCCATGATCATCAAAATCACCGACAAACAGCTTGAAACCGTAGCAGCCCTTAAGGTGGCTATGAGCGACCTTGCCAAGCACTACGGCTGTAAAGCCATAGCCATACAGTGCTGGAACGCACTGCAGGATGAGTTGGGCATCATGCCCTGTGCGGCCAATGCCCTGCTCAATGATGAAGGCATCCCTGTTGTCTGTGAAACTGATATCCATGGGGCCATCACAGCCCTCTTGGTGGAAGCAGCAGGCATGGACAAGACCCGTTCCTTCTTTGCAGACTGGACCATCCGTCACCCCGACATCCCCAACGGCGAACTGCTGCAGCACTGTGGGCCTTGGCCTGTCTCTGTAGCTAAGGAGAAGCCGGTGCTGGGATATCCCCTTGCATTCGACCATCCGGGAAGCCTCACAGCAGAAGCCAAGTCCGGTAAGGTGACCCTCTGTCGTTTCGATGGGGATAATGGTGAGTACTCCTTGCTTTTGGGTAACGCAAAAGGTGTGTCCGGACCAAAGTGTATGGGAACCTATCTCTGGATTGAAGTTGAAAACATCAAGAGACTGGAAGAGAAGATCGTAACAGGGCCGTACATCCATCACTGTGTCGGAATCCACCAGAATATCGTACCTATCCTGTATGAAGCGTGCAAATACATCGGAGTGAAGCCCGATTTCTATGACCCGATCGAAGAGGATGTCAAAGCTTACCTGAGGGGTGAAGATATTCCTAGCATGCAATAGGCACAGAAAAAACAAGCAACAAACCAGAGCAATCAAAGGATTGTCAGACCAAGTACGGTATAAAGGTGAAAAAGATGACCATCAGAGAGTTGGAACTACAGGCAGTCACAACCAGAAGAGACCTGCTAACTATGATCCACAATGCGAATACCGGCCATACAGGAGGGTCTCTTTCCTCAGCAGACATTATGACCGCACTCTATCATGAAGTGCTGAACATTGAGAGCCAGAACCCCACTTGGGAAGGGCGTGATTACTTCATCCTTTCCAAAGGGCACTGTGTGGAAGGATATCTTGCCGTTCTCTCAGCAAGGGGATTCTTCCCTAAAGAGGAGCTGAAGACTTTCAGCCAGTTCAAAAGCCGGCTCATCGGACACCCTAACAACAAGATACCTGGTATCGAAATGAATACCGGGGCGTTGGGCCACGGGCTTTCCCTTTCAGTGGGAATAGCCCTAGGGCTCAAAAAAAGCAAAAAGAATAATCGTGTTTTTGTCCTGATGGGTGACGGAGAACAAGCTGAGGGTTCTGTTTGGGAAGCCGCCATGGCAGGTTCTCACTATAAACTGGACAATCTGGTCGCTATTGTAGACAGGAACCATCTGCAGATATCCGGATCGACTGATGAAGTCATGAACCTAGAACCCTTCGCCGAGCGGTGGACTGCCTTCGGATGGAGCATCAGAGAGATTGATGGCAACAATATGCAAGAGATAGTGGATAGTTTGACTAAGGCCCCCTTTGAAACAGGGAAGCCGTCTCTCATCATTGCTCATACCATCAAGGGCAAAGGGGTCAAGGAGATGGAAAACCTAGCAAAATGGCATCATGGGGTCCCTAATACCCAACTATTTGCCAGTGCTATGGACCAACTGGACAGACTCGAAAAGGAGCTTACCCATGCCTGAACCCAAAGCCTGTAAAGAAGCATTTACTGCTACCTTGCTCTCTCTGGCAAAAAAAAACCCTGACATCATTGTCGTCAGCTCTGATGCCCGAGGATCCTGTGGCCTGAACACCTATGTTGATGAGCTACCTGACCAGTTCGTAGAGATTGGCATCGCCGAACAAAATGAAGTAGGCATTGCCGCTGGTTTGTCCGTAGCGGGAAAACACCCTTATGTATGCGCTCCAGCCTGTTTTCTTACAGCACGCGCCTTGGAACAGATAAAAGTCGATGTTGCCTACTCCCACCAAAATGTGAAAATATTCGGAGTCAGTGGAGGGATAAGCTATGGGGCCCTAGGGGCCTCCCATCACACGCTCCATGATATCGCAACACTACGTTGCTTTCCTGACCTGCAGATCATCATTCCCTCTGATGCAGTCCAGACAGAGGCAATACTTCAAGTCATAGAACAGACTACCAACGCCACCTACATCCGCGTAGGGCGTGGAAAGATTCCTGTGATTTATGATGAAACATATAAGGGAAACCCATTTATCATAGGCAAGGCAAATCGTCTGAGGGAGGGCACTGACCTGACTCTTGTAGCCTGCGGAGAGATGGTCTACCATACCCTACAGGCGGCCCAGCTGCTTGCAAAGAAAGGCATCCAGGTGCGGGTCCTTGATATGCCCACCCTCAAGCCCTTTGATGAGGAAGCTATCACCGAAGCAGCCCGCGAGAGTGGGGCCATCCTCACCATAGAGGAGCATAGCATATATGGGGGATTGGGAAGCATTGTCGCCCAAGTGGTCAGCAGCAGCCACCCAGTGCCGGTGAAAAACCTTGCCCTTCCCGATGAGTACCTGATTACAGGCGACTCCCTTGAGCTTTTTGCCTACTATGGCCTCGATGCAAAGGGGATAACAGATGCGGCTGTCAACTTATTTGAACTAAAACGAGGTTTCCATGCATGACCGTCACTACATCCTATCAGTAGACCAAAGCACGTCAACGACCAAAGCCCTCCTCTTTGACAAGGAGGGCAACCTCGTTCAACGTTCGGATGTTCCCCACAAGCAGATCATCAACGAACTGGGATGGGTCGAACATGACCCGGAAGAAATTCTGAAAAATGTCTTCACAGCAATTCGTGAAGTCATCAGCGAAGCCGCTATAGAACCCGAACAAATCCTCGCCCTCTCCCTCTCCAATCAGAGAGAAACCTCCATTGCTTGGGATAAGAGCAGTGGAAAACCTGCCCACAATGCCATTGTCTGGCAGTGCGGACGAGCGGCTTCTATCTGCAAAAAGAGAGAGGATCATGCTACGATCATCAAGGAAAAGACAGGGCTGAACCTCTCACCCTACTTCTCTGCGGCCAAGTTTGCCTGGTTTCTTGAAGAGGTTCCAACCGTACAGGAATTGGCTAGAAACAACACTCTGACCCTATCTACTATGGACAGTTTCCTGCTCTATCACCTCAGTGAAGAGCATACGATACTAACAGAGCCATCCAATGCCTCCAGAACCCAGTTGCTGAACATTCACAGCCTTACCTGGGATGAGCAGCTGTGCTCGATCTTTGGAATCAAGATAGGGCAACTGCCTACAATTGTCGATTCCGATGCTATCTTCGGACACACAACACTTGGAGGCTTGCTTGCAAACCCTATCCCCCTATGTGGAGTCCTTGGGGATTCCCAAGGGGCTCTGTTTGCCCAAGGGTGTGTGACAGAGGGGATGGTTAAGGCAACCTATGGAACAGGATCATCCATCATGATGAACATCGGATCCAAACCAACGGTATCCAAAAACCTGGTAACCTCCATCGCATGGACCCTCAATGGAAGGCCTACCTATGTGTTGGAAGGAAACATCAACTATACAGGGGCGACCATAACCGGGCTTGTTGAAGACCTCAAACTGCTCACTTCAGCAAAAGAAGCTGGCAAGCTGGCCTCCTTGGCAAAAGATTCGCCTGACCTCTATCTTGTGCCGGCCTTCTCAGGCCTGGGCGCACCGTACTGGGATGAGAATGCCAGAGCCACCATCACTGGAATGAGCAGGACAACAGGAAAAAATGAGCTCATCAGGGCGGCTGAGGAGTCGATTGCGTACCAGATAGCAGATATCCTGTTTCTCATGAAAGAGGAAAGCGGCTATCCCATAGACAGGGTACAAGTCGACGGGGGACCTACAAAAGATACCTTTCTCATGCAGGCGCAGGCAGATATAGTCAGGGCAACTGTAGGGGTGTCATCGCTTGAGGAACTCTCCGGACAAGGACCTGCAATCCTAGCTGGAAAAAAGCTGGGGTTCTTCAATAGCGAGACGGTATTTCAAGGTAGGCTAAAAGCAGAATACCTTCCCCTCCTCTCTGCAAAAAAAGCGGAAGCCAAATACAAGGGATGGCTCAAAGCTGTAAAAAAGACGCTTTCCAACCAGTGACTACAAATCCAGAATCGTCTTCCCCGCATATACCTCATCCCAGTTCTTCCTGAAGTCGCTGACTGCCTTCTGAATGGAGGGCATGTTCAGACCTGTGGCTAGAATCTCAGGGCGTACGGTGCAACACCCCGCCCCACTGGCGTAGGAGGTGGTTATCTCGGCAACATTCTTGAAGCTTGCAGCAAGCACCTGGGTATTGCTGGTATTGGTCCAGAGCAAACTACTCAACTCCCTGATGACCCTAGGGGCATCAATATCGTTGTTGAGCATCCTGTCATAGAAGACAGCGACATATTTTACACCGCTGAGCATTGCAAGAATCCCTTGTATGGTGGAGAAGACCGTTGTGGCGGTTATGTTGAACCCACGTTCAGCAAGGGCATGGATAGCCTTGAGTCCCTCTTCAGTGACAGGGATTGAGATGTAGGTGCTTTCCCCTAGGATTGAGCATATCTTTTCTGCCTCCCCTATGATGGTTTGCTTATCCCTACCCAATACCTGCACATGCAGGCTGCGATCGACTCCCAGCAGGGCACGGATGCTTTTGAGGTGTCCGAAAAAGTCGATGCACCCTTCAGCCTGTATCTGTTGGGGGTTTGTGGTGACTCCACTTATTGGGTAGATATCCAGAGCCCTTTCAAGGTCCTTAAGGTTCGCACTGTCGAGCATCAGACGCATACTAGCTCCTCTCTTCTTGTTCTCTGCTTCATAGTGGCACACTATGAAGCAGAGAACAAGAAGAGGAGACACATGGCTTTTATTGACAAAAAGAGGGCAATAGCAGAACATACACCCATGAGAGAGCCCATCCTCACAGAAAACATCTTTTTCCACAAACCTTCGCTACAGCTGAAGGTAGTCAAACGTGACCCTGAGCTTCCTTTCCGCCTCCATAGCCATGAGTTCAACGAACTGGTGATTGTAACTAGGGGAGCAGGAACACACTTCTCCAAGAAAGGGGAGTTCCAGCTAGGAGAAGGCAGTGTCTTCTTTATCCCCCCAGGGACGCAACATGGATACAAGGATGTAAAAGACCTTGCCCTGTACAACATCCTTATAGGAAAAAGCATGCTTGCCAAGAACTTTCTTGACCTTTCAGAGCTTCCTGGCTTCAACTCACTGTTCAAGACTGCTGAAACCATCCCCACGCTTTTGCTCAATCCCACCCAGCTTTCGGAAGTTATCCCTATCTTGGAAGATATGGAGAAGGAGGCCGATGACCAAAGCTTCGGAACGGGGGCGAAGACCCTTGCCTACTCCTATCTGCTCAACCTCATTATCCTGCTTTCTCGCTTCTATGATGAGACACCCCGGGAGAACAACCAGATGGCCCACCGCCTATGGAGCGTGATGGCCTTCATGGACAAAAACAAGAACAAAAGCCTTACCACCGGGGATCTTACAGGGATAGCAAATATGAGCACAAGTACCCTTAACCGCTATTTCAAGCTCGCCACAGGGCTCTCCCCCATTGAGTTCCACCTCCACAAGCGTATTGCCTACGCCTGTGCCCTGATACAAAAAAGGGGCCTATCCATCTCTGAAGTGGCGGAAGCCTCAGGCTTTGCTGACCCGAACTACTTTTCACGGCAGTTTCACAAGGTCATGGATACAAGTCCCAAGGATTATCAGAAGATCTTTACCAGCAGGTTCAGCTAAGCGACTCCAAAGCGATGACAGCACTGGTGTAGAAGTTGTTCTGACCCAGATACTCGACAAAGTCCAACCGTTCAAGCATATGCATGACAGCAAGCTGTACACCACAGAAAAGAACATCAACCTTGTCCTCCCTGCACATCTTCACTATCTCGACAAACTCATTAACCGAACTGTGGTCGATGTTGGGTACCCCTCTGACGGAGAAGATGATCCTCTGTACCTGATGGGACAGCATGATCTCGACCTCTTTGGTCAGCAGTTCCTGCGAACCGAAGAAGAGCGAACCATCGACATAGACCACCTTTGTCTTACGTGTCGTGTCGACCAAATCCTTGGTGACATCATCAATCTCAATGGCGATCTTGTTGCTGCGAACCACAAACATGACCATGGAGAATACAATACCTATGAGGATAGCTATGGTGAGGTCGAAGACCACTGTAGCCACCAGGGTTATGAGGTACTGGGCCATGGATGTCTTTATCCGCTTTCTGAAGATCTACTTGATGGCTTTCCACTCATTCATCCTCCAGGCGGTGACCATCAAGACGCCCCCTAGGGCAGCTAGGGGTATGCGGCTCATATATGAGCCCAGCAGGAACATGGAAGCAAGCAACCCTATGGCATGGATGATTCCTGTCAGACGGGTCTGCAAGCCACTCTTGATAGCTACGCTGGTGCGGGCAATTGCAGCGGTTGCAGGAATTCCCCCGAAAAAGGGAATGATGGTATTGCCTATGCCCCTTGTGCATAGAGCTCCTGGGTAGCATTAAGCTTTTCGTCGCCTTTCATCTTGCCAGCAGAGGAACCGCACAGCAAACTCTCAACCATCCCCAAGGCGGCTATGCTGATGGCAGGGGAGAGAAACATCTTGATATTTCCCAAGGTTATGAAAGAAAACTTCAGACGATGTTCACCGAGCAGGGTACGGGGAATTGCACCCACTTCCCCAACCTCAAGGTTGAGGAACATCTGCAGAACCAGAGCCACTATGATGCCTATCAGAGAGGCTGGAACCTTTGCGTTCCACTTCTTTGGCCAGAATACCATAAGCAACACAACCAACATCCCGTACATAAGGGCAGAGAGGTTAGGGGAAAATCCAAGTTCACTGTAGGAAAAAAGCTTGGTAAGTGCAGTCTCGCCGTGAGAGGAGGTGCCGAAGAAGTTATCTATCTGGCCCAAGGCAATGATGACGGCAATACCACTGGTAAAGCCTGTCACCACAGGAGAAGGGATATAGCTGACCATTGCCCCGACCTTCAAGGCAGCTGCAATGATCAGGATGATGCCGCTGAGCATACCGGCAAGAAAGACCCCCTCAGGTCCATGAGAGCCGGCAAGCCCTGCCAGAATTGCCGCCATCGCCCCTGTAGGGCCGGAGATCTGAAAGGATGCACCTGACAGCGATCCGATGACCAACCCTGCCATGATGGCTGTGATGAGCCCGCTGGCGGCATCCAAGCCAGAGCTTACGCCAAAGGCTAAAGCCAGAGGCAAGGCCACAGCTGTTACGGTTAGACCTGCTAGGAGGTCCTTGGAAAACTTTGTTCCATTATATCCTGAAAATTCTTTTCGTAAATCGTGAAAAAACGACACGCCTAATAACGTACCTTTGATAGCCATCCCACCGCCCTTCCTATGAATTGTATGTGATGGCTCCAACTCTATACCTAAAGGTGAAACTATTCAACGTTCCAGACATTTGTCAGAAATGTGACAGAGAAAAAACAGATCATTTCTTCTCAGGGACGATCTCTATCCAATACCCGTCAGGATCGGCTATGAAATAGATTCCCATCGATTTGTTTTCGTAGCAGATGCAATCCATCGCACGATGTTTTGCCCTTGCCCCTTCCAGATCATCGGTCTCAAAGGCGAGGTGGAACTCGTTGTCCCCAAGGTTGTAGACACCCTTCTCCCAGTTCTTCAGCCAAGTAAGTTCAAGGCGGTGCTTGGAAGTTCCATCACCAAGGAAAACTAGGGTGAAGGAGCCATCAGAAGCATTCTTACGACGAACTTCGTCAAGATCGAGGGCTTCCTTGTAAAAGGCAAGGGATTCATCCAGGTTGGTTACGTTGAAGTTATTGTGTGAAAAATGAAATTTCATGAAAGCCTCCATGTTTGGTTTTTGTGTGCAATCTGTAAGATCTTTGTGCTTGTTGTCTCCTGCAGCTTCTCGCACACAGAGAAATCAGACCAGAAGTGCATAGGTACAAGCAGAGAAACATCAGCGTGAGCAAGCAACTCAACGCTACCCAGGCTAAAGGATTTGCCTAGGCGGGGGTCTACAGGGACAAAGGCAAGGTCAAGCTTCTTTGGCAGCTTTTCCACTTCGGCCAGATAATCCTTGGCCATCTGAAGATTCCACCACTCTGGTTCCCCCTCCCAATGCCAGTGGTTCAGATCCCCAGCATAGTAGATACTTTTCCCTTCCACCTCGATGACAAGGGCGATGCCCTCGTCAGTCGACTTGAAGGTAAGAATCTTTACATCTCCCACCAGATACCTGGAATTGACCTCCAAGAAGTGAGTATCTTTTCCCAATGTTTGGGGTATACGCTCTTTGGGGATATCAAAGGAGAGGAGGTAATGGACCTTCTCCACCCCCTGGCCAAGGGAGAATATCTTTTCAGAAAAATGATCAGCATGCCTATGGGTAGAAAAGATGTATAGGCTCTTGTTCACATCAAAAGGAGGTAACTCCCCTTCAGTATAATCGAACAAGAGAGAAACAGATTCTGTCTCCAAGAGAAAACAACTGTGGTGTATATAGGTCAATTTCATACCTATACGATGGGCTATTGCAAAGGGGAAGTCAAGGGATTGGCAA
>CAYXYD010000032.1:0-18635 GCA_964469205.1 uncultured Sphaerochaeta sp. | reverse complement strand
ACTTGTGATTATAATAACACTATACAAGGAGCACACAATGGCAGAGTCGGTTAGCAGTTGCGTCAAACGAATCGTGGACAAGTCCCCTTTCATACATGAGATGCTTATCAACGGCATCCTATCCTTCAGCAACTACGCCCAGGCTATCCACTCTGATGTGGAGAAAGCCTATGGCAAGGACGTAAAGAGCTCGGCCATCGTCATGGCCTTGAGACGGTATGGGGATGAGCTGAAGGCCCGTACCATGAAGGAAGAGCACAGCAGTGTCGAGTACGGCATTGTGATGAAGACCAACATCTTCGACTTGAATTTGGTCCGCCGAGACAGTTTTATCAGCAAGCTAGGCTCTCTCTATGGGCAGGTCTCTACCGAAAAGGGTGATTTCCTGAACATCACCATAGGTAGTCATGAGGTCTCCCTTGCTGTCAGTGAGAAGTATAGGGACCTGGTGAATGATCTTGCCAAGGATGAGGAGGTTCTGCATGAGATGGAGGACCTGGTCGCACTTTCCCTGGTCTTTACCGGCGATTTTTTGCAGACACCCGGGGTGGTCTATGAGGCAGTGCGTCGTCTTGCCTGGGAGCAGATCAACGTCATAGAGATTGTCTCCACCATGAATGAGCTTACCTTTGTCATCAAGCGGGAGGATTCCATGAAGGCCTTTGATGTGCTGCAGGGTTTCCTTGGTGCAAAATAAGACGATCACCCTCATCACAGGGGGGTATGACAGTGGAAAGACCACGGCCCTGCTCACATTCCTCGAGGAAAAAAACTATCCTAGCAACCACCTTTGTGGCTTCGTTTCTCTTGCCAAGGCAGAAAAAACCTGCTATAGACTGAAAGACCTCTTTTCAGGGGAGGAGCGCTTAGCCCTCGATGAGCAAGCCATCCCCTCTGGACGCAAACAGGGAAGGTTCTTTGTCGATGATGCTGTCTTTGCCTGGGCAAACCAGGAGATTATCGACCATCTTTCTCTTGCAAAGCTTGCTGTCTTCGATGAGGTGGGAAAGTTTGAACTGGAGGGTAGGGGCTTTGACCCCTCCTTCAGGGGCGCGCTTGCAACCGCAGATTTGGAGATTGTGGCTACTGTGCGTCTTTCCCTTCTCCAAGAGGTCATAGATCACTATGCACTTGATAGGTACACTCTTATTGTACTTCAGGTGTGACTACAGCTGAGGATGGGCGACGATGAATGAACTCTTATGGTTTTTGCTCCTGATATTGGATTTTGCTGCGATCATGCTTGCCTATAGGTTTTGGGGAAAGCTGGGCCTCTACATATGGATTCCCATCAGCATCATACTTGCCAATATACAGGTCACCAAGAATGTGGTGATATTCGGCATTGAGGCAACGCTTGGCAACATTGTCTATGCGACCAGCTTCCTGGTCACCGATATCCTCAGTGAGATCTATGGTAAGAAGGAGTCTGCCAAGGCTGTCAAGTTTGGCTTTTTCGCTCTGCTTTCCATGACGGTCCTCATGCAGGTAGCCCTCCTGTTCGAACCCTCATCATCTGATATAGCACATCCGGCGTTCAAGACCATATTCGGTCTTATGCCCCGCATCGCCATTGGGTCTCTGGTAGCTTACCTATTGAGCAACACCCACGACATATGGGCATTTGCCTTCTGGAAAGAGAAGAAGCCGGGTAGGGGATACCTCTGGCTCAGAAACAACCTCAGCACATTCGTCAGCCAGCTCATCGATACGCTGGTCTTTACCTTCATAGCTTTCTGGGGGGTATACCCCACTTCAGTACTCGTGCAGATACTCATCAGTACCTTTGTCCTGAAGTGGATAGTTGCTGTCTTCGATACCCCGTTCATCTACTTGGCCCGTGACTGGTACGAGAAGGGCAAGATCCCAACTCCCTCTATTTAGCGGGTAGGATGTTCGCCATCTCTGCACGACACGCCTCATTGCCGGCATAGAACGAGGGGGAAAAGGGTTTCCTCTCAAGGACAAACCGGTCGTCATAGACAAAGGCTGACCCATCGACATACTGGATGTCCATTCCACAAGCGAGCAACACTGCATGGCTTGCCGTTATGTCCCAGACGAAACAGCTCTGGTTCACACACCCTTGGATATGTGAGTAGATGACAGGTGCAAGCATATGCAGGATGCTGCTGCCAAAGATCCTTATCTTGCCATGAAAGTTGGAGAAGTCCATCAGACGCTGTCCGCTTGAGCCCATGGTTATCTGCCTGGGTCGGTCCTTGTCCCCTGTAAGGGCCCAAGGCTCCCCATTGATAAGGAGTCCAGAACCCGGGTCAAGACGGACAAACAGACTATCCTCTCCTATGCCCCACCGGGGCGCTGAGATATATGCCCCGACAGGCTTGCGGTCCTTGTCCAGGATACCCAGGGCAACAGCCCAGGAGGGAAGGCCTTGGGAGTAGACATCAGTGCCGTCTATGGGGTCCAGGACAAAGGTATAGGGTGCATCCCTTTCAAAGGCCGTGGGGGTCTCCTCGCTGATGACGTTCGCCTCGGGAAAGAGGGAGCTGACCACAGATAGGATTTTCTTGGAGATGGCCAAGTCTGTTTCAGTGATGACCGAACCGTCCTTTTTGTAGGAGCGGCGTATCTCTCTCTGCTGCTCTTTTGCATAGAGACCTGCATCCTCTACAGCCTTAGCGAGTATATCGAGTTTTTCTCTTTCAAGTAGTTTTTCCATTCTATTGCATAACCTTCTTGCTCATGATAGGGTAATGGCGCTTATGCAAATGCCAATCGCCACGATTGTTCAATCGTATATCAAAAGCAGCCCTGCCTACAAGGCGTATGTCACAGGAGCCTCTTCTCTCTTTGTACAGGGACTGGAAGGCTACCCGCTGGCCCTCTTTTTGCGTCTGCTCAGCAGACGGGAAAAGAAGCGTGTCTGGGTTATCTGCCCCACAGAAGAGAGCGCCCTTGCCCTGTTGAAGGACAACGGCTTACGCGTCGACACCAAGAGTGTCATGCAGACTCCCCTGAGTAAGGAAGAGGTGAAGACCATCTACCTTCCCAGCCATGGAAGGAAGCTGTACTCCACCTTTACCGGCGATGACATCGAATACTCCCAGCTGAAGCGTCTCTCCTCCATCAAGGATTGCTCTCATGGCATCATAGTCACGCACTTGAGGCCCTTTGTCAGTCAGGTTGTCTCCCCCAAGGCCCTTGGGGACGCTGAACTGAACATCAAGATCAATTCCCCTTTCGACCCCATCAAGCTTGCAGAGGAGCTTGGAGGGGCGGGCTATATCAACACGGTAGCTACCTCGGCCCCTGGAGAGTTTTCCGTACGTGGTGAGGTCATGGATATCTTTCCTTATGAGAGTGACTTTCCCTACCGCATCTATGCAGACTGGGACAAGGTGGGCAAGATAAGCATCTTCAATCCTGTCACTCAGGAGACCACAGCAAAAGTGGTCAGCTTCTCCCTTTCCCTAGTCGACGCTTCCAGCGCCAAGCTGCTCACTTCCTCGATAGAGGAGTATTTTTCCAAGGATGATTTCTTCTGCTTTGTAGGCGACCAGAGGCTTGCTACCAGTTACCACAGCCTCACCCTCGAGGCAAAGGCCCTCTACCGTGAGGCGTTTCTGGAAGACCGTGATGCCCTTAAGCCGGATAAGCTGCTCTTTGATTTCCCCGACTTTCAGAAGCGCGTAGCAAAGGCTATGACGCTGGTGGACATCTCAGGCCAAAAGGATGATGTCTACTCATTTGACATTGGCGGGCCCCGTTCCTATTTCGGTAACTTCGTACTCCTCAAGGAGGAGCTTATAAGCCTGCATAAGGATGGGTGGCAGGTAACGATCTTTACCGAAAATCTGCTGCAGAGACAGCGCCTCACACAGATGCTCAGTGATTTTCCCTCCCTCCAGTGGGAGACCCAGGAGATCTCGGGAGGCTTCTCAATCCCTAGTGAGAAGGTCATTGCAATCTGCGAACATGAGATCTTCGGACGCCGCCGTCAGGTGGTCAAGACACTGCAACATACCCAATCCTCGCCGTTGGACTCCTTTGTCGACCTCAATGAGGGCGACTATGTCGTCCATATGAGCTACGGGGTAGGCCAGTTCGTCAAGATCGACCGTGTCTCCAGCTTTGACCGTGAGCGGGACTTTATCAAGATTGAGTATTCCGATAAGGAGATGCTCTATGTCCCCATCGAGCAGGCTAACCTTGTCCAACGTTATATAGGTAGTGAAAAGGGTACCCCCCGAAAGGACACCCTCGGTGGACAGGGTTGGGAGAACAAGAAGAAGAAGGCCCGAAAGAGTGCAGAGGACCTGGCAAAACACCTCATCGCCCTTTATGCCAAACGTAAGAACAGCATCGGGTTCTCTTTCCCCAAGGACACTGACTGGCAACTGCAGTTCGAGGCTTCCTTTCCTTTCGATGAGACAGCTGACCAGCTGACCTGCATCGAGGATATCAAGGAAGATATGGAGAAGCCGATGGTCATGGACCGTCTGGTATGTGGGGACGTCGGCTACGGGAAGACCGAGATAGCCTTCCGTGCCGCCTTTAAGGCGGTCATGGGTGGTAAGCAGGTCGCATTCCTTGCCCCGACGACCATCCTTGCAGAACAGCATTATGACAACTTCATCAAGCGAGTGGGCTCCTTTCCCATCAGATGTGCCCACCTTTCGCGAATAGTACCCAAGAAAGAGCAGAAAAAGACCCTGCTTGCCACTGCCGAAGGCAAGGTGGACATACTTTTCGGCACCCATAGGATTTTGCAGAAGGATATCCTCTATCGTGACCTTGGATTGCTTGTAGTCGATGAGGAACAACGATTCGGAGTAAAGGATAAGGAGCGCATCAAGACGGTGAGAACGAGCATAGACTCGCTTTCCCTAAGCGCCACCCCCATTCCCAGGACGCTGTACATGTCGCTGTTGAAGATCCGTGACATGTCGCTTCTTACCACTCCTCCTATAGCCAGGATGCCTATCAAGACCTCCATCGATGAGTTCGATGAATACGTCATCTACCGCGCCATCCGCGAGGAAGTCGCCCGTGGAGGGCAGGTGTTCTACCTGCACAACAGGATCGAGACCCTCGAGAATGTGGTGAACCAGCTTTCGCAGAACCTGCCCGAACTCATCATAGAGAGTGCCCATGGCCAGATGAACAGTGCAAAGCTTGAGGATACCATGCGCCGCTTTGTCCATCAGGGCATCCAGGTCCTGGTATCGACTACCATCATTGAGAACGGCATCGACATCCCCAATGTGAATACCATCATCATCGACCGGGCAGACCGCTATGGTCTGAGCCAGCTCTACCAGTTACGGGGAAGGGTAGGACGCAATGACCGCCAGGCCTATGCCTACCTCTTCTACCCCCAGGGAAGCGCTCTCAGTGAGATAGCACTCAAGCGCCTGAAGATAATCAGCGAGAGTACCGAGCTGGGATCGGGTTTCAAGGTTGCCATGAAGGATATGGAGATCAGGGGGACAGGTAACCTCTTAGGTAGGGAGCAGAGCGGACAGCTTGCTTCAGTCGGGCTGGACATGTACATCAGGATCCTCGATGAGGCGATCGCAGACCTGCAGAAGGGTGGCGAAAGAGACGAGGAGAAGGAAGTATTCCTCGAACTCGACTATACTGGCTTCATTCCCGACTCCTACATCAAGGCACCTCAGGTCAAGTTTGATATCTACCGCAAGATATCCTCCATTGCTGACGAAAAACAGCTGCAACAGCTCAACAGTGAGCTTGCAGACCGGTTCGGTCCTCTTCCTGAAGAGGTAGCGAACCTGCTTTATATCGCTGAGATCAAGATTCTCTGCCGCAAGCTCTCCATAGTGCACCTCACTGACCGCAAAGGCGTGGTCACCTTGGAGTTTGGCAGGGTCGCCAAGCTGAATGTAGAGAAGGTGATGGCCCTCATTGCCTTGAGCAACAAACGCGTAACCCTCGATCCCAGACGGATGAATTTCATGTATATTAAGATTGATGCAGTCTCCTTGCGTGACAAGGCCCTGTTCCTGATGGAACAGTTGCAGCGACTGCTGTAGGAGATACGATGGAGAGCATATTTGATGAGATCCCAACACTAGCAAAGGTGGAGGATCGTGAATTTGGCACCCCAAGGACGATTAAGAGCTTTGTATTGCGATCGGCAGGTCTCAAGCCTTTCCAAGTGGAGGCCATTCGCCAGTTTTATCCGACCCATGTCATAGAGTACCAGAAAGAGATTCTTGATTTCAAGAAAATCTTCGGTAACGACAAGCCGGTGATCATCGAGATCGGCTTCGGTATGGGCACCTCTTCGCACAGGATTGCAAAGGATCGCACTGAATACAACTATCTGGGCCTTGAGGTCTTCCTTTCAGGTTTTGCCAAGCTGTTGAGCCTCATCGGCAAGGATGACTTGCCCAACATACGCATCATGCGCTTTGATGCAGTGGAAGTCCTTACCCATATGATAGCCGACTCTTCGGTTGCAGGCTTTCACATCTTCTTTCCCGATCCCTGGCCAAAGAAGAAACACCATAAGAGAAGACTCATCCAAGAACCCCTAGCAACACTCATAGCAAGCAAGCTCGAGAAGGGTGGCTACATCTACTGTGTCACCGACTGGGAGGAGTATGCCTACCAGATGCTGGAAGTCTTTGCAAAGGTCCCTTCCCTTACCAACCCTTACGAGGGCTTTGCCCCTCCGAAGGAATGGAGACCGACTACCAGCTTTGAACAGAAGGGCCTGGATCAGGAGTTTCCCATCAATGAGGTGTGGGTGGAGAAGCTGTAGGGACATATTCTCTCAGAACATCCTCTCTAAACCTTTCTTGGTCTCTTCATCAGAGCAAAGCCCTTGTAACACCTTTGGCCAAAGCTCTGCATATGCAAAGAACTCTTCAACCCTTTCTCCTAAAGCTATCCCTCTTTTGACTACCTCTTCGGCAGAGAGGAACCAAGGCTCTTGCTCTATTTCCTTTGGTCTGTCCTTAAGGACTTGTAAAGCCTCTTCCTGGAGATTTTTCTTAAGGAAGTTTCCTGGATACGGGCCTAGATCTTCTGCCCTTACAGCCTTGACGCTTTCTTTGGTTACACTTTTTTCTATTTTGGCTTTCTCATACAGGAACCTCATAATATCTTCTTGAAGCTTATTTGTCTCCTTACAAGCTGGAGGATAGTGGTCGATCATCAATGTCTTGTCACACTTCCATTGAAAGTTGGCCATCATTGAGTTGATCATGTAATCAATATCTTCGCCTCGACGAACAAAAGGATCGAAAGAAACTTGCATGAACAACTTTTTAGAAAACACCATGTTCCCTCCCAATACGATAGACGTATCGGTTATAGGTTCTTTCGACTCCTCGATCTTCCTGTACACCTCATTCTGATAAGCCTGTTTCATCTGAAACAACCTAGGATTCTTTGTATTGGCAAAACGGTCATGCACAAGTGTTTTTCCACCCTCATATCGGTATCTACCTGCAATGCCATCCATACCAGGCTTGAGCACATGTTCCAATACCTTGGAAGGGTAATCGCTCTCTACCAGTTCATCGTCATCAATGGCAGAAATAACCTCAGCCCCCAAGATTGCAGGTATTGCCAATTGGCAATTCCTGATAGAAGCATAGCCATCAAGGGTAAGGAAGTCTTTGGGGAACCCCAAAACATCAAGGCGCTGTTGCACTTCTTTTAGTTTTTTGGCATGGAAATGGCCTATGTTCAGCCTATCCTTATAGTTCTCGATAATGCGGTCTACTGCTTGTATGACCTCTTCTTCCAAGGAAGGGTGTACTGCAGCGCTCAACACCAGAACCTTGAAACCCTTAGGTGTATCGGTCTTAGCAAGGCTTTCCAGTGAAAGGGACAGAGTATCATCACCATCAAGGAAGGTCGGGTGGTCAAACACCAGATCATCAGGATGGGGTTTTCTTGTTATTTTTCCCTGCCAGTAGGTAGGTATCACTACATAAAGCTCTTTCATATATCCTCCACACAATTTGTACGTTTTTGTAGTATGTTTTCCATGATTCGTTTTGTTAAAAAGACATAAATAATTGGATTTTCATTTTACCTCTTCAATTTGATTGTCAGCAGCGAAGGCACGCATCTCGGACATCCTGCGGGGTTTGTTATGGACGGTGAGGGCTTGGTGAGCAAACACGAAGCCTCTCCGTCCTTCTTGCATCCCAGTACAGATGATGCCCCACCATCAAGATTGAGAAGAAATTCCAAGGGAGAGTTGTTCATCTCCTCTGTAAGGTGAATGGCAAGGGAAGCGGCATCACTAAACGTGATACCCTGGGACTTGCTGTTTCTTCCTGATACTGACATCACCATAATCTTACCCCCACCATATCCGATAACCGAACGTGGCTGTACCCCTGTAACGTCCAAAGCTGTCTCCTGCGTCATCAAAGAAGAGGGGGTGAACCACCCCTCACTCTCTAGTTGGGCATGGGTCTCTTCTTTTGTTGCTACCAGATTCTTTTGATCCTTTATCAGCAGGTTAAACCCACCGGCCAACCAAGCTAATTCATTCTTATCCATCGGAAGGTCTTTCCACTCTACAGACCACGATATCTTCTCTATCTTCATGATTTTCTCATCTGTGGTTACTACCACCCCAAAGGGAGGAACTTGCACAGGTCCTTCTGAAGCATCCCACAAATAATCATGAATGAATGTCAGACACCAGCGACCTTCTCCAACTGTCTTGGTATCAGTAGGGAAGTGAATCTCGCTGGTGCTTTTGAGTTGTAGTCCCTTGGTAGCTTCTTGTCCCTGTTTGCTTTGTTTATTAGAAGAATTTTCATTGCTGAATACGAACGTCTTGTCCTCATCAAGGGTAAGGGTGATGGACTCCCATTCCCCTTTACAAGCAAACAACGTCCCATCCTTGCCATACCCCAAGAGAGGCTTGTTGTATAGAGGAACTGATTCATACAACCCATCCCCTTGAGGAAAGGCCAGGTAATCCAACATGAAGTCATCCCAAGGGATGGTTCTCTTGTCCTGGTTTGCATACCAACTATTGAGGTTCTCAGTAAAGTAATAGTTGAAACTGGTAAAGAAGCCGCCATCAGGATAGGAAAGTGAGAGAGGGGAGTGTTTTCCTGCAAAAAAGACAGGTTCCATCGTCACATGTTCTTTGTCAAAGAAGGCAGAGGCAACATGCACTGTATTGTTGTTGGGGATATTTGTTCGTATCCACGTGTCATCTTCTTCCTTCACATAAAACCCTGTTTCCAGGGTAAGCTGGTTTTCTTTTGTTGCCTGCTCTACCCATTGGGGTATAGCCACCTTTTCTGCAAGGTCAGCCTCAACCCCATTGGAGGGAATGTGATCAAGGATCCGGTACTCACGCAAAGCCTTATTGTTCTCCACATCTGTATGTAGAAGTTCACCATAGCGTGATTGCTCTGGAATAGTTGTGGGACTGTTGTCAGGGATATTGTCATGCAACACCACTGAGGTGAACCACTCCCGTCTGTCCAAAAAGGAGTGGATAGGGATTCCCCTCTTCAAAAATGCCAATGCATACCAGACATCAGAGCAGAGGATGGCGCGATCTTTGCCCATACTTTTCATCATCTCTGTTCCTAGTTCAGTAGGATCGGGCATAAGGTTCACTGGATAATGGTGTATGGACCTTCCCAGTTCCTTGTATGTCTCTGGTATGCATACAGTGACACTGTTGTTACTGGAACTAAATGTGCCTTCATTGGTTCTCAGCTTTTGCATTTCTGTAGCATGTTCCCTGAATTGTGCAACCAGGATGGCTACCTGTTTATCAAGTGGACAAGCATCGTAGATATCTGGGAAGACAAAGACCGAAGGGTTCTGGTTTTCTTCCCCATTGATCACATTGTTTTTGCTCTCTTTTTTTTGTAAAGCTTCTCTTGATCCTTCTTCAAATTCTTTTTTCACTTGGTTTATTATTTCTTGTTCAATCAAGGAAGGAAACGACGAACTACGCCAATGAAACTGAGCTTCTGGGTAATAGTGGGCCCTCTCTTTTCTGAGCTGTTCCACCAACTCTCCGGGGGAGAGCTGGTTCCAGGTTGCATTGTCTGTTGTGCAGATTGTTCTGATTCTGTTTTTCCAAGCTTCATTTCTAGGAAGCTGATCAGCAATGTGGTCGATGATGACCTCACGCTCAGGATACTGGTCGAACTGGAGGATGAACTCACCTGATACAAGGCGGCGGTGCCACCTTGTACCCTGGTAGTTGGCATAGGAGCAGGGCAAGCTTTTCTTACTCATTCCTTGATACCTCCTGCCATCAAGCCCCCTATGATACTTTTCTGTAAGAGGAGGACCAACGTGATGAGTGGGACTACTATTATCACAGCTGCTGCCATGATGGTGCCCCAAGGCATGTAGTGGCTGGACTCATACATCTTCAGTCCAACGGTTACGGTCGTTATCTTGATGGGGTTAAGCACCAAGGCAAAGAGGTACTCGTTCCATATCTGGATAAAGGCGAGGATCCCTACGGTAAAGACTCCAGGACCAAGAAGAGGTATGACTATTCTGGAAAAGGCTTGGGCTGGAGATGCTCCGTCAATTTCTGCCGCCTCTTCCAGTTCCTTGGGAACTGCATGGAGGTAGGGTGTCAAAAACCATATGACTATTGTTAGGGTAAAGAGCACATTCACTATGATGAGACCCATATAACTGTTGAGCAGTCTCATCCCCCTGATGATGCTGTATATGGGGCTGATGATGACTATGGGTGGTAACAGGGAGATGGACATGACAAGGATGAGAAAGGGTGTCTTTCCCTTGATGGGGGTCCTTGCTATGGCATAGGCTGCCATGCTTCCTAGTGTCAAGGAGAATACAGTAGCAAAGGTTGCGATGACAAAGCTGTTGCCCAGGTAGTTGAGCAAGGGTCTTGTCGTAAAGGCCTTGTAGTAGTTATCTGATGTGTACTGGTGTGGAAACCAGGTAAGGGCGAAGATGTCCTTCTCCATTTTGAAGGAGTTGAGTATCTGCCAAAAGAAGGGGAATCCTATGGTTAGGATAAAGAAGATGGCAAAGAGGTAGAATAGTGTTTTGTGGAGGGTTGTTTCCTTGTTCATTTGTTGCTCCTTTTCCCACCGTCAATCTTTCCCCTGATGACATCGGTAAACAGCAAGGCTATTATACAGGTGACAAACAGAGTGAAGGTTGCAAGCGTCGATCCATAACCGTAGTTGCCTGCGTCAAAGTAAGTACGCATGGTGTACATGGTAAGCGATTCTGTCGCATACCCGGGTCCTCCATTGGTCAGGGCCACTATGACGGTAAAGACCTTAAAGGATGAGATGAGGCGGAATAGGACCGCTGTTGCCAATACTGGTTTGAGCAAGGGTAGGGTAAGGGAGAAATAGCGACGAATGGGTCCTGCCCCATCGATCGCAGCCGCTTCGTAGAGTGTTTTGGGTATTGTCTGCAGTCCTGCCAACACCAAAAGAGAGACATAGGGGGCAGTCTTCCATATGTCGGCCATGATGAGGACCAGGCGTGCTGTGCTGTCCCGGCTTAACCAGGGTAAGAAGCTGTCTATGATTCCCAGTGTTGTGAGTATCTGGTTGAAGACCCCATACTGATCGTGCACCATAAATTTCCACATGAAGCCACTTACGATTGTAGGGATTGCCCAAGGGATAAGGACTACGACACGAAGGGCTCCCCGTCCTTTGAGAGGAAGGTTCATCAGCTGGGCAAATATCAGGCCAAGGATTACTTCTATCACTACTGTAAGCAGGGTAAACAGCAGGGTAAAGAAGAGTGCGTTGAAGAATCTGCTGTCGCCTAACATGTGGGCATAGTTGTCCAGACCGATGAATGTCATAGTCGGTCCTGTCTGCAGTCTGAAGCGATATAAGCTCAACAGAATGGTCCTGATTACAGGGTAGATGGCAAATACTAGGAATATCAACAGGGTAGGAACCATGCAGAGGTAGCCAAACTGTTTTCGTGTGAGTGTCTTCATGGGTAGTTCTCTTTGAAAAGGTCCTTCCCTCTTTTGCAAGAAGGAAGGACCTTAGACTAGGGTGGATTTTACTTTCCTACTTGTTCCATTGTCTTCTGGGCATCAGCGAGAGCCTGGTCGGCACTCTTGCTACCTTTCATGGCATTCTGCACTTCAGCAGAGAGGATCGAGGATATCTCAGCATAGTAGGGTGACTGTGGACGGGGCACTGCAGTTTCCAACACCTGAGGGAATTCGCTGTAGTACGGATATTTCTCCAGGATGTCCTTGTCAGTATACAATGCTTTTCTAGCAGGCATGTAGGAATCGTTGAGGGCATGCAGTTTCTGTGCATATTCGCTTGCATAGAATTTCATGAATTTGATGGAAGCGTCCTTATTCTTCGAGTTCTTATTCATGAAAAGCTGCCAGCCACCAAGGGTACTCTTGCCCATGGTGCCTTGTGGTCCACGTGGGAGGGGAGCAACCCCGAGCTTACCCATGACTTTGCTCTTATCTGGGTCTTGTCCCATGGCGTATGCCTTGGGCCAAGCACGCATGAAGACCTGCTTTCCCTGGAACATGGAAGAGCGGGCATCACCACTGCCATAGGAGAGAACTCCTTCTGGCATGAGATTGTTCGCATAAGCTTCACTCATCATCTGTAGGATCTGACGATTCTGGGAAGAGTCGATAAGGATGGTTCCATCCTTGCCAATGACCTGTCCTCCGTTTGAGTAGAACCACTCCACTGCGTTGCAGGTAAGGCCTTCTCCGTTTGTCAGTGATCCAACCAGGGCATAGAGACCTCCGCCTTCCTTCTCGTTGATTTCTTGTGCTGTGGCAAAAAGGTCAGTGTAAGTCTTGGGCACTTCCTTACCATACTTCTGTAGCAGGTCTTTCCTGTAGTAGAGGACCCCGGCATCAGTTCTGAATGGGATGCCCCAGAGTGTGTCGTTGTAGGTTGCTGCTGCAATGGTACCAGGAAGGAACCCTTCTCGTTCAGAAGCAGGGAACCATGTGTCCAAGGGTTCGATAAGCTGTGCTGAGGCAAAGGTTGCAGTCCAGGTGACATCAGCATTGAAGAAGTCGATGGAGCTGTCTCCGCTTTGCAATGCAATGAGCAGGGCTTGTAGCTTGTCATTGGTTGCTTCGGGAAGTTCCACTATATCAACGGTGATGTTAGGGTTTGTCTCGTTGAACTTTTCGATAATGGCTTTCTCTGTATTACCTAGCGATGATGCGTGGGAATACCAGTTCAGGGTGACCGCTCCTTCTGGTGATGTCTCTTTGCTGCCTGCGGCAAACAAGGTAGTTGCAACTAGAAGAATGGTTAAACATAAAGCAAGTTTTTTCATCTTTTCCTCCTTGAGTATGTAAGTTATTGCATACTCCGATGTAACAACAATAGCACACAAGATAATGTATATCAAGTAAATCTTATATGCAAGTTCTTGCATTAATATGGAACCCATGCTATCGTAATCCTATGATTAGTCTATTAGACCGAGTTACCACCCTCATACGTGAGTTGCGCCTCTTTCAGAAACTCTCACAGACAACTGTGGCAGATGCATTGCAAGTGCCACTTCGAACCTACCAGAGTTGGGAGAAGAGCTACTCATCCAACATTGAGAACCTCAATGCCATCTGTGAGTTTTACTCGCTGGAGTTCTCACAGTTTCTTGAACTCTCTTCCCTAACCAAGGAAGCATTAGAAATAAGACTAGAGCGTTGCCTCTCCTCTGAGAAGGTTTTCATCAGTGAGGTGTTTGCAGGTTCTGGCCTTGAGGCATTCTCACATTTGCAGATAGACGACAGTATTGAAAACCTCATCAGGGATGCCTATTTTAGAGGAGAGCTTGATGCGAGAATTCGAAATGCAGTGCGCAATGAGACAATGGAGCAAGAAATAGCCAAATTGACAGGTTTGAAGAGAGAGTGTGTCCAGGTAGTGGAGACACGACCGGTAAAGATGCAGCTTCTCAAGGAGATGATCTTGGGCTGGTTTGGTTCCTTGTGGATAGAAGAGTGGGCACGAGCCTCTGATCGCTTCTCCCTTGGTGTCAGCAACGGCTACACCGTTGCTCGCATTCTGGATCACATGAAGCGTGGTAGCATAGGGAATCTGCAGCTCTTTCCCTTGAACTTCACCATGACCCCAGCTGACTTTTCCATAACCGCCACCTCTCTGATCTCATCCTACAGGTATCGTAATGAAGGGCGGTGTTCAGAATCGAACCCAACCTCTGAAGCAGAGGTGTTTGGTGCTATGCAGCTCGCTGATGCAGCATTGCTTGGTATAGGAACCTTTTCCAAACAAGGGCTGTATACGCAGATGATCACAGCATCACTAGGGTCTTCCCATCTGGAAGAGATACTCCAAAGTGGAGCCATAGGAGATTTGAACTACTATCTCCTGGATAAGGAAGGTGATGTAATTGACAGTCCTTCCCTTGTTTCCCCTATAGGAAGCAGTCAATCATCATCCCTTATCAAGTCGATCAATCTCAAGCTGTTGGGCCAGAAGGCTGACCGTGGATGTAAGATCATCATAGCAGCAGCAGGGGAGCATAAGGCACCACTGGTTAACCTTGCAATACAAAAGGGGTATGCCAACCATCTCCTGATTGACAGTTCATTGGCAGAGGCGATGTTGTTGAAGTAGAGGTTTTCTTATCTCTTAAAGTAGAATTTCGTTATAGCTTGGTCATTGTATACCTATCAATCACTGCCCTGGAGGTCTTTCGAGATATACCCTACTGGTGACTTTGTCTATACAGCAACAACCTTTCCTGTAAAAGGCTTCAAAGGGATAGTTACTGTCTCGCCCTTGTGTACAAGCTTGAAAACTATTGGAAAAGAAGCAGGATCTGCTAGGGTGATGAGAAATATTGGGAATTATGACACGTATAGCAGGTTATTCAGCAGACCAGTTCTACCATTTCCTATGTAGTAAGTAAAATCACTACACTTAACAAATATGGTTAAATTTAAAATAATTCGGTTTAAATATAGAAAGACAGAAAATATTATAAATAATGATTGTTATCATACCCGTTCTGGTCAATAATGATACTGAAGGAGGTGCCATTATGAATAAACCAAAAACCCTAAAATTTCCATTTCCGGAGAGAAAATTTATCAGGACAAGCGATATGCTCCATCTTGGGTATAGTTACTATATGATTAATCGTTTTGCCAAAGAGGGCATCATTACAAGAATCAATGGGAACACCTTTGAAAACCTACACTATACGATGGATGAAAACGAATTTCTCTATGTAGAGGGATATGTTAAACAAGGCGTCGTTTGTTTGATGAGTGCAGCGGTATATTATGGAATAAGCACTTTTAGGCCTTATCAGATTGATGTGGCAATTCCAAGCAAGTCAAAAGTATCAATTCTTCCAGATTGGCCATCCATCGGTATATTCTATTTTTCTGACAGTCGTCATCAGCTCGGCATTGAAAGAAAAGCATTTGACGGGGGCTCATGTAATATCTATGACAAAGAGAAAACTGTATGCGATCTGTTGACCTATCGGAATAAATATGGTCAAGAGGATTGCCTAGCTGTGCTGAAAAACTATCTTAGAGAAGAAGACCGCGATATTAACAAACTCATTCGTTATGCGCAGCAGATGAGAAGTTATACTATCTTGTCAAAATACCTAGAGGTACTCCTATGAATATCGTTGAACCCATAGAATAAAGCTATGCTTGCAGAGTGTAGCGGTAAAAGCTTATGTTGCTTAAGCTTCTCTCTTTGCAGATGCTTACGAAGGAACATTTCACCAAGGGTTTGCCAGCGCTGTACCGCCTGTCCGGGGAAAGCCCCGAACATGTTTCAAGGGCTTGCAAAGAACATTTGGGAAAAACTCCTTCCCAACTTGTAAATGATATCAGGCTGGAACATTCTGCTATGCTTTTGGTGACAACCAAAACGCTTGTCATAGATATATGCCAGGAATGTGGGTTTGACTCTCTGAGTTATTTCTATCATCGTTTCAAGGAACACTACAACACTTCCCCTATAGGCTTCCGAAAAGACAAGACAAATACAGAATCAAAGATATATCTGATGGGAAACCTCTCAGTAAAAGCAGAAATACCTGCAGCCATTCCTATTGATGCAAAAAAGAAATTATTGAATAACAGCCTAAACTCTAGACCTGCCATAGCTAGAGAGTAGCTTCTTGGTAGCTGGTGCCTTTATCAGGAAGTAAAAGGGGTAGGGCCCATCATGTAGTTTGCGTTGCTCTTTTGGAGGTCCTCGGTGCAGAATAAGCATGTTGGGAGAAAAAAACAGAAAAGTATCATCTTTATTAAGAAAAAACATACAAAGCGCATATGGCTAGGGGAAAAAACATACATACCACTACAAGAGGGAAGGGAGCTTGCCGCCGCAAACTCCCTTCCAAATTCAGTACAAACTCACTCTCAAGCAATCAGATAAAACCTATTCGGTTTCTGATTGTCCCCTTCCACCTACTCCTCATCCTCTAAGGAATCCTTGTAGGCTTGAATGACCTCTTCGGAAAGCTTGCCGTGTAGCGGCTCGTAGTGATCAAACTCAACTTCAAAGCTTCCCGTACCACTGGTCATTGACTTGAGGTCAATGGCATAGTTCAACAGTTCTGACTGTGGAACCAAAGCCTTTACCAGTTGCAGATGTCCGATATCCTCTTGTCCCAGAACCCTTCCGCGTTTGCCGGAGAGATCTGAGAGAATGTCCCCTAGATACTCGTTGTCAATGAATACACCGAGCTTCATAATCGGTTCAAGCAGCACTGCAGCTGCCTTAGCCATGGCAAGTTTCAACGCTCCCTTAGCAGCAAGCTTAAAAGCCATCTCACTGGAGTCTACAGGGTGTTCCTTACCATCGACAAGGGTGATGCCCACATCAACTACAGGATAGCCCGCCAAAAATCCGTCCAGCATCTGCTCATGCAGACCCTTCTCGATACCTGGTACATAGCCCTTGCTTACCGAGCCACCCTTGATGGCGTTGGTGAAGCTGTAATGCTCGCCACGCTTAATGGGCTCGATCTCAATGAGGACCCTTGCATACTGGCCGTGTCCTCCGCTCTGTTTCTTGTGTGAAAACTCGACAACACCGCTTTTCTTGGTGATGGTCTCCCTATAGGCAACGCGGGGTAGCCTAGTCTGGATGGTAATCTTCTGCTTTTCCTTGATCTTGTTAAGGATCATATTGATATGCAGCTCTCCCATTCCAGAGACAACACTCTCCTTTGTCTCTTCATTGAAGTGGATCATGAAGGTGAGGTCCTCTTCCTTGACCTTATGCAAGGACTCGTTCATCTTCACTTCACTCTTCTTGTCGTCAGCAGAGATGGCAAGAGCATAAATGGGCTGAGGGAAGCCAACCTTCTTGAACTTGAACTTAAAATCGTGATCCTCCAGAAGGGTGGAGTTGGTTGCTGCGATGTTGCTCTTTGCAATGATACCGATATCACCGGCAGCGAGGGAGTCAACCTCAGTAAGTTTCTTTCCGGTCATCCGGTAGACCTTGCCAGCACGCTCTTTCTTGCCCAATGAAGGATTGTATAGCTCTGTATCACCCTTGAGGGTACCAGTGACTATCTTGAGGAAACTGAGCTTGCCGCTGAACTGGTCAAGCGTTGTCTTGAACACTACTGCACTTACCGGACCATCTTCAGTGATGGGGTAGGGAGTGACGTTTCCTTCCTTATCATATACCCACTCGTTCTGACCCAAAGGTTTGGGGAAGTTATAGCGGATGAAGTTCAACATGCTGGTGACACCCAGGCCAAGCTCTCCAGCTCCGCAGAAAACAGGTACCACACGGTTTTGGTCGAGACCTTCGCGAAGGCCACGCCTGATCTCATCCTTGTCCAGGGTTCCGACCTCGAAGTATCTCTCGATAAGGTCGTCAGCACCCTCTGCTGCATTTTCAATGAGGGAAGTGCGATATTCTTCAACATACTCATGCATGTCCTCAGGAATATCAATAATCTTTTCCTTGCCGTCATCACCAAGCACATATGCCTGATTTTCAATAAGGTTGATGACACCTGTGAACTCTTTTCCGGCCCCCATGGGGATGACTACCGGAACGAAGGTTGTCTTAAAAGTATCGTTGAGGTCTGCCAATACTGTAGTATAGTCAGCACGGTCACGGTTCATCTTGTTTATGAACACCGCTCGTGGTTTGTTTCTTTCATCAAGGTGACGCCATAGCTTTATGGTCTCTATCTGAGCACCATCACGTCCGTCCACTACCATCAAGGCTGATTCGCAAGAACGAAATCCACAGATGGTCTCTCCGATAAACGCTGCCGTTCCCGGAGTATCGAGAATGTTAAGGGTCTTTCCTTCCCAATTGAAGGACACGAGGGAAGCGTGAATGGAGATCTTGTTAGCAATCTCCTCTTCAGTAAAGTCACTGGTGGTTCTTCCACTTTCTACAGTTTCTGCCCGGGAAATCACCTTGGCATAGAACAACATCTGTTCCAATAAAGTAGTTTTCCCGGTTTCATTGTGGCCGATGATGGCAACATTCCTCAAGTCTGTGCTGACAACGCTCATAAGTCCTCCTTTGATCACCGTAAAATACCCGGTGTCTACAAAAAATGCATAGACCAATGGTAAGCCCCAGAACCCCATATGTCAAAAGAATTCTTTGCAACAATTCAGTCCAAGGGTGAAAGATTGTAATTTCAGGATA
>CAYXYD010000031.1:0-18639 GCA_964469205.1 uncultured Sphaerochaeta sp. | reverse complement strand
GAGACCCAATCCAAACCCGTCCTGGAACTCTTCCGATGCAATATTCTCTTGATAAAATTCTCGGAACAAGGTTTCTCTTCCCTCACCCTCTACACCGCTACCATTATCGCTGATGCTCACTACCATCTGATCATCATCCTGGGTAACCGAAATGACAATGTACCCACCTTCTTTGGTATGCTTTACCGCATTATGGATCAAATTGATGAAAACCTGACGGATAAGCGACTCATCACCTATAGGGTTGTTCAACAACGCAGGAAAGAAATACCGAATGGTTTGCTGTTTGATTTGGAGCAGAGGGCCGAAAAAGGCGACGATATCCTGGGTGATAAGACGGATATTCAGTTTTTCATGGTTCTTGAGATCAAACTCCTTTTCGAACTTTAGCAGGGTGAGCATATTCTCACTGAAGGTGATGAGCCTTTGGGTATATTCGTAGTTGGACTTTACAAACTGTTTTTGCCGGGTATTCAGAGGGCCGGGAATCTCTTCCAACAACAGGCTGGTCGTTGTCTGCATGATCGTCAGTGGGGTGCGTATCTCATGGGCAAGCATGGATTGCAGAGCGTGGCGGGAAGAGGAACCATCCTTCTTTTGTTTCTGCTTTTCAAACAACAGCACACCTAGTGGGAGGCTGGCATTGAGCAGGAAGAATACCGAAAAGGGGAAAAAGAACAGGCTGACAACACAGGCAACGAAAGAAGCGCCAGCAAGAAGCAAGAGTTTTTTGGCTGAAGAGGGATAATAGAGGGAAAGCACATACCCATAGATGATGAGGGTCAGGGTGTTGTAAAAGATAGACCAAGGGGAAAAAGAAGGTATGACACTCGATACAAAGGTGGAAAAAACAACAACCGCTGTGTAGCCAAGTAAAAAAGGGGAAGTGGTACATACGCCATTTTTGCCTTTTTTCTGTCGTAAATGTCCCATTCCTGTCAGTAATAGGGAGATGAACAGCAGAATGCTGACGATTAGGGACAAACCTGACAATGCATCACCCTGTACAGTTGCAAGGGTGATCACCATAGGTAAAAGAAAAAGGAACGAAGCTACAGGCAAATACATTAGTCCTCCTTTGTAGTGAAAAGATGAAACGAGGAGGGATGAAAACGCAACAGCACTTTTTCATTGACCAGGTACTCGTCGACAAACGTAAGGTTGTAAGGGACTACTACCCGAATTACCGTCTCACCAAAGGATATTTCATACTCGATCGAGTACCCGTTGAAGGAGAGAGAGAGTACTTCCCCTGCTACCTGAAACGCATTTTCTGGAAGATGGTACGAGCTCAACGTCACACTTTGCGGCAGGATGACCACATAGACTCCATCACCCTTCTGATAGGGACCATCACACTGATCTGGTACAATCCTATACTCAAGATTGTTGAAGGATACGAGGGCCTCTGTTTCATTGGATTCTAGGATTTCTCCCTCATAAAAATTAGCATTACTGATAAAATCCGCTACAAAAGGTGTCTTTGGGTTGTTGTACACCTCACGTGGAGTCCCTACCTGTATGATAGCTCCCCTGTTCATCACCACTACCCTATCGGGCATGCTCAGGGCCTCACTTTGGTCGTGGGTGACATAGATGGTGGTGATGCCAAGGAGCTTCTGCATCTTCTTGATCTCCCGCCTTGTCTGCAGCCTCAGCCTGGCATCCAGATTTGAGAGAGGCTCATCAAACAAGAGCAACTCAGGCTTGAGCACCAGGGCCCTGGCCAAAGCGACCCTCTGCTGTTGCCCATCGGAGAGCTGGTGGGGAAAGCGGTCTTCAGTACCAACCAAATTCAGCATCTGGCACATCATGGCAACATCATGGAGGATGCTGTCCATAGGCCTTTTCCGTGACTTCAAGCCATAGGCTATATTTTCAAACACATTCATATGGGGAAACAGGGCATAGTTCTGAAACACCATGGGGATGGTCCGCTCTTCCGGCCCCTTGTGCTTCAAAGAAACGCCATTAAGAAAGATCTCCCCGCTATCAGGGGCTATAAAGCCCCCGATCATCCTCAGTGTTGTGCTTTTGCCACATCCTGATGGGCCGATGATGGTTATCGCTTCACCTTTTTGCACAACGAGGGAAAAAGCATCAACAGCTTTTATGCTCTTGTTCCGTGCCCCTACAAATGTCTTGGAGACAGCCCTGAGTTCCAGATGTGGTACGATGGGGGTTTCTTTTTGATCAGACAATGGTACCTCTCATGCTCATGTATATGGTTACTGGATGGGATTCTATTCGCCCTCAGCAACACATAGCTGAGAATGAATAGTCTGTATTGCAAGGTACAACCAATCAAGGTCATCCCTAGTCTGCGTTATGATATCACTCTTTGCAGGTTGATTGATACTTTTCTTTTGCAGGTTAGACTCGACTGGAACAGTTCCTGGAGTGAATACCAAGCTGAAGTATATTTTGGGTCAAAGATGGCGTTGCTCTCAATGCAGAAAACCGGCGTATCTTCTTCAAGAGAAAACACGCCGATAACAAATAAACGAAAAGTATAAAAGTAGAAAAAGATATAAATAAAAAACACCATGAAGATCTTATGATTGGAATACCAGAAAGATAAAGGGGTGGGCAGACACTCTGTCTTTTGTACGTTCATTCTAGCAACGAGTGCCTGCCCCTATTCCAATTTCTTGATCTAATTCATGAAGAACGTTCCTGGGAAATCCCCGTGCCGTACAGTGACGTTTGTATAGGTGACATTCCTATTCCTTTGATTTTGTACTACATGCTGCTCAAGCATGAACGAGCCGAAAATGACACTTGCCAAGAGATAGACAACTAGGAAAATCCCCCCTATGGCAAGCATGCGATTACTCTTTTTATGATTGGACTTCATTATAGTTGTGCTCCTTCTTGAATAGGAGGAAATAGGTCTCTATCTCCTCGAGTTTGATATCCAGGGTCCTCATGGAATCGAAAAGGTTGGGCAGTTCACTCTTTATGAAGTGATCGCGTCTTTTCTTGAGGACCTCTTTCTTGGAACCCTTGGCGGCAAAGTATCCGATTCCTCGTTGGTTCTCTAGAATACCTTCGTCCTGTAGCATCGAGTACGCCCTGATGACCGTATTGGGATTAACCTCCAACTGCATCGCCATGTCGCGGACAGAAGGAATTCTCTCTTCCTCAACCCACGTTGCATTGAGGATAAGGTCATGGATGTACTGAGCTATCTGCAAATAGATAGGTGAACGATTGTTAAACTGCATCTGTAGCTTGGACCTCCTCAACCCTGAAGTACGCCGTGACCCAGCAGAAAATGGGAAGCGCAACATAAAAGAGCATCTTACCAAACACCCTGAATACCCCTATGGCTCCAGAGGCCTGATCGACTAGAAATCTGTCAAATGAGAACAACACATCGAACGTCCTGAGCGATGAACCATACTTGATGGAGAAGATGATCTTCACAAACAACAGGCCTAGGATGGCAAGGGCAATGCCGATGACCCCAAGCGAAAGGATGGTCTTGAAGAAGTGACCCTTATGGAAATAGGTGGCACCCAAGAGGAATATCGATTGCCAGACCCAATACAAGGCCAACTGCGCAGCAACTTCCCGGGTAAACGGATTGAACAAGGTGATTGGGCTGCCAAAGAAGAGCAACTGTATGGGCTCTGTTATTACAGAAGCAAGAAAAAACACCACTATGAGGGCTATCGGATAAGCAAAGGCTGAAAGCACCCCCTTGGCAAGGAATTTCTCCAGGGAAGTTGCAGGAAGCATCAGCCACTCCTGCTGTCCGTTCTTGCTGAACATGTCGTCTGCAAAAGAGAGGCTGGTTATGATCAGACCCCCAAGGAGCAGGAAATTAGGGAACAGACTGGCATACCCGGCAGGACCGAAACCCATTTGGGAATATTGGGTGATAAAGGAGCGAATGGTCTCACTCACAAACAATATCAAAAATATCGTGAGAGCATAGACTGTTATATCACGCTTGCTTGTCTGTATCTCACGGTTTATCAACAGGCTAAATCGATTCATTTAGTACCTCCTTGCATAAGGGTGGGGTTCTCAACCACCACATTGAAGAGCGTCTCAAGATCCAAAGGCTGACCTTGGGTCTCCTCTTCTTGCTCGCCCCTCTCTTTAAGGACAATCCAACCACCGAGGACTTTCTCCTTGTAGGCTACCAATGCATCCTGTTGAGGATCGGTGGTAACCAGGCTCATCACATACTTGTCAGTGATGGAGTCCACACCCTCGTTGAATATGATGGCCCCGTCATGCAGGATAATCAGAGGGTCTATCAGGTTCTCCATGTCACGCACCTGGTGGGTGGAGATGATGAAGGTCCTGTCCTCGGTCATAGCTGAGGCAACGGTCTGTCTGAACTGTCTTTTTGAAGGGATGTCCAAGCCGTTGGTAGGCTCATCAAGAATGAGCAGCGATGTATTGGAAGCAAGGCCAAAGGCAAGCAACAGCTTTTTCTTCTGTCCCAAGGACATCTCATTGAGATTCTGTTGCATGTCGAGGTCAAAGTCCTTGCAGAACTGATCGAACATCGCATGATCAAACCTGGGATAGAAGACCGAGCGCATCTTGAGGTACTGCTCTGCCTTCATCTTGGGAAGGGGAAACTCTTCAGGAAGATAGAATATCTCACTGAGCATCTCTGGCTTACGCCCTATGGGGTCAAAGCCCAAGGCTGAGGTGTATCCCTCATCGGGAAACAGCTGGCCACAGAGCAACTTGAGCAAGGTGGTCTTCCCTGATCCGTTCTTCCCCAACAAGCCGTAGATATTGCCTCGTCTGATCGCTAGATTCAGATGTGAGAAAAGTGGCTTCTTCCCATAGGAGAATCCAATATCCTGCATCAGGATCACTTCATCATTGCCCAAAACAACCTCTTTAAGGGCTGTTTGTCCGCTCTCTATCTCTTTGGCCATATATGCCTCCTTGATTACATTAGTGAACTAGTTAACTAATACACTATAATTGAAAGCATGTCTACCCTTTCTCCCTACTATTTCTCATATGAGAGAAAAAATCATCTCAAGCACTTTTTATTTCGATTCTTGAGGCAATATGCTAGTACAAAGGCCCAGTATACTGGTAATATCTTTTCTCGCGCATGGACGGTTCGTTTATACGCAACAGCACATCCCAAGAGCCTCGGTTGTCGGGAAAACTTAATACAAAAAGGGCCAAATACTCCAATTTTTGGTACAAAATTCAACATGGATTAGAAAGGGCAAAAGGTAATGAACGACAACCTGCAGCTAGACAAGAACAAGACCTACCTTGACCGTCAGAATAAGACCGAATCGAATGCAAGAAGCTATCCTAGGAAATTCCCCATAGCAATAAACAAGGCCAAAGGCTCCTGGATCGAGGATGTACAGGGTAACACCTACCTCGACTTCCTCTGCGGAGCAGGGACACTGGCCCTTGGGCACAACGATGAAGAGGTAAACCAGGCAATGGTCGACCTTATCCAATCAGGGGCCCCCTTACATACACTAGACCTTACCACCCCCACAAAAGACAGGTTTGTAGAGACCATATTCTCCCTTCTGCCCCAAGAGTTGCAGGAAAATGGAAAAATACAGTTCTGCAGCCCTTCAGGAACCGATGCAGTAGACGCAGCCATCAAGCTGTGTAAGACCGCTACAGGGCGCTCGTCGGTCATCGCCTTCGGTGGCGGCTACCATGGCATGGGCCATGGGGCTTTGGCCCTTACCGGCAATCTCAATGCAAAAAACCGCGTCACAGGCCTCATGAGTGATGTGCACTTCATGCCCTACCCCTATTCCTATCGCTGTCCCTTTGGCCTAGGTGGGGAGGCTGGCATCGATGCTGCCTGCGCTTACTTTGAAAAGACACTAAAGGATCCTGAAAGCGGCATAACAAAACCCGCTGCAGTCATCCTCGAACCCATCCAGGGTGAAGGCGGGGTCATCCCAGCCCCTGCAAAGTTCCTCCAGACTGTCAGACGCGTTACCCAGGAACTGGGCATCCCGATGATAGTCGATGAGATCCAGTGTGGTATCGGCCGTTCAGGCAAATTCTTTGCCTTTGAACATGCTCTCATTACCCCTGATGTCATCCTTGCCTCCAAGGCTATTGGAGGCAGTCAACCTATGAGCGTGGTCATCTACCATAAGGATCTCGATCTCTGGGAAACAGGGGCTCATGCCGGAACGTTCCGTGGTAACCAGCTTGCCATGGCTGCAGGTACTGTGGTGATGAACCGTGTCAGTGACAAGGATTTTCTTTTGGAAGTCACAGCCAAAGGCAAAGTCATTGAAGATGCGTTGCTCGCCTTGAAAGGTGAAATCTCCATCATTGGGGATATCCGCTCCAAAGGCCTTATGATCGGCATTGAGTTTGTCGATCCCAATGGGACAATGGACTCTTTAGGCTCCCTTCCCCCCAGTGGAACCATCGCTGCAAAGATCCAGAAGGAGTGCTTCGAGCATCGCCTCATCATGGAGAAGGGTGGGCGCTATGGCTCGGTGATGCGCTGTCTGTGTGCCTTGAATGTAAGCTATGAAGATATAGATATCATGCTAACAACCTTTGAGCAGGCTATACGTAAGGTGGATGCTGATGAAAGCTAAGGATGAATCGGTATTCTTCTTGAACAACGAAGAGAAGAATAAGGATGCCTACAGGCAGATGATCACCGATACTGTCGAGGCAATTCTTACCTCTATCACTGACAATAAAGCCTATGCGGGGGCGAGCCCACAAGAACTCCAACAGATCATCAAACGCCCTACCCTGCTTCCCTCTCAAGGTCTTGGGTTCTCCCAAGTCCTTGAAGAGGTCAAGAGGATTATCCTTCCCAACTTCCTAAGGACATCTTCCACAGACTACCTGGCACACCTTCATAGCCCGGCCCTTCTGGAAAGCATTTGCAGTGAACTGATACTTGCTACCTTCAACCAGTCGATGGACTCATGGGACCAGTCCCCCATCGCAACGGAGATAGAGCTACAGGTAACCAGAGAGCTATGTGAGCTCTATGGGTATGACACCGATAGTGACGGCATCTTCACCTCAGGGGGAAGCCAGTCAAACCTCAGTGCCCTTACCCTGGCTAGGGACTGGTTCTGCACTACTGTCCTCAAGCATGATGTAAAGAAAAAGGGCCTGCCCCCTTCCTTTGCAAAGCTACGCCTCTATACTTCTGAAGTGTCGCACTTCTCCATGGAGAAGAGCGCGCACCTCTTAGGCCTTGGCTATGATGCAGTACGCAAAGTTCCTGTGGATTCACTTTGTAGGATGGATAGCCATGCCCTGGAGGATCTCATTCTTCTGGACAAGGATGCGGGCCTCTTCCCCTTCTGTGTGGTGGCTACCTTGGGAACCACTGACTATGGCAGCATCGATCCTGTCAAAGAGGTGAGCGCCTTATGTAGGAAGCATAATCTCTGGCTTCATGCCGATGCTGCCTATGGTAGTGGTGTACAGCTCTCCGAGCAGTATGCTCACCGCCTGGGACCTATAGAAGCGTGTGACTCCATCACCGTTGATTTCCATAAGATGTTCCTGCTTCCCATCAGCTGTGGCTCCTTCCTGGTCAAGGATGGAAAAAGCCTGGAGGCTTTCTCCCTCCATGCTGACTACCTGAACCGAGAAGAGGATGAAGAGGATGGCTACACCAACCTCGTAGGCAAATCGATGCAGACAACTAGGCGCTTTGATGCCCTTAAAGTCTGGATGGCTTTCCTTACCCGTGGAAAAGATGAGTATGGTGCTATCATTGATACCTGTATTGAGAATGCTACGTACTTGTATGAACAGCTTAAAGGCAACCCCTCTTTTGAGGTTGCTATCGAGCCTGAGATAAGTTCGGTGGTGTTCAGACTGCAGAACAGTGATGAGGTCAACAAGAAGGTTCGTCGCCTCTTGCTACACCACAAGGGTGTGGTCATCGGGCAGACCGTCTATGCCGGAAAGACATTCCTCAAGTTTACCCTGCTCAATCCCCTGCTGGACCACCAGAAGCTCGATGAGCTAGTGCTTCTTATCGAAGAGTTGGGCCGAGAGGCTGAATAGCATTAGCTAACGAGAAGAAGTGTTAGAAAAGTAGAAAACAAGAAAAGAACAAGAATACGATCGAGATAAAGAAATAGCGAAAGATTAAGAGTAAATATCTCTAAACTGGGCAGCCTTCCTATAGTAAGGGAGGCTGTTCTGCCGTCCTCATCTTGGTAAGGTTTCTGAAAGTGTCCATAAAGTTCTCGTGTACCACCATTGTGGGATCGAAACGGAACATCTTGAAGGTTATCTGTATGCAGAAGCCAATGATGACAGCCGCCAGCAGGGTCCCTATACCAAAAGATCCTCCAAGCAAGGCCCCAACTATGACCACAACGATCTCAAGACCGCTACGGCAGGTTCCGACCGAAAGCTTGGTCTTCCTGGTAAGAATTACCATGAGACTGTCCCTAGGACCTGCCCCAAACCCAGACGAGATGTAGTAAAAAGTGGCTGTGGCAATGACAAACAAGCCAGCAACCATCTGCAACACACCAAAATAGAAATTGGTAAGCGTGGGGAATACATCCAGGCCAAGGAGAAGGTTCATGAATAATCCAATAAATATCATGTTACAAAAAGTTCCTAGGCCGAGTTTTTCTCCTGCCAGTATGGAGACAAGGCAGAGGGCCAATCCTACTAGGATGGAGATGGTACCTATCTGGAGGCCAAAGACCGTGGAAAGCCCTGCATGAAAGACCTCCCATGATGCATAGCCTATGTTAGCTTGCATGGTGAGTACGATTCCTACTGCATAGAGAAACAAACCGAGAAACAGCCGGAGCAACCTGAGCAAAAACTTATTCATAATGAGATACCCTCTTTCTGTGGCTACCATAGCGAGAATTAGGAGGATAATCCAGCCCTTGATTATCCATACCAAAAGCCTCTGTTGCGTTTTTCTATGGTAGAATACGAAAGAAGGAGAAATGCCATGCCATTTTTACTGTTCCAAGGGGATATTACCCAGATGCAGGTGGATGCTGTCGTTAATGCTGCTAACAGGGAGTTACAGCAGGGAGGCGGGGTCTGCGGTGCCATCTTCAACGGGGCAGGAGCCTCCTCCATGCAGAAAGCTTGTGACGAACTCGCCCCAGTTGAGATAGGAGAAGTGGCCATTACCCCTGCCTTCAAGCTACCCAGCAAGTATGTCATCCACACGGTGGGACCCGTCTGGGAAGGAGGCAAGGAAAATGAGGAGCAACTGCTTGCTTCCTGTTATAGGAATACCCTTTTGTTGGCACAAAAGAAAGGGCTACAATCCATCGCATTCCCCCTTATCTCTGCAGGCATCTATGGCTATCCAAAAGATAAAGCATACAAGATAGCGGTATCGACTATCCTCTCCTTCCTTGAAGAGCATGACCTTACTGTATACTTGGTTCTTTTTGAGGAGATCTTCTTCAAGGATGAAGAGCTACGCAAAAAGAAGTTGGCAGAATATGTGAGAAGAAATCTCACTGAGATAGAACCTGAACTTGATATACTGTACAGCATGGCTCCCTGTAGATCCTGCATTGCCGAACCTTTGGATGGTATCATCACAGAGGTTGAGGAATCTTTTTCCCAAAGCCTGATGAGGCTCATCAGAGAGAAGGGCTTCGATGAGGTTGGGATCTACAAAGGGGCAAACATCGACCGCAAGCACTTTTCCAAGATTAGAAGCAATGACTCATATCAGCCGAACAAGAGGACTGTCATCGCCTTTGCACTGTCACTCAAGCTCAATGCAAAACAGACCCGATCTCTTTTAGAAAGGGCTGGTTTCTCTTTGAGCCATAGCTATGTCTTTGATATCATCATCGAGTATTTCATCGAGAACAAGCAGTATGATATCCATTCCATCAATGAAGTGCTGTTCTCCTATGAACAGCCTCTTCTGGGGGCTTAGAAATGTCGCCCCCCAAGAGACCTCTTCCCTCCTGTCTTTTCCTATACTACACATATAGGAGAACGATATGGAAAACAAAGATACTGAACTGGTATTCATCCTTGATAAGAGTGGTTCGATGATGGGTCTTGAAAAGGACACTATCGGAGGCTTCAACTCCCTTCTAAAAAAGCAAAAGAGTGAAGAGGGAGTGGCAAGGGTCACTACGGTCCTATTCGACCATCACTACACGATGCTCCATGACAGGCTTCCCATCAAGGACGTGAATCCCCTTACCAAAGAGGAGTACACCCCAGCAGGGACGACAGCCCTGCTTGATGCTGTGGGCAGAACGATCGATTCGCTCTTGGAAAACCTAATCGGCACACCAAAAGAAGCGTATCCCTCAGTTATGTTTGTCATCATCACCGACGGGGAAGAGAACGCAAGCAAGGACTACTCTCTCGACAGAGTCCGCAAGCGCATTGAGTTCTGTAAGGAGAGCGAAGGCTGGGAGTTCATCTACCTGGGGGCCAATGTCGATGCCTTTGCAGCAGCAGCTACCATCGGCATCGGAAAAGCAAGGACGGCTTCCTACCATGCTGACTCAGTGGGGGTAAGTGTAAACTTCGAGGTCCTGAACAATACCATGAGCAAGATGAGATGCAGTAAGGTTGTAAAGGACGACTGGAAGGATGGGATCGACGAGGACTTCAAGAAGAGGGGCAACAAGAAATCTTAGAGTAACGCCAAGGTAAAAAATGCAGGGGAATAATCCTCCTGCATTTTTTATGCCTTGATCATTGTTCTTTATAGGCTGATCTTATACATCCTACAGCACAAAATACCCAATACCCTCATGGTCATATTTCTTCTCAATAAGGGTTATGGCCTGTTCTATCCTATCAAGTACTTCTTCTTGACAGTAGATGAGCAGGAGGAAGTTTTCCTCTGGCCAGACATCGTCACCCAGCTTGGGGTTTGTGGACCCCATTCCATGAACTGTAGGGATGATGGTGTATTTCATTGGCACTTTATAGTGAGCCAAAGCATCCAGAAGGTCATCCTGGATAGCTTGTGCTGCGATAATCTCTACCCTTTTCATACATTTTCTCCTTCTGCGAATGATTCGATACTCTCCACATCACGCTTGTGCTTCTCCCTATTGAAGAGAGCATAGAGGACAGGAGTGAAGAAGATTGTCATAAGGGTGCTTATGGCCATCCCTCCAACGATAGTCTGACCCAATGGCTGGATCTGTTCTGCTCCCACTCCACCGAAGAAGGCTAACGGGATCATACCGAAGATGGTGGTGAAGCTGGTCATCAGGATGGGCTTGAGACGGTTGCCTCCAGCTTCGAGACATGCACTTCTCAGGTCCATACCACGCTTACGAAGAAGGTTGATATAGTCAACCAGGACGATGCCGTTGTTAACTACAATACCGGCAAGCACTACAACTCCGATCGCTGAGATAAGGCTGAAGGTCTCCCCTGTTATCAGATAGATGCCTACAACACCGACTGCCATCAAGGGGATGGAAAGAAGGATGATGAAAGGATTCTTGAAGGACTCAAACAAGCTTGCCATAACCCCAAAGACCAGAACGATGGCCAAGAGCATGATAATGGTCACATGGCGGTACATCGCCGTCATATCAGCAAAGTCCCCTCCAAACTCGATGTAGACCTCATCGCTAAGCACCAGCTGCTCATCTATAAGGGCTTGAATATCCTTCTCCACAGCAGAGGAAGCATAGCCATCGGCGAGGCCTCCTATCACATGTACGGCCCTAATTTCGTCTTCACGGTTGATGGAAACAGGACCAGTCGAACGCTTTACCGTTGCCAGGTTGGCAAGGGATATCTTCTGTCCAAAGGCATTCTGGACAAAGATCCTTTCAATATCCATTTCACTTGATCGGTCCTCTTTGGAAAGCATGACCATCACGTTGGTATCGGTGCCGTTGGTCTTCAGCTGGGTTGCTGTAATGCCATTGAAGCTGTTGCTTATCTCAGAAGCAATGCCCTGCATGGTCAGGCCATAGGAGTATGCCCTTTCACGGTCGATCTCTATCTCAAGCTGGGGAAGGCCCTTACTAAAGTCAGTCCTAGGTTCGGTTACCCCTGGAAGGTTTTCTGCAATCAGGGCCCTAATGGCTTCAGCAGTGGAAGAGGCAAGAACCAGGTTGTCACTCTTGACGATGACATCAACCGGGTTTGCATTTCCCAAACCCATGGAGATAGTGGAAAAGGAGAAAGAGGCCGCAGGGTAATCATCAAAGTAGGTGCGCAGCTTCTCCTGCACTGCAAACATGCCATCGATCTGGTCATCAGCATCGGGAAGAGAGATTTGCAGGGTCCCGCTGTTTCCAGCACCTCCGCCGAAAATACCTCCGCCTCCTACAGTTACAATAATATCCTTATACCCCTGGATGTCAATTTTTGCCTTCTTCTCAATGTCCCTGAGAATCCCCTCAGTCGATTCTAAGGTAGAACCTTCAGGAAGGGTGACGGTCAACGAGACAGAAGTCTCTGACATCGTGGGATAGAGGGTCGTATGCATGCCTGAAAAAGCCTGCACAGTAATGACCATGATGAGCACTACCAGCAAGAGTGACAACCACTTGTAATCGATAAGGACTGCCAGCACTCGCTTGTAGCCCCTGTCCAAAGACTCAAATGCTGCATCCATCTTGTCATCAATGAAGCGAAAGAGTTTTATCTTCAGAGGCTTCTGCTTACGGGTATATACCTTCACATAAGAGGAGGTAAGCACTGGGATGAGGGTAATGGAAACTACCAGAGATGCTACCAAGGATATGATGATGGTAGCTGCCATCGGAGTAAGCATCTCACCGAGCATCTCAAGGTTACTGCGTAGGAGCACAATGGGAACAAAGACACAGACAGTTGTCAACGTTGATGCTGAGATGGCTACGATCATCTCCTTGGTACCTAAGAGAGCTGCTGTCTGTAGCTTGGAACCTCTTTCGCGATAGCGGAAGATGTTTTCAAGTACGACGATGGAGCTGTCTACCGTCATACCAAGACCCAGTATCAAACCGGATAGGGTCATCAGGTTAAGCGAATACCCCATGAAGAACATCACCAGGATTGTCACCAGTAAGGAAACAGGGATGGCAAGACCGATTATCAGCGTCGATTTGAAGCTGCGTAGGAAGATGAACAGGACCACCATGACCAACAGCACCCCATACGCCAGCGACTCATACACCGTTGAGATGGTCGATTCGATCATCTCTGTGGTGTCGATGGTGACATAGAGGCTCACCCCATTGGGGAGCTCGGTGTTCAGTTCTTCTATGACCTTGTAGATATCCTTGGCAACCTGCACGCTATTGGCGTCAGACTCCTTGGAGACAGAGAGATAGACTCCACTCTCGCCATTGATATAGACCTTTGATGAAGCATCCTTATAGGCATAGGTGACGTCTGCAATATCCTTAAGTTTCACGGTAATAGTGGAGCTTACAGCACCAGTTGCAGTGTATTTGGGAAATGAGGTTATAAGCACATCTTCAATATCTTCTAAGGAGGTAAACTGGGCATCGGTGCGCAACAGGTAGGATACCCCACCTTCGGTAATGGAGCCTGACCCGATCTGATAGTTCTGCGGGCTTAAGGCCCTTGCCACCTGGCTAAGGGTGACCGAGTAAGCTTCCAGCCTGTTCTGGTCCACTGCCACCTGGATGTAGGTGTCCTGTCCACCGTTGATAACGGTGGAGGAGACTCCCCCAACGCGCTCAAGATTTGCCTGGATATTCTCTTTTGCAATGGTCCTGAGTTCGTTAGCATCCTGACCATCAGAGCCTATGACAGCGATGTTCATGATGGGCATCATGTTGGTATTAATCTTAAAGATGGTAGGACTCGTCGCTTCATCAGGGAAGAAGTCCGCATAGAGGTTGAGGTTGTCATTTATGGACTGACTGGCCTTATCCAAGTCAGTGCCATAATTGAACTGGAGCATTACCATGCTGAACCCCTCGGAGGAAGTTGAGTTTATAGCCTTGATGCCTCCCACATTGGAGACAGCAGACTCAAGGTTTTTGGTCACGCGCTCTTCCATCGTCTCAGGACTTGCCCCGGTGTAGGAAGAGTAGATGACAACCATCGGCAGGTCCATCTCGGGAAACAGCTCTACAGAAAGATTGGGAAAGACCACTAAGGCCAATACCGTCAACAAGGTATAGATGACGATAATGGTGGTAGGTCTACGTACTACGGTATCTGTTACACTCATATGCTCTGCCCCTACTCTACTATCCGGACATTGGTGCCATCAGTGAGAAGTGTCTGTCCTTCGCTGATGATCCGCTGTCCTTCTTCTAGGCCAGAGAGCACTTCTGCCTTGTCGTCCACAACCAGACCAATCTTGATAAGCCGCTTTTCAGCAAGATTATTCTTGCCAACAGCGTAGACATAGGCTTGGTTGCCCTCATAGAGCACACTCACCCGAGAGACGACAAGCACATCGGTGAGTCTCTCTGTAAGGATAGTGACGGTGGGAAACATGCCGCTCTTTATCAAGCGATCAGGATCTTCCAGGCTAAGTCCAATCTCAAGGGTCCTGCTTGTGGGATTAAGCACAGGACTGAGGCGTGTGACCTCACCGACAAACTCTTGGCCTGGGTATGCCTTGAAGGTAGCAATAGCGAGGGTGCCTAACTTTACGCTGCCCACATACCGCTCGGCTATGTCCATCTCCACTTCCAGTGCCTCTAACATGCCTATACGGAAAAGAGGGCTTTGGGATGTGACAGAAGCACCTTTGGCAAAATTCACTGCGAGGATGGTGCCTGATACAGGTGCCTTTACCTCGCTCTCCTTATAGACAACCCCTGCCCTTGAGGGGTCAATCTTAGCCAACACCTTGTTCTTCTCCACCATATCGCCAACCTTGGCGTCAAGATAGGTAAGGTTACCCATAACTTCTGGATAAACATCCAGGGCCTTAGGATCGACAACATTGCCATTGCCGCCTATGTAGTTTTGCAAGGTTGAACGCATTACAGGAGAAGCTGTAACTGCAATGGCCACTTTTTCACCCCCATTGGGCTCTTCTTCTCCCAATAAAGGATTCAATGCCTTCAGTTTGGCAAAAGGATTGAGGATTATGATGACCACAGCAGCCACTATGATCAGTAGCAGGATGATCAGGCCGACCTTTTTCTTGTTTGTTGTATGTTCTTCGCTCATGGCTATTACAGCTCCTTCGTAAGGGTATTCGTATCGATATTCAGATCGTACATAAGGTCGACCAGAGCAGTAACATATTGGTACTGCAGGCCAAGCATGTTCTGTTGTGCCTTCAAGAGGTCCCCTTGGATCTTCTCAACCTCAAGGGAGCCCTTATACCCACTCTGGTACTGGGCCATCGTCATGCCAAAGACCTTTTCAGTAAGAGACAAGTTGAACTGGGCAACCTCATATTGCTCAGTAATGGCTTTGATGTTGTTGACTCGAGCCATAAGGGCCTGCTCCAACTGCTTCCTTGTCTGGGACCGGGTAAGAAGCAGCTTGTCGATAGCATCCTGCATCTTAGCCAGGGAGACCTGGGTCTGAGATCCTGCTATATACCCATCGAGGGGGATAGACACTGAAATGGAGTATTGCGTGGTATCAGTCCAGTTTTTAGAAGCACCAAAGGATTTAGGGTCACTATATATAGTGTTATAGGAACTGCCTAGGCTGAGAGTTGGCATGAGGGCGGCTTTACTCTGCAATATCTTGCTGTTCTCAAGCGATGCCAGGTTGAGATCCAAGAGAGCCAGAGAGTAGTTCTGTCCGAGGAAGGCCTTGAGCTGTTCCAGGTCCAAGACAAATCCAGTGGAAGGGACCTCTCCCTCTATTCGGAGCTCCTCATCAAGGTCGAGGCCTAGGAGGACCTTGAAGGAGAGTTGAGCCGATTCATAGGAGTTGTTGGTCTGGGTATAGGAAGGTTTGAGGGCTTCATAGGAGAGTTGGGCTGAAAGAAGTTCCAGCTCCGATGCAAAGGCGCTATCATACTTGGTCTTTACCTCTTCGTACTGTTTCTTTGCCAGGTCCAGGTTTGCCTGTTGGAGAAGGAGGTTCTCCTTTTCCATCAGCAGGTAATAGAAGGATTTGGTGACATCGCGCTTGAGGGTGGCGCGGCCTTGGGCGAGGGTCACGCTTTGAACGCTATACTCCAGCTTTGCCGCTTCCATCTGCTCCTTCATTGAAGGATTCAACATTAGATTTACAGAAAGGCCGAGGCTGGTTCTGGTGTTTAGGTCCGAGGAGCTTATGAAGGGTCCGGTACTGCCACTGTGTGACAAGGTGGCATTCACCTTGGGAAGGAAGATATTCCAGACGGTATCGACATTGCGTTGTGCACCCTTAAGGTCAACCATGGTCGTCTGCAAGGTGAGGTTGTTCCTGTAGGCAAGAGCGAGAGCATCGTCCAGGGTGAGCTCTTTTGCATGGAGTGGTGGGAATCCCAACAAGCAAAAGAGAAAGGCAATGATTAGCGGCAGATTGTGTTTATGCATAGTACGTATTACTCCAAAGGGATAGAAACTAACCTTCTTCAGGGTATCCCAGAAAGGCATGCATGCTTCTACTTTGCAATATAGTACTTTTTTACTATTTATTCTAGATTGGGAAAAAGAGTGAGCAGAGAGTCAAATCTGTTGTGAGAGTACTGAGGGCACAGGCATATGTGCAAGCCTCGGATTGGAGAAAGAGAAGAGCTGATGCAACCTTGGAGCATCGTTACAGGTTACTGTCCCAGCTTTTGCTTGGCATGGTACAGGCGTTTATCCTCATACATCAACATATCAAGGACCTTGATGAAGGAAGGACCATCCATTTTCTGAGAAGGCACATAGAGAGTTGAGCCTGTACTGATACTGAGAGGGAACGGAAGGGATTCCTTGGCATTGAAGCGTTCAAGAATTTCATAAAAATATGTAAGATCCTTCTCCAAATCTTGCTGTGTAGCGCCTTCTCTGAAAAGAATGAACTCATCACCCCCGTACCTACCTATAAACCAGCTGCCACCGAAACTATCGATAAGCAACCTGGAGAAATGTCGTAAGGTCTTATCTCCAAGATCATGTCCATAGGTATCATTGACCTTTTTGAAGTTATTGATATCCATCAGGATACCACCTATTGTCTTGGTTTTCCTCTGATGGCTTATGAGATATTGTAAAAACTGTTCGCTGAGACTGCGGTTGTACAACATGGTGAGATAATCTTTATTTGCCTGGGAGTTCTGCATCTGCAGATAGACGATCAGCAAGGTGATAGCCAAACTGATTCCAGTCACCTCCATCCCATAAAATTTTGCTTGCAAAAAAGAACCTAACAATACTGGAAGAGGAAAGAACAAGAAAAGTGAAAAGTCCTTCTGTTTGAAACTATCCCTGTACAAGATTAGATAGACAAAACCAAAAACCATGCAGAGATAATCGACGATGAGCACCAGAAAGAACAATGGTCCCCGCTGGTAGAAATTGTTCCCGTCTATGGAAAAGATAATGCCGTTAAACAAGCTTATAAGTATGAGGATGAAGCCTATGGCAAAGGGGGTGAAAGCCACGATACCAATTCCTCTGGGAACTCTAACCCAACGCCTGCGAAGCTGATCAAGATAGAGCAGATACAAAACTCCAGGTAAGGGATTTACCACATAGAACCAAAAAGTAACAAATGTAAGCAAGGCTCGTGAACCATAAAAGGTCCTCCCCGATAGGATGTCAACAGATAGTTCAAGGATGATGATTGCCAAAGTTGAAAATAACAAGGAGACGAATAGAGAGTCCTGCGCCTGGCGTCGTCCACCCTGCCCCATTACATAAAACAGTATAATGGTAATCATAATGATGCCGATGGCTGAGTTCTGGATATAGTAGAGTAAAGGCAAACAATCCTCCTATTGGTAAAAAACACTAGCTCATTATACGTGTAACCCTATTATAAGCAAAAGAAATATAGAAGGAATCGGAAATATTCCTGTAAAAAGTAAGGAATACCAATGTTCTTAGCACAACATGGCAGTAATTGGGGAGAGTCAAGGATTCACTTTGCTTACCATTGCTTCTTTAAGACTTTTATGGTAAAACTTTTTTACAAGATACATGCGTTCATCAAGAATTTTCAGAAATGCCATTGAATCACCTGCATCGACCTCTTCGTCAACGCCTTTTCCTATACTCACTCCAAGCAAAAAAGGAAGCATGTCTAAAGCATTGAATGCTTCCAAGTTCTTATTGAACTTCAGAATTACATCATCCAAATCTTTGAATGAATCTATCTGACTAAAGAGTAGGAATTCATCCCCTCCATACCGGCAAATAAGCCAATTTTGGGAGAAGCTTTCAGTCAGCAATTGAGAAAATAAACGCAAGCACCTGTCCCCCAAATCATGACCGTACTGGTCATTTGCTTGTTTGAAGCAGTCTATATCCATAAGCATGCCAGCTATGGGCTTTTTATTACCCTTTGCCTTATGCTGAAACAGATACTTGAGATACTCTTCACCAATGCTGCGGTTGTAGAGCGAAGTAAGAAAATCTCTGTTGGCATGGGTGTTCTGAATATATAAAAATACCATCAGTAATGAAAGAGCAAACGAAACCAGCATTATTTCCATGTCTTGTACATGCACCTGCAACAAGGCCGCCAGAAGGACAGGATACGGAAAAACAAGAATAAGCAAATTGCCTTTCTTTTTCCGCTTCCTCACATGCATAATACTAAGCAGCTGGC
>CAYXYD010000030.1:0-18694 GCA_964469205.1 uncultured Sphaerochaeta sp. | reverse complement strand
AACGAGCGTTACCATCGTGTTGTTGGGTTCGTCAAAGATCTTGAAGGACTTAACGCTCTCAACAACAACCTCAGAGTCTTCATAGGCTATGAGCTTATGGTCTTCCATGACCGAGAAGGAAGTATTCTGTTTCTTGGAACCGACAGACAGGGGCATCTCACAGCCATACATGCAATCGATATCCTCATCACCCCTGTTGGTGAGGGTAATCTCCAACAGGACGGTATTCTGGCGGAACTTGAAGCGTTTCTTGATGGAGAGCGAACTATCCAAAATGGAGTTCTCCTCACATACTGCCTGGACCAGATACTCGGTATTTCTCCTATCGAGGACGGTGAGGTCATAGGTAGTCCTTCCCATATCCAGACAGGTATTGCCGTCACGCTTGTCGTACTCATATACAGGTACAGGACAAGGGAAAAAGACATCGGTAAATATTCTCTGCTTGGTTCCGTGAACAGGAGGGTGCAGGCTCTGGCTTGTACCGAAGCCTTCTAAGGGAGCGAAGGTGTCCCCATAGTTGTACAGGGAAGGAAGATAGGTAAGCTCACTGAGGGCGCCTCCCTTGGCATCGACTACGCTGCTGATATTCTTACCGATGGTAAGGTACTCGTCCAAGTCATCCAAGTCGTAGTCCGTACTTACAGGATAGGTATAGTCAGGGACTGCAAAAAGCACGGAGTCTGCCTCATTGATGTAACGCCAGACCAGCTTGCGCACCGAAGAGCGCAACATCGAAGCATTGGCATCACAGACATACGGACCACCTTGGGACATCTTCTGCAGAAGATGTTCAAGACGCTTGCGAATATCCTTGTCTTTCTTGTAGTTGCGTGCCGAATCCAACAGGGAGGTAAATCTTCCGTACAGATAGGTCAGTGACTCGTCTTTGACAAACAGGTCGTTAAAAAAAGCAAGGTTGCCCAGCTGACAGTCATGCCCGTACCAACCGCTAGGCAGGTATCCCCTCTGCAACGGCTCATTGGGATCGTTGATCTCCTCAATGGATGAGGGTTCAAAACTACAGAGCAGGCAGAACAGCTCTTCAGTCTGTTCCTCTGTGATGCCTCCCTGGCAGAGCTGGTCAATATTGACCATCGCTGCACAGAAAGAGGAAGCGCACCCCTGCATAAGTGCCTTGAGCTTGTTGATGAACTGGGAGAAATTGATCTCTGAGAGGGCAAACTGCCTGACTAGAGAGCCAACAGAGCTATCGGTCGGAACAATCTGCACACTCTTGCCCAACTCCTGCATCTGGAAGGGTTGCTGAAGATAGTCCTCATTACGTATTGCGTCATGACTGGATATCAACACCCTATCGATACAGCACAAGGCGAGCGTGTTGATGTAGATGGGATTGAAATACTGGGCATAGCACCAGAGCGTCCTGCTTCTCTGAGCGTATCGCTTCCTGATCCAAGTAGTGTTAAGCTCTATCTGGTTGGAGCGATCTTTAGGTGAGAGAAGGGAGAGCACACTCTGGTCGTACGATCCTGTGAGCAACTCCACCCTACCCATCCGGGCAAGGTCTCCTATGAGCATATTTACCTCTGGGTGGCTTTTCTCCAACCACTCCATAATGAAGCTGCTCAGGTAGAGCTGCAATACAGCATTATTGTTGCTATGAAGATAGGTCAGCATGGGTTTGAAGACAGAAGCCAGCACCCGTTCTAAAACGGGGGAGGGAGTGCCTGCTGGAATCTGACTATACGCGCCTATCAGTACTTTTTTCATTGCTACCGCTTAATGATACACTTTGTAGGGCATGCCTCTGCGGCTTCTGCTATCTGTGAGTGTGGCACAGATTGGTCAAATGACGAAAGGGCCCTGTCTACCTTACAACCGGACTCTGGAAACTTCTTTTCACAGATCATACAGCCTATGCAGGCTACCGAACACTTTTTGCGAATCTTCCCCCCAGGTTCGTGGCTATTGCACTCTATGACGTATTCACTATCCTCATAGATCATCTGCATAACCCCATTAGGGCATATCTGAACGCATTTTCCACAGCTGATGCAAGCCTTTTCATCGACGATGATGTAGCCTTCCTCATCCTTGGAGATGGCTTCTACCGGACAGACGGCAATACAGCTACCAAAATGGAGACACCCATCCTTACAGGCATTATCCCCTGCAAAGAGAAGAGCTGCTGCATTACAGTCGAGCAGACCTTCATATTCATAGTCCTTGTTGGTAAATTCTATGTTTCCCCTGCACATGACGTGGGCAACCTGGCGACGGGTATCGCCTGTGTCCTCAATCTTCTGTCCCATGATCTCAGCCATCTTTGCATCCAAGGAGGAGCCTCCGGGAGAGCATAGGCCGATGGGTGCTTCACCGAGTGCGACAGCTGCCGCATAGGCATTACACCCTGCAAAGCCACAGACACCACAGTTGGCACCGGGCATGATGGCTTCGAGTGCTAGGAGCCTCGGATCTTTCTTGACCGCAAGCTTATTCTCTGCAAAGGAGAGGCCAAAACCAAACAGGGCGCCTAAGACGGCTATAACCAAAACAGCAAATAGAATATTCATGGCTTCCTCCTTATACCAGATGCAAGTTCGTGATGAGTGCCTTGTCGAATGCCATGAAGGCCAAAGCCATCAGGCCGGCAGAGATAAAGGCAATGGGCATCCCCTGGAAAGATCTGCGCACAGGATGGAGATCCAGCCGCTCTCGGATATTACTCATCAGTACAATGGCCAAGGTGAAACCAAGACCCGCTGCAAGTCCTGCGGTAAAGGCTTCCATAACATTATACCCACTGGTTATGTTGATGATCGCTATTCCCAAGACTGCACAGTTGGTGGTGATAAGAGGCAGGAAGATTCCCAAAGCCTTATACAGAGGAGGACTGATCTTTTGAATCACCATCTCCAACAGCTGTACCAGAGATGCTATCACTAGGATAAAGGAGAGCGTCTGCAGGTACTGCAGGTTGAAGGGAACCAGAAGATAGTAGTAGATCGCCCAGGTCACGACCGAAGCGACGGTGGTGACAAAGGTAACCGATGCTCCCATGCCGATGGCATTCTCACTGTTCTTGGATACCCCGATAAAGGGACAAAGACCCAAAAACTGTACGAGAATGAAGTTATTGATAAAAATGAATGTTATTAGTATTGCAATATAGCTCATCTTACTTACCCTTCTTTCGTGAGCTCTTCCATTCGAAGAACGCCTTCAGAAATCCCATGACCAGAAAAGCACCTGGAGCAAGGGCCATGACTCTCACCGGATTGTCATAGAACCAGGGAATGCGGATGACTCCACTGAATCCACCAGCGGGAAACAGTGTGATGGTACCCGACCCGAACAGTTCACGGATGAGAGCTATCAGGGTAATTGCCAATCCAAAGCCAATGCTCATGCCGATGGCATCGAGGGCACTGTCAAAGGTTGAGTTCTTGCTGGCAAAAGCCTCTGCCCTTCCCAAGATGATGCAGTTTACTACGATCAGGGGGAGATAGACACCCAAGGCGTTATAGACATCTGGCACGAATGCATGCATGACCATCTCGGTAACGGTTACCAAGGAGGCGATGACTACAATGTAGGCCGGGATATGGATACTGCCGGGGATGACATGTCGCAGCATTGAAATGATGATATTGCTGAACAAGAGTACGAAGAATACTCCTGCTGTCATACCGATGGCGTTGGATACCTGACTCGATACTCCAAGAACCGGACAGAGCCCCAAAGCGATGACAAACACAGGGTTTTGTTCAAAGAAGCCTTTGGTCAACTCCTTCATATGATTATTTTTCACGTTTGTCCTCCCAGAGTTTTCACGTAGGCACTCCCGCCTTGTAAGGCCTTACCAATGGCCATGAAGGTAACAGAAGAGCCGCTGACTGCCGCAGCATCTGAAGAGAGCAGCATGTCCTTGGTAGTGGGGACTGCCTTGCTAGAACCAGTTCCCTTGTACTTGTCCATATACCCTTCCTGTTCACTTTTCTTGCCCAAGCCAGGGGTCTCGCTGTTGGTGAGCATCTTGGCAAAGAGCATCTCGCCTTTGGTTGTATAGGAAGCTACCATGGTAAGCTCCCCTCCGTAGCCTGAGCCCTTCAGCCCTACAATGTACCCACGCTTATCACCTTCTTGGGTAAGGGGAAGGTTATACATGACAAAAGGAACACCATCGGCCTCGACCTGTTCGCCAATGGTCCATTCGTTGCTGACAGCCTCGAGGGCCATCATCTTGTTTTCCAGTTCCTGCTTGGCAATGACCGGAGCTGTGACCGAGTTGGCCCAACCAAGGGCAAAAGCACAGACAGCACAGATTGAAAACAGTATGAATGCATATTTCAGATTCTTTTTCATACCTTTGCCTCCTTCAGTTGTTTGCGATACTCTCGAGTATCACCAAACTTACGGGGGACAATATAGCGGTCAATGGTCGGGGTCACGATATTCATCAGGAGGATGGAGACCGAGACCGCTTCAGGCATGCTTCCAAAAGATCTGAACAGGAACGTAAAGAACCCACAGCCGAGGCCGAAGATTATCTGACCCTTGTGTGTTATCGGCGAGGTCACATAGTCAGTGGCCATAAACAGGGCACCGAGCATCAGACCTCCTGAGAAGATTGCAGGGAAGAACGAACCAGAGAAAAGACCCAGCTCGGAGGGAAGGCCACCAAAGATCCAGCTAAGCAGACCTACACTACCAAGATAGGTGAGTGGCACATGCCAGGTTATGATCTTGCGGATCAGCATGTAGATGCCACCAACGAGCAGCAGAAGGGCACTCACCTCTCCAATGCATCCGCCGACATTCCCTAGGAAGGAGTCGATCGAATAGGGAGAGAAGCCTGTCAAAGCTGCGATGCTCTGGGCAAAACTTGTGGAAGGATACCCACCCTGAGCAAGCAGAGCATTGGAATCGAGTCCAAGCTGACCAGAAGTAATGGCAGTCTTGGTGAAGGAGAGAGGCGTTGCAGAGCTGAGAGAATCCGGGGCAAGGGAAGCGAGGGCCCTAGGTAGCTTGTAGTTGCTCATCGGTGTGGTGAATGAGAAGAACACAAACACACGACCGGCAAGAGCTGGGTTTATCCAGTTGGCCCCGAGTCCTCCAAATATCCATTTTGCCACAAATACAGCAAATACACTGGCAATAAACGGGATGTAAAGAGGTACGGTAGGACTCATGTTAAGCCCCACCAGCAAACCGGTGAGAAATGCAGAACCATCCCAAAGGGTAGACTCCTTGCTCATCCTTCCAAGCAAATACTCGCAAAGGACCGCGGTGACGATGGAGACTCCAAGCACCAAGAGGCTTCTGAGCCCAAAGGCATAGACTCCCCATAGGGTTGCGGGGACAAGTGCCAGCGAGACACTCCACATGATAGATGCTGTATGCTGTTTCGCATGGATATGCGGTGAGGCTGATACAGTTAAAGAGGGTTTGTTCATTTTTTCTTTCTCCCCAACTTTTTTCCGGTCTTCATCCCATGAACCAGCGGAAGATGAGCTGGACAGACATAGGAACAACAACCACACTCTTTGCAATCCATGAGGCTATGTTGCATGGCTTCTTCATACTCGCCATTGGTGATATACCGATACAAATGCGAAGGCATCAGGCCGATGGGACAGGCTGCCACACAACGCCCGCAGTTGATGCAGGGGGAACTTTTCATTTTCTTTATGGCAGGAAGGGCAAGCAGTCCGCTCGATCCCTTTACCATGGGGGTATTCTCATCAAAGAAGGAGAAGCCCATCATAGGTCCGCCACTTACCAATTTTTTAGGCTCGCTGGAGTACCCACCGCAGAAAGCGAGCAGGTCACTCATTTTGGTCCCGATGGGAGCAAGCACATTCTTAGGCTGGGCAATACACTCGCCGGTTATGCTGATAACCCTCTCATACAGGCTCTTGTGCAGGACAATGGCCTCATACAGAGCATTGCAGGTGCCGACGTTTGCAACTACGGCCCCAATATCCAAAGGAAGCTTCCCTGAGGGGATCTCCTTGTGTATGGTGGCTTTCAAAAGCTGTTTCTCATCGCCTTGTGGGTATTTTACCTTCAGACCGATGATCTCTATGGGGTAGTTTTTCTCTTTGGCTATAGAGGAGAGATGTTCGATACAGTCGACCTTATTCATCTCAATACCAATGATGATCTGTTTGGCGCCGATGATCTTGGCCCCTATCATCGCTCCGTTAAGCACCTCATCGCCCTTCTCAAGCATGATGCGGTAGTCGGCGGTGAGATAGGGTTCGCACTCTACGCCATTGACCACAAATGCATTGACACTCTTGCCGGCAGGGATGGAAAACTTCACATGGGAAGGGAAGGTCGCGCCGCCTAGGCCTACAATGCCAAGATCCTTTACCTGTTTGAGAAGATCAGTTCGGTCCTGGGTCTTCCAGTCAAAGGTTTCGGTGCTCTCGCTCTCCTGCTCTTGGTCAGGGACAATAACGAAAGCATCGCAATTGATGCTGTTTGCCAGGGTTACTTTTCGGATATCCTTGATGGTACCACTTACCGGAGAGTGCACATCAGCGCTGATGAAACCGGAAGCTTCTCCGATCTTCTCTCCCCGCTTGACGGTATCCCCTTTTGCTTTCAAGGCTTTCGCCGGTGCACCAAGGTGTTGTGACAAAGAGACAAGCAACTCAGTGGGTAAAGGCAGTCGTTCAATCTTCTGAGAACAACTAAATACCTTTTGGTCGCGAGGATGTACACCACCCTTGCTGAACGTAGGCACTTTCTGCATAGAAAACGCTCCTTACAACTATGATCTAAAACTCTTGAGTGAATTTTTACAAAATGCTGTTCTATTGTACTAGAAAATACGTATAATGGAAACCATGAATCGGATATTTAGATATGCTTTCTGGAAACTCAAAGGAACCAAAGTTTATGCACTGGTTGGCAAAAGCGGCACAGGCAAAAGTTTTCGCTCAAAACTAGTTGCTCAGAAATATGGCATTGGCCTCATTATAGATGACGGGCTGCTTATTCGTGGGGACCGCATCCTGGCAGGAAAGTCTGCAAAGCGGGAAATGAATGTTCTTTCTGCGGTGCGTACCGCAGTCTTTGATGATATTGAGCACAAGGGACAGATGATCGAAGCTATCCAAAAGGAGAAGTTCCACAAGATACTTATCATCGGCACCAGCGAGAAGATGATCTACAAGATAGCCAGCCGGCTCAACCTTCCCCAACCTGAAAAGTTGTACAGAATTGAAGATATCGCAACCAAGGAAGAGATAGAGATTGCAATGCGCATCCGTTATACAGAGGGAAAGCACGTAATCCCCGTCCCTTCCATTGAAATTACCCGTAACTATCCGCAGATCGTCTATGACACCATGCGTGTATTCTTCAAGAATAAGCACCGCTACCCTTTCAATAAGAAAAACATGAGCTTTGAAAAGACCATAGTCCGACCCGAGTTCAGCAAATACGGCAAGGTCACAGTCAGTGAAGCCGCCCTAACCCAGATGGTCGCACACTGCCTTGACGAGTTCGACAGCCAGATAAAGGTAAAGCGTGTACAAGTACAGATAAAGAGCGAAGGCTATGCCCTGACAGTCAAGCTGCGCGTACCGATGCAACACCATATCGCCACAACGCTGGGCGAACTGCAGGAGTACATTGCAGACAGCTTGGAGAAATATGGTGGCATCTTTGTTGCCAGTGTGAATATTGAGATCGAGGAGTGGGCCTAGAGGTCGTGAGCCTCTGCACTGGTGGAGACCTTCTGCTCTTGTCCGGTAGAGCTCTTGCCTCCACGATTTGAAGATCGGCCCCTGCTTCTTCGTTTCTTTGATGCAGCTGAAACCTCACCCGTACCTTCGTTTCGCTTGTGGCGGGAAGGTCCTCTTCTCTGAGGCGGTTTGTTGGAAGGTCGCTGGGCACGTACGCAGTTGCGGGGAGTTTTAAACCCTCGCTCACTGAGCAATCTCTCACTGGCAAGCTCAACTTCGTAGTTTGATGGGGTCATAGGGCTGATAAGCACCTTGATCTGCCTGAAGGTTTCCTTGAAGCGCTCATCAATGGTCAACTGGTCATCAGCAAAGACGATCAAGGGATCGACAAGAGCCTTGATCATATCGGCTAGCATCACAGTCGGAGCCTTGTTCTCCTTGGCAAGCATCACGCGCTTGTCCAAATCCCTGAGGCTATCCTGGACTTGGGGGAACTTGCTGTAGATGGAGAAACAGGGAAGCATAAAGACCAGCAGCTTATATTTTTGCAGATCGTTGAAGATCTCCCGGCTATGACCGGAAGAGAGTATCTTGTTGACCTCTTCGGTAAGGCGGCTGGTGGATGTTCGTGAAAGTTCATTGGAATACTTGCGGATGGCCATGCGGATATTCAGACGCAAGGTAAAGCCTGTGGTTACAGAATACTTTATCGCCCTAATCATCCTTACAGGATCTTCGCGAAAGGACTCGTCCAAGGCTATGATGGAGCTGATCTTCTTCTTCCTGAAGTCATCCATGGCGTTGTTGAAATCAAGCAACTGGTTGGTGGAAGGGTCATAGTAGAAGGAATTTACTGAGAAGTCCCGTCTTTTTGCATCCTGGTCGATGCTGCCGAACACGTTGTTGTTCCCTTCCATCGCCTCTTCGCCGCTACGGAAGGTAGAAACTTCATGCACCTTGTCCCTGAAGACAAGGTGGACCAGTTTGAAGCGCTTTCCGATGATGCGTGCATTCCAGAAAATCCTCTGGATCTGCCGCGGGGAAGCGCTGGTGGCTATATCGAAGTCCTTGGGAACCTGACCGAGCATAAGGTCGCGTACAGCACCCCCTACCAGATATGCTTCCGCACCTGACTGCTGCAGTTTCTTGATCGTCCACACAGCATCCCTATCTAGGAGTGCGTAGTTGATCTTATGTTCCTTTTGCGTGTAGATGTTTGCTACTGGGACTGTCTTTCCATGTTCATCTTGTTTGTATCTAATTAGCATCTTGCTCTCAATGTATTGGTATTGGCAAAGAACCGCATATTGCAGAGCACAAGCGATTCGTTATACACTATTTGTACACCATCCACGTCAAAAGCACAACAGGAGTATAGGACAATGAGAGTTGAAAGAGAGAAACGGACCATCATAGAACCCAAGGTACTGAAGGGTTTCCGTGATTTCCTTCCATCCATGGAGATTCCAAAAAAGGCAATCGTCAACAAGTTGGAAGAGCACTTCTCCCTCTATGGATTCGTACCCATAGACACTCCAGTCCTCGAATATACCGAGGTTCTCCTAGGCAAGGGAGGAGGCGAGACCGACAAGCAGATCTTCCACTTCCTGGACAATGGCGACCGTGATGTGGCCCTCAGGTTCGACCTTACCGTCCCTTTCGCACGTTTTCTGGCCTTGCATCAGAATGAGTTGGCCTTCCCTTTCAAGCGCTTTCACATCGATAAGGTCTGGAGGGGCGAAAAACCCCAGAAAGGACGCTTTCGAGAGTTTACCCAGTGTGACTTTGATATAGTGGGGGTCGACAGCGCAGAGGCTGACTACGAGATCCTCTCCATGATGGAAAGTTCCTTTGAGGTTATGGGAGTCACTGATTTCAAGTTCTGCATCGCCCATAGGGGGTTATTCAATGCATTCCTCTCCTATCTTGATGTTGAGAAACAGAGTGTGGAGATCCTCAGGATCGTCGACAAGCTGAAGAAAATTGGCAAGGCAGATGTCCTCACTCAGCTAAAGGCGTGTACCGGCACACAAGAAAAGGCAGACAAGATACTCAACTACATCACAGTCGAAGATGAAGGCGAACCTTTCTTGACTACCTTGGAAAGGCTCAGTACCTTAGCAGGGGGAGAAGCAGAACATACAAACCGGATGAAGACCATCTATGGTTATCTCAGCGATGCTGGCATAGCAGAGCACTTCACCTTAGATTCCTCCATTACAAGAGGACTGGACTACTACACCGGCATTGTCTATGAGACCTTCCTCACCAAACTGCCCCACTTCGGTTCTGTATGCAGTGGAGGCCGCTACAATGACCTGGCATCCTTGTATACCAAGGAGCAACTTCCCGGTGTAGGATCCTCCATCGGGCTCGACCGCCTGCTTGCCGCCTTGGAGGAGCTTGACAGCCCCCTCATAAAGAGGGCCAGGTCAGCAGAGCTCATCATCTTCTGCCTCGATGAGAGCTTGAGAAGCTGGTATGACAAGCTTGCAAGGGCCTTCCGAAAGGAGGGCATACGCACTGATGTCTATCTGCTTGGCAAGAAGATGGGAGCCCAGTTCAAATATGCTGAGGCAAAAAACATACCCTATGGCTTAAGCTGTGGCCTCGATGAGCAAAGCTCAGGGAAGGTAACCCTTAAAAACCTACAAACCAGAGAGATGCACCAGATGATTACCATCGAAGAAGCCATCTCCATAATTAAAAAGGAATTAATTTGAAAGATATGAAAATGTTACCTGTGTACCAACACAGGCAGAAAATTCTCGATGCCCTTGAAGAAAATCAGGTCATCATAGTAGAAAGCCCTACCGGAAGCGGAAAGACAACCCAGCTTCCCATAATCCTCCATGAGGCCGGCTTCACCAGCTCGCTCATGGTAGGAATCACCCAACCAAGGCGAATAGCCACCCTCAGTGTGTCGGACTACATCCGAAAGCAGGTAAAAACTACCGCTGACTATGTCGGATACAAGATGCGTTTTGACGACACGACCACTCTCAACACCAGGATCAAGGTCATGACCGACGGTATCCTGCTTATGGAGCTGAAGGCAGACCCCCTGTTGAATAACTATAGTGTCATCCTCGTCGATGAGGCTCACGAACGATCCCTTAACATCGACTTTATCCTAGGCCTGTTGCAGGATGTAATGAAGAACCGACCTGAATTCAAGGTCATCATCTCCAGCGCCACCATCAACACCAAGGTTTTCAGCCAGTTCTTCGGAAATGCTCCTGTCATCAGCATCGATGCCAAGATCTACCCAATCGATGTGGTCTACAACCCGCTCAAGCAGGAGAACCTCGAACACCAGGTCGAGACCATTACCAAGATAGTCATGAACCAGGCCCGCAAGAAGATGGGTGATATCCTAGTCTTCATGAGCGGCGAGTTTGACATCACCAACTGTGTAAATGCCCTCTATATGGCTGACACGGACAAAATACTTGAGATCTACCCCCTGTTCGGACGTCTGAGCAAGGAGGAGCAGGAGTCTGTCTTCGACGATACAGGCGAAGGCAAGACAAAGGTGGTCGTTGCAACCAACATTGCAGAGACATCGGTCACCATCGACGGCATTACAGCTGTCATCGATACAGGTATAGCCAAGATCAACTTCTACAACCAGAAGGACTTCACCTCATCGCTGGTCCCCCTTCCAATAAGCCGAAGCAGCTGTGACCAGCGTAAGGGCCGAGCTGGACGAACAGCACCTGGCATCTGCTACCGCCTCTACAGCGAAGAGGACTTCAAGGACAGGATGCTCTATGGCACCGAGGAGATCCTCCGGACTGACTTGAGTGAGGTCGTGCTTAGAATGAGTGACCTGGCAATCTATGACTATGAGCACTTCCCCTTCATTACGCGTCCTAAGAACAGTGCCGTCAAAAGTGCAGAGGACACCCTGAGGTTTATCGGGGCCATTGACGAGAGCCGCCATCTTACCACAGTAGGGTCTCTGATGTGCAAGTTCCCCCTGCTTCCCCGCCACTCGCGTGTGCTGGTCGAAGCTTTGGTGCACTACCCCGATGTCCTGGAAGAGGTTCTTATCGCAGTATCCTTCCTCTCAACGAAGAATCCGTTCCTCTTCACCCCCGGTGAAGAAGACCTTTCGCGCTCAGCGCACAAGAAGCTCAACAACTCTGAGTACGGGGACTTTGTCTCCTACCTGAACATCTTCAAACAATACACTGCCAATACCACCAAAGAGGCAAAAGAGCGGTTCTGTAAAAAGTTCTACCTCGATTACCATTGTATGCAGGAAATTGTGCATGTCGATGAACAGCTCGGAGAGATCTGTGGTGAGATAGGCTTCCCCCTCACCTATGGCGGAAATATCCGCGAGTACCTCAGCTGCATAGCAAGCGGCCTGTTGCAGTACATCTGCATCAAGGCAGAGCGCAACATGTACAAGAGCCTTACGGCAAACCAGGTATTCATCCATCCCGGCAGTGCCTACTTCAAGACCCTGCCCCAGTTCATCATCGCAGGTGAAATCGTGCAGACCAGTCGGATGTATGCCCGCTCGGTAAGCCCGCTTGAAAAGGCATGGCTTGATGACATCAATGCTGATATCTACAAGCAGTTGACCTCTCTTACCCAAAAGGGTGAGAAAAAGCTCTCGAAAAAAGAGATGCTCAAGCAAAAACAATCAGAAGAAAAGATCGAAAGCATTGCAAAGGGCAAATCTGTCGTCCAAGTCTACAAACGTACCTACCCGACAATTGCTTTGGGCAAGAAGAACAAGCGTACAGTCGCCATCATACCCCTTGAAGATCTTGACTACCTTTATCAGACCAATGAGAAAGCGCCCAAACGACCAAAGAACTTCCCTGCAGCACTTCTGTATCAGGGATACTATATCCACTACGGGGATAAGTTCTTCTCAATATTGGACCTGTTTGGAAAGATTGATTTGAAGAAGGGTATCATAGACAACCCACCAAGGAGCATCTATACAATTGCAGACGGACAAACCCTGCTAGATAATCTTAGCTGGATCATGACCCTCTCGAAGAACAAGAAGGAGCGCAAGCTTCTTGGGTTCGTCGGGTTTGAGGAGAGTGGGGATGGAAATTTCCGCTTCACCTTCAATCATGACGGCTTTGATGCACTGGACAGTTCGCTGTATACCCTATTGCAACTTGGCGACAGGTTTGAGGATGCAGGAGAAGAAAAGCTTGCCAAACAAGTTGGCAAGATCTATGGGAAACTGTTGAAAATGGTCGAATAGACTAGAATATAGGTTTTGTGATCACCAAGTGTTGCACAACCTGCATATCAAGAGGCTTGAGAGTTGCCTTGCCCTGACCTTCCATCAGGACAAAGAGCACCTTTCCGGCCTCTTTCTTTTTGTCCTTGAGAAGATGTTCCCTGAAGTCTATCCAGTCCCCGCGCCCTATACGGTAGTCCATGTCATAGCCATAGGATTTGAAGAGCTTGGCAGCCCCTGATGCATACGCCTTGTCGGTGATGCCCAGTGTTGCGCCAGCCTCCAGGGCCCTTCCGGTTCCCCAGGCTACGCAGGCTCCGTGTCCGCCCAAGCTGAAGTGTGATGAGGACTCCAAGGCATGCCCGAAAGTATGCCCCAAGTTGAGCACCTGCCTGATGCCAAGAGATTCAGTAGGATCCTGCTCAATATACCAGATCTTCACTGCCAGAGAGAGATCCAAAAGCCGCTTAAGGCTTTCGCTCTCTCGTGAGAGAATCTCATTCTTCTTGGTCAACAACAGCTTGTACAGCTCTTCGTCCTGGCTGAGCAGGGCGTGCTTTATCACCTCGGCAAGGCCGTTGAGGAACTCCTTGTCGCTGAGTGTACGCAGCGTGTCGAAGCTGATGAGAATCTCGTCAGCGGGATAAAAGGATCCGACCATGTTCTTCAGTCCCCTGAAGTCAATGGCAGCCTTTCCCCCTACCGATGCATCGACCATACATAAAAGTGTGGTGGGTACCAGGGTAAGATGACAGCCACGCATATATATCGAAGCGGCAAAGGCAGCCATATCGCAGACCACCCCTCCCCCAAAGCCGATGATACGTCCGTCACGGGCAAGCCCTTCATCCATGGCAGAGGAGAGGATCCTTTCCAGTGAGGTAAAGTTCTTTGAAACCTCACCACTTTCCAGAACAATATGCACAGGCGGAAGCTGTTTGAAGAGCTTCGCTGTATTGGTGTCAAAAACCCACAGGACCGACCGTCCGTAGTTGCCCAAATGGGAAGAAAGATCCTTAAGGTCATCGGCAAGTAGGATCGTGCTCTCTTTGCCATGGGCAAGCGTAACCGCGCGTAATGTATTCATACCTTCATTTATACCGTTTGTGGAGGGGAAAGACAAGATGGAAAATAACAACCCAAAGAGAATAGAATCCTTGGCAAATCCTTGTATTGGCTTGAATTTATAGGCAAATTCGGTGACAATGCAACCCATGACAGAAATACACTATTTTGATAACGCCGCTACTACTCCTATGAAAGAGCAGGCTATACAGAAATACGCCTCAGTAGCCTCCTCATATATCGGAAATCCATCAGCACTCCACCAGGAAGGCCTTAAGGCCAAGGCACTACTGCAAGGGCTTAGGGAAACGAGTGCGGCCCTTTTGGATGTTCCCGCTTCCACCATTTTCTTTACCAGTGGCGGGACCGAATCCAATGCAATAATCTTGAACCACCTGATGTGGAAACCCCAGAAAGCCGAGATAATCCTCACCAACATCGAACACCCCTCCATCAAGGAGTACGGCACCTTCTTCAGGCAGTTGGGCTGGAAGGTCATCTATCTTGATGCCCCAAAAGGTTTCGTCAGTCCTGATGACCTGAGAAAAGCCCTTACTGATAAGACCCGCCTAGTCTGCTGTTTGTTAGTAAACAATGTGACCGGGTCGATCCAGGACATAGCATCATTGGTTTCAGTGGTTCGGGAAAAAGAGACAAGCACAGGCCGGAAAATCCATTTCCACACCGATGCTGTACAGGCTCTGGGTAAGATACCCTTCTCACTCATCTCATTGGGAGTCGACAGCGCCTCCTTCAGTGCCCATAAGATCCATGGGCCTCGGGGCGTGGGTATCCTCTACAACACCAATGCATCGGTGACTGCCCTCAACCGAGCGGGAGAACAGGAGAACGGACTACGCGGGGGTACAGAGAACCTCAGCGGCATTGCCGCTATGGTCACTGCCATGGAAGATGTTATCGCTGAACAGGATGCTTCCTATCAGCATGTAGAGAAGATCAATGCTCTGCTTCGCGACAGGCTATCCTTCCTTCCGATACTCTCGCCTTCCAAGCTGTATTCACCATATATACTCACTGTATCAGTCAAGCCTTGGCCCAGTGAAGTATTCACCAGGATGCTCTACGCAAAAGGCTTTTGCGTATCCTCAGGTTCCGCCTGTTCCAACAATACAAAACAAAAAAGCCAGGGGGTGCTTTTGGCGATGCAAGTCCATCCCCAAGATGCCAAAGGTAGCCTACGGCTATCCTTCAGCGGAAAGACAACCATAGAGGAAGCAGAACTGCTCTCTCAAGCAATAGAGACAACATATAGGGAGCTAGCATGAAAGATTCAACTCTGTACCTCGTAAGACTCGGAGAGATATCACTCAAAGGTCTGAATCGTGATTTTTTCGAAAAGCGGCTCAAGATGAACATCAAGGCCAAACTCAGGCCTTACCGCAATATAGTATCCAAGCAGAAAGGCCGCCTCTACTTTGAGGTCAGCAACGAATGCCCTGTTGAGCAGGCTCTCATGGCCTTCAGGACCACCTTCGGGGTGGTGGGGTTCTCCAAATGCATCAGCTGCGAAAAGGACATTGAGGTCATTAAGAAACACGCCGCTCTCCTGATTCAGGAAGAGCCTTTCGCCTCAGGTACTGGAACCTTCAAGAGCGAGAGCAGACGTGCTGACAAGCGTTTCCCCATGAGCAGCTATGAGATAGACTGTGAACTCGGTGGGGTGGTCCTTGATGCCTATCCTACAATGAAGGTCAATGCAAAGTATCCTGAGAAGACCATATTCTGTGAAATCCGTGATAAGGCATACCTATTCACCTCTCCACAATCAGGTCCTGGGGGCCTGCCGGTCAGTACAGCGGGGAAAGGCATGTTGCTACTCAGTGGCGGCATAGACAGCCCTGTGGCATCGTACCGTATGGCGCAGCGCGGCCTGAAACAGGAGTGCATATACTTCCACGCAGCTCCCTACACCAGCGAACAAGCCTTGGAAAAGGTAGCAAAACTCGCTTCCCTCATATCCCCCTATTTGCAGGGGACAAGACTCCATGTGGTGCCCTTCACCGCCGTGCAACTCTGGATACGCGACCATAGCCCTGAGAACGAGCACACCCTTATGTTCAGAGCCGCCATGATGAAGGTTGCCAATGCAATCTCTCTGATGCAAGATGGGACTGCCATCGTCACCGGCGAAGCCCTCAGCCAAGTAGCCAGCCAAACCCTTGAAAGCATCACATTTACCGACAGCATGAGTGACCAGTTGGTGTTGCGTCCGCTTGTAGGTATGGACAAGCAGGAGATCATGGACCTTGCCAAAAGGATTGGCACCTATGAGACATCCATCCTCCCCTATGAGGACTGCTGTGTCATCTTCAGCCCCAGACACCCTCTGGTACGTCCGAACAAGAAGAACGTAACCCACCACTTTGAGTTGATGGAGATTGAGCCGTTGCTTGAAAAAGCGATCGAGGATGTTGAAACCATTGATTTTGACCCTGCAGGAAACCGCAAAGACTGATCGTATCTAGACACTTTCTGCAAATGTGTATAAAACTCTAGATATTCACTGTCATAAACAGTGGATATTAGGTATTGTTCTTGTAAGTTCGGAGGCATTTCGGTGAGAATCGGATTAGATGTTGGCTCCACCACCATGAAGAGCGTGGTCCTTGATGACAATGGAAATCTTGTACATTCGCAGTATACCCGTCACTTTTCTCAGATCCGGGAGATTGCGGTAACCTTACTGTCGGCAATTTTGTCTGAAATTGGCGACAAGGAAATATCCATCAGCATCTCCGGTTCTGCCGGAATGGGCCTTGCCCAAAACTTGGATATCAGTTTTGTCCAGGAGGTCTATGCAACACGCCTAGCCGTGAGACACTACCTGCCAAGCAGTGATGTGGTTATCGAACTCGGAGGAGAGGATGCAAAGATCCTCTTCCTTGGGAACCAGATGGAAGTGCGCATGAACGGTACCTGTGCCGGAGGAACCGGCTCCTTCATCGACCAGATGGCATCGTTGCTTTATGTCAGTCAAGGCGAAATGGACAACCTGGCATCACAGGCAAAGCAGACCTACTCCATCGCATCGAGGTGTGGGGTCTTTGCAAAAAGTGATGTACAGCCCCTGCTCAACCAGGGAGCTGCCAAGGAAGACCTAGCTCTTTCCATTTTCTATTCTGTTGTAAACCAAATCATAGCAGACCTTGCCCAGGGCAGACCCATCAAGGGTCAAGTTGTCTACCTCGGAGGGCCTCTGACCTTCTTTCCCCAGCTGCGCAAGGCTTTTGACCTTACCCTCAAGCTAGAGGGTACCTGCCCGAAGAACTCTCTCTATTTTGTGGCCTTGGGAACAGCCTTGGCCAGCAATGGGACCAAGCTTTCCCTTAAAGAACTCATTCATGTTGTGGAACATACCAAGGTTAAGGCCTCCTACACCTCCATCCCTGCCCTTTTCAAGGATGAGAGGGAGTATGAAACCTTTAAAGAGAGGCATGCAAAGGCCAAGCTAGTCTATGGCGAAAGCACAACCTACGAAGGGGTAGCCTTCTTGGGAATCGATGCCGGTTCCACCACAGTCAAGCTCTGTGTCCTTGATACGGAGGGTCGGGTTCTCTATACACGGTATCAGAGCAACAATGGGAACCCGGTCCAACTGATCAAGGAATTCCTCACCACCTTCATGGTTACCTATCCAAGGATAACGCTAGTCAAAGGGTGTTCCACCGGATACGGGGAACACCTCATCAAGCAAGCCTTCGACCTGGAATACTCCCTGGTGGAGACCATGGCCCACTACACCAGTGCCAAGGCCTTCAATCCGCTGGTCGACTTCATCATTGACATCGGAGGGCAGGATATCAAGTGCTTCAAGGTAGTCGATGGCGTCATCGACGATATCTTTCTCAATGAAGCCTGCTCTTCAGGCTGTGGTTCCTTTTTACAGACTTTTTCGAATGCCTTGGGCTATACACCTGAAGAAGCTGCCCAGATGGCTCTGGGGGCAAAGTATCCGGTTGACTTGGGAAGCCGGTGTACGGTCTTTATGAACAGTTCGGTAAAACAGGCACAGAAGGACGGGGCCTCAGTACCGGACATCTTCGCAGGTCTTGCCATCAGTGTGGTAAAGAACGCCCTCTACAAGGTGATCAGGTCCACAGACCCTTCGATGTTGGGAAACCATATCGTGGTGCAGGGCGGTACCTTCCTCAACGATGCGGTGCTTCGTTCCTTTGAGATGGAACTTGACTCTGAAGTAGTTCGCGTCCAGGAAGCGGCCCTGATGGGAGCCTATGGGTGTGCCCTCTATGCCAAAAAGATGCACCAGAGCGTCCCCCTAGGCACTACCTTATTGCAACTCGATGCCTTACAGCACTTTAATCACACAACCAAGACCCTTCATTGCAAAGGGTGTCCCAACTACTGCCTGCTGACGGTCAATCGCTTCGACCATGAGCGCAAGCTGATAAGCGGAAACAAGTGTGACCGCATCGTCAAGCCCGAGAGTTTTATCTCAGATCCAAAAGAGCTGAACATATATGCTTTCAAGCAGCAGTATCTTGCCTCTTTCAAGCCGGTCAAAAACCGAAGGGGCAGGATAGGGATCCCTTTCCAGCTGAACTTCATGGAACAGCTACCCTTCTGGCACACCTTCTTCTCCTCCCTTGGTTTTGAGGTTGTAGTCTCATCCCCTTCTACCCGACAGACCTACCTAGATGGGCAGTCGACCATCTCCAGCGACACGGTCTGCTACCCTGCCAAGCTGATGCACGGCCATATCAGACAC
>CAYXYD010000029.1:0-19434 GCA_964469205.1 uncultured Sphaerochaeta sp. | reverse complement strand
GAATACTGGTCGCTGGAGGTTTTAGGGAGGAGGAAATTATCATTTTCGGCTTACAGGCGAGATGTTCCAAACTGCTTAAGTACTGAAACAGTTCATACCCTCTGAGCTTGTGAGGAGGTAGAGCATCTATCTCTACAGGAATAGGAGAAAATGAGAACAGCCGTTCAAGATACATAGATGCAGCGCCGGAAGCTACAGAATATTCTCCGTTTTTCACCATACACAGTTCACACTTGACCTGGTCAGGGTAACTCCAGTTCTTCTCTATCTCATTTTGCAGAATCGACAGCGGTTCAGTGCCGTATTTTTCTAATCCTCCGCCGATGACAATAAGGGAAAGATCCAGGGTGTTTGCTAGAAAGGCTACATGCGCTGCCAGTTCATGTATCGTCGAGGTCCGGGCTTCAGGATACATTTCAGGCTCGGCCATCATGGTGTCGCTGATAGAGAATTGACTGGTATTTCCAGGGACCCAAAGGATACTCTGAAATTCTCCAGCTGAATAATCTGCACCCCGCAGAACTTGACCATGGATCACGATACCAAAACCTATCGCAAAACCCATTCTAGATGATTCTAACTGTCTCGAGTGAAATCGGTCTTCTGCAAGAACAAATAAGAAGTTTTCCGGGCAGTTACGTCCGCTGCTTACCATCTCTTCCCAACAGCAGCAGTTTGCATCATTGTCGATGAACACAGGGACCTCGATGAGAGATCCGATCTTATCGAGCAGGGGATATTCTTCAGTAATATCCAAGGGAATTGATTTTTTGATAACGCCCTCATCAGGATTGATGATACCTGACAACCCTATGCCGATCCCGACAAGCGAAAGCCCCGTAGCAGTAATATCATCTCTGAGCAGCTCTACTGATTTGAGAAGCATGACCTCGAGCGATTCATTATCTCTGCTGAAATTGATCTTTTTAGAAAATAGTTTAGTACCTTGAAGATTCATTCCGGCAGCCATAACACTGTCGGTATTGATTTCAATACCAAGGATCATTCCAAAATCTTTGTTGATAGAGAGTTTTACCGGTTTTCTTCCACCACGGGAACTAGCCTCACCCTCGTCTAATATTGTTATGAGATTTTCCTGAATGAGACGAGATACGATATTGGTGATGGTTGATTTATCCAACTTCAGATTACGAGATATCTCAACACGGCTGATACCCCGATTCAACCAGACATGTTGTAAAACTCTAGATATATTGACTGTATTAATTGATGCCATAATATAATTTAACTCTTATTTTATATAAATATCACATTCTTACAATTTAGTTTCAACAAGTATGACAAATGAACAGTAAATATGCAGAATTATCCAATACCTAACCTATGCTGCCAACAGCTTTTTTTTAAAAAACCAATTTTAAAATATTACCATGAGCAGTCATACTTGTCAATATAACTGTTTCCTTCTCATGTTCTGCAGAAAAGGCTCCTATACACAGAAGTAATACCCGCTGTCAGAACATGCAGTGATCACAACGGAAGCAGTTTAAAATCCATCCATAGATCTATTCGCTCAATCGTCCCATCTCTTTGCATGATGTTTTTCGAAACCTCTTTTGGCAGAAGGTGAGAAGTATGATGAATCTCCCTGCCGTCTGCACGGGTGATGATAATTTTCAGATCAGAATCTTCTGCTGTATGATAGATCACAGGCACCTGACAGTAGGAGAAACCCGCAGTACCGCAGGGCATCTGGAGAGTACAGCAGTTCTGCTTGACATCATAATAGGTGAACGTATCTTCAGCTTCAAGAAATTCACTGCGGCAAAAGTAGAAAGGATCCAGTACTAAAGAGCCCTGCACAAATCTTAAGCCAAGTTCACCGGTTCTGGTAAGCAGCTCTTCTTTCACATGCCCTGTCAACCCCGGCTGTTTAGCACCGCAGAGCCATGCAGTATGAGAGTAAGGATCCATCGGGAAGGCCCCATAGTCATACGCTGATTTCTGATAGCCTAAGCCGCTTCTCACCGAAGCATAACGCTTATACAGCTCCATAAGCAGTGACTCCCCTTCTTTATTGACCCTGGCACGAATCAGGTTCTCCTGTGCAGCCACCAGCAGCTTTGATACCATGTGCCAGTAGATACTTCCATTACCCTCATAGGCAAACATCCTGCCTGATCTTCCGGTATAGGTATCATGCTCAAAGACCTCTTCGTAGAGTAAAACAATCTTTTCCTGTTCTTTTTTTACCAACTCATGCAGTGATTCTTCCTCAGAAAGTGCTTCTAAGACTTCGGAAACATCTTCTCTGCTGCTCAACCTGCCGTTAAAATGATACACTCCGTTACTGTCTTTATTCACTAGAGAGGTATCGCCCGTTGCCATAAGCGTCTTCAGCAGTTCTGAAGCCTCTATCTGTTCATTGCCAATGGTATTCCTATCAATGAAGCCCTTAACATGCGAACGGGGATAGAGCATATAGGAGTTCTGATCTTCTCGGTATAAACTGCTATCCCTCAAGACGTCCAGAAGAGTTACCGCCTCCTCTGTAGATAATACTCCAGAAGAAAGTACGGCGACCTGCCCTTCGAGCATGAGCGGCAGGTGCTGAAGTTCAATCGAATTATGCTGCATTTTCAGCACATTATATGCATGATACATCCCATCAGACCGTTTGTTCTTATGAACAGAGGAAAAAAGATAGGTCTCGAGGATATCAAGATAGTCAAAGATAGGGGAAAGGGAAACGGTATGTTTCACCTCAGTGACACCATACTCATAGACAGCACAGCGGTAGCTGCTTCCGATCAGGCCCAATGTCGACATAAACGTCCAACGGTCAACATTGGAGAATCCAGTCTCTAGGAGATGAGCATAGCCCTGCAGACTGTTGAGAACACTTTGCAGGAATTCAAAGGTTAGATCACCTAGAACCATATCTGCTTTCCCTTTCTCTTCAATAGACTTCAACAGCTGTTTTGTCAGATGCACTGATCTGATCAGATACTCGAGAGTGACCATCGAAAGACCCCAGCCGGCAAGAGCATTGTTTGCATCATTCCATTCGGGTCTCTGGGTATTCATCCATATTCCGCCGTCAGGAACAAAATTGGTGGTTTTCACGAGATAGATGATCAAAAGCTTCTCAATGAGTGATACCTTATGAATATTGCCCTGCTGATCATGAAGAAGGGCACCATCACTGCCAATGCGCAGAGTTCTCTCTTCTATCCGGTTGTCAAGTTCTTCATCAAAGATGATCGAATTGAACGGGTCCAGGATCAAGTCTTCAAACGGCTTGATCTTATAGGGCACATGTACAAAAGAGAATCGCTGCTCGGACAGCATGGCAAGCAGCATATCAGGAACCATCGAATATGCCACTTCGAGTAATTTGGTCAGATAAATTACCTGGTGATCACCCCAGTAGCCAATATTTGCCCAAGGATCATTCTCTTTAGGTTTCTCCCACTCAAAACCATTGCTTGTTACACGATAGGGATTGTAGCCGTCGATGGTAATGCCGTTGACACAGACATTGATCATATTCCCCAGATATAACGGACTAGAAAAGGATAGAGCTTCCCAATTCTGAAAAATATCACGCCAGTTACCTTCATAATAGTATCGAGGCGAACCATCAGCTTTTTTCAGTCGAATATTAAAAGTATTCCAGGGTCTGCTTGGATCCCCGTGACGCCTGGAAAAAGCCAAAGGCAGATATATGTGCAGGATCCTTACCAGATCCTGACTTTCAGCATGCCCTTCAAGATGAGAATATACCAGTTTCATCATCTCATCATACGGAATGCTTTCAGGAAGAGTAGCTAAAAACACCTTTTCACGATTATAGAGTTCACGATTATGCGTCTTGACAAATTCTTTTACATCAGATGATCTGATACAATATCCGTCGATGAACAGACCGCCTCTCATCGTATTGAACATGGTATTTGCATAGTGATGCTCAATACTTGTCCTGTCTCGGACTTTGATCAGACCATCAGTCTTCCCTGCAGTCCGCCTCATCTGATCTGATACAAGTGCTATATCACGATGGACCGATTCTGGAAAGATGCCGTTCGCTTGAGTTATCTGATCAACACGTTTGCTGACTTGGATATGATCCTGATTGACATCAAAAGCCATCATCCAGACTTGGGAGGCTTTTGGGGCAAGAGACAGTTCGGCACGACAGTAGAAAGCTCCTCTCTTACCCTCCATACGCTTCTCTTCACGGACTTTTCCAGTACGCTTGAATCCTAGGAGCTGTCTTTCTGACAAGAGGTATTCCGGATTCGGAAGCCCGGATTGCCAAGCTGTATTGACCAAAAGACTCTCAGAGGCTTCTGCCTTATCACTGATGAGAGAACTCAATCCGTATAGGGCAATGGTATCCTGGTACATTTCATTCAGTTTATATGCATCTACAAGATTTCCCAATTCACACTGCATCTTCTTGGTGATATTGGAAGGGAGGATATTTCGTACTCCGTCAAGAAGTTCGATCTCTTTTTGTTCAAAGCTGGTATTAACAAGCTCTGCACTTCTCACCCAGCCCCAGGAGGAAGCACTCGACCAGCAGTAGCGGAATTCCAGTCCAAGAGAGAGCTGTCGCTCTACGAACATCACACGGCTTCCTGCTGCATTTTTATAGATAGTACGCTCAATAGAGGGATCATTCGGTTGAAAAACAGCAAAGGGCTCCCAGACTACGGCACCTTCTTCGGTCCTCACACGTATAATGGTGTGACTGCCTGTATTCGTATAATTCTCGGTCACCCTGTCCACGGTATAATACGGGAACAGAGCATAATCAGCTTTTTCACGTCCGGCGGTAAGCCCGCCGGTACTTGAAATATACATCCATAAATCGTCTGAACTGATTATGCTCATAAAGAAAGGATCCATCGTGTTGTAATCAGATATCTTATACCAGAATTCATCCTGAATCTCAGTGAATCCTTCATTCATCAATCTTTCTTCAGCATGCTCAAATGCAATTTTTTTCATTACCAAATCTCCTTTGTGCATGTTACGTTGATACCTTTCTTTCCCTCAAGTGATTATTTTTCTAATTTCTTTGTTATATATCGGTTCACCGTGGTCATAACCAATATGATAGTGAACAGAATCCAGGCAATGGCACTGGCCTTACCAAATCTTGCAGCTTTAAAGCCGGTAAACATGAGGTAGAAGGCTGATGTCAGACCGGAATTTAAATTACCGCCCATCTGTTCATATCCCCCGAGCAGTACAAACGGCTCATCAAAGACCTGCATACCACCAATGATACTCATGGTCACTGCAAAGAAAATGATAGGCGTGAGCTGCGGCAACGTGATATACCAGTGTTTTTTTATTGGCCCGGCTCCATCGATAGAGGCTGCTTCATACAAGGCTTCCGGAATCGACTGTAATCCAGCCAGATAGATTATGGTGTTCCACCCGATGAACCGCCAGTTAAGCATGATCGCAAGAGAGGATTTAATAGTATCTGGATTCTGGAGCCAATTTACCGCTTCCTGATGAAACAGATTTACCCAGACATAATTGAGCCACCCATATTTCATATCGAACAGCTGAGCAAAGATCAGCGTTACCGATACGGTACTTGTTATATAGGGGAGGAAAAATGTGGTTTTGAAGAAGTCCCTTCCCTTAAGGGCGTTCTTCCCATTATTCAGCAATATAGCAAGCGGTATTGCAAAGAAGTGCTGAAACATCGAGCCGAAAATCAAAAGCCATACGGTATTCCCAAGCGACTTATAGAAGTACGGATCGGTTGTCAGCAGATTCTTATAGTTTGTCAGACCGATAAACCCCTGTGAGCCTGCTATATTCCATTTAAAAAAGGAGATATAGACCGAGTAGAGTATCGGGTACAGTCCAAAAATCACAAAAAGTATAAAAAATGGACTTACAAATACATATGGAGCAATCTTTTCCTGTTTAATCATAAATATTTTTCTCCTTTTATCCTTTCAGACTGCCTGCAGTCAAGTTTGAGATGATCTTTTTCGAGAAAAATGAAAAAGCTATAAGTAGAGGGAACAGTGCAATGGCCGTACCTGCCATGAGTCCACCAAAATTCCCATCACTCCTGACAAACAGGGATGACAAGGCAACAGGGATGGTACTCGTCTTAGGATTAGGAAGCATGATAAGAGCCAATACAAAGTTGTTCCAGGAACCAATGAAAGTTACGGTCCCCAGAATTGCAATTCCAGGTTTTGCCAGGGGAAAGACTACCTTTACCAGAATCTGAAACTCATTAAGTCCGTCAATCCTTGCAGCACAGAGAAGATCGCTTGGTATGGATTTCTCAAGGAACTGAGTCATTAAGAAGATACCGAAAGCATTTGCCAGGGTCGGGACTATGAGAGGAAGCCACGTCTGATACCATCCGAAGATCACCATCATCTTAAAAAACGGGATGATATTAAGGAACGGTGGTATTGCCATAGTCGAGAGGATAAACACCATGAGCTGCTTCTTACCTTTGAAATCAAATTTTGCAAAGGCATACCCGGCCATCGTACAGAAGAAGATTGTTCCGACAGTTGAGAACAGAGCAATCATCAGGCTGTTAAAAAAATTGATATGGAATGGTACCTGCCCAAGCAATGCCCGTATATTCGTACCAAGCTCCGCGCCAAAGAACAGATGCGGCGGATTGGAATAGATATTCGACCAGCTCGAAAGTACGAATACATAGTAAAATGGGAATGAAAATATAATCGTGAATAATCCAAGAACTATATAGATACTGCCTTGCCCCATCTTTTCTCGAAGCTTCTGTATCATTTTCGCCTCCTTTTACACTATAAACCGCCCTGATTGTTACATCAGGACGGCTTAGTGCTGCTCAACTATTGTATTGTAGCAAGTATTTGTTTCTTTGCTGTATCATACCCGCCGTTGATGTCTTTCTCTCCGGTAAGAACTGCTGTTACAGTAGTGTTCCAGATACTGAGAATCAGCGCATCGTATTCACTTACTGTGTTGGAAGGAATATTCTCTGCTACATCTGCATAGATCTTTCGAACTTTCTCACCGCCGAAATATTCAAGATCTTCGTCCATGATAGGATCATCATATACGGTAGTTAAGGCAGGATATGCATCAATAGTATTGAAGGTGATAAGCTGAGCTGATGGTGAAGTTGAGAGATATTTGATAATTTCCCAAGCCACAGGCTTTTTAGCTGCAACGACATATTCAGGAATAGAAAGATAGGTACCACCGAGGGAGGCCATAGTCTTTCCGGGCAGGTAAGCTACTCTCCAGTCACCGCTCTGAGCAGGAGCCATCCATGTCTTCAGTGCTCCGCCGAACCATGCACCATTGACCATCGTGGCTGTAGAGCCGTTGCTGAATGATTCAGTCCAAGGTCCTGTCCATGCGCCCATGTTTCCATCGATTCCAGCATTTCTGATATCACTTACAAGTTTCAGTGCATTTATAAACTTTGCTTTTGGTTCCAGGGGATTACCCTTTGCATCAAGCCATCCGCCTTTTCCACCATTGAGAGGGACCATGGCCACATCATTCGCATGAGGGATCGCATACTGATCAATCTTTCCGTCATTGTTCAGATCTTTGGTAAGTTTCTTTCCGATTTCGATATATTCATTCCAATCAGCAATATTATCCATTATCTCTTCAGTAAGACCTGCTGCCTCGATAATGCTTTTTCTGTAAAATAATACAGCTGGAGCAATATCAACAGGCATAGCAATAAGCTGCCCATCTTTAGTAGTTGCGTTAGACATAGCAAATTTTACCAGATCTTTTCCTACAGATACACCATTGTAGGGTGCAACTGAAAGGTCTGTAAGGCCTCCGCCTGCTACGAACTGTGCAATATACCCGATTTCAAGGGCTTCAATATCGTTTGTTGCTTCTTTTGCTGCAATAACGGTAGTAAGTCTGCTGTGATGTCCGTTGAAATCACTTGTCTGAAAAGTGATCTTAACATTAGGGAATTTTGCCTTAAAATCAGCTGATGCAAATACTGTTGAATAGGCTTTTTCCAAATCCCCGTAACAACCGATTGTCAGTGAATACGATGCATTCGGATCAAAAGCAGCTGCAGGTCCTTTGGCAGTCTCTTTGTCTCCGCTAGCAAACATTGCTGTACTGATTAGTAACATCATCACCAGTGCCATACTAATTTTTTTCATAAGTCCTCCTGATTTTGTGGGTCCTTCCCCAGAAACATTCTACACAGAGTTGAAGATTTATAACCCTCCTCTGGTAAGAATGCAAGTAAATTATTATTAGTTGCTCTATGCAACCAACTAATCTTTGCATAGATTCCTTCTTTCGTCAAGAAAATATTACAAAAATATTATCGCTCCCGTTTCCAAGTAATATTAGCTACATCAACAGGTAAAACTTGACCTGAAATATTTCCTGTTACCGCATACCGGTCGGCAACGACGAATGTGCTGTAGACCTCTTCCATATTCAATTCAGCTGAACTGTCCATTCCATAGGCAGGAGCAGCCTGAACTGTAATGTCCGAAACAGGTATCCTCAGGTTGTGCCAGGCGCCATCATTGTCATACCCGTAGATATGTGAATCAGGATCAAGGGCCAGATAGACATCTACCGACTGACCTTCAGCTGCATCCCCGGTAAAGAATCCGATCTCGAGTTTACCCGAATAAGAGGTCCTTATCTGCATTGAAAGAGTTCCCTCAGGTTCAAATGCAGAAAGATCAACAGCATCACTGACACTCAAGGTCATGCCCCATCCCCAGGAGGCCGGGACAGGGGTGATAATCGCATACGAGGATCCTTCTGCAGGAAGATCAGAACCGATAGCAACGAGGGCAGTCGTCCCGTTCTCCCAAGCATTCCAGGACTGCCCTGTGCTCTGTTCACCGGATCCGACAGGTTCATCTCTGAATACCACAAAAGTATCCTCGCCAATGGTCAGGGACTCTTCAGAAGCAGAATAATAGAGCGCATCTGACGCAGCATATCCCTCTCCTGAAAGTACATATTTTTCAATCCTGTCACTATCCCACAGTCCCCAGTAGTCATCACTTTTCTTCCACCTCTCATCAAAGGCCTCAAAATAGCATATCCCTGCCGGTCTGAGGAATCCATCACCAGGATCATCTCCAGCTTCGCCGTAGGCCCATGCCATTACCCGCTCATAATACATAGCTTCATTCACCGGATGACCGATATGTTGCACTGAATTGATCGAGGCTCCGGGAAAACTCTGCCAGCCGGTCTCTCCTATTACTATAGGTATTTCAATACCAGCCTGATCCAAGGCTGAGCGGACAGCCTGGAAGTTCAATTTTGTATATGCAAGGGCTGCATCCAACATAGCTTCTGCTCGATGAGATTCCAGAACCTCTTTCTGTCGGTAATCCCACATTTTATACCCGGAATCCCAATAGGCATAGGTATGAACTGCTGCAAAATCTATCTCCTTCCAGACCTTTTTTGTGTCATACCCTGCAAGGATAGCATAGGGTGCAAAATTATCATCAACGGTTACCGGCTGAAGGACCTTATCTCTGACGTACCGTATATACTTAACCATATCCTTCGGGGGGACAGGGACTCCTGACCAGTCTACAAGAACCTCATTTCCGACACTTACCGCTAGTACTATGTCTTGATAGGTATCTGCCAATGAAACAGCCCCATCAAGCTGTTCAAGATTCTCCCTATGATAGAGGGCCTCACTTCCATAGAGATACGCACCAAGCATTACCTTCAGATCCAGATGGTTTTTCTCAATGACATGCAACGTCCTTTGCGCATGTACCCCACTGTCATAGAGCCGTATCAGAGAAAAGCCTTCTCCAAGCAACAGATCAAGGTCTTCAAGGATCTGTTCTTCAGACGGGTAGATACGTTCTCCTGGACTCATGCCCTCGCGATACCCGGAATACGCTATCCCCTTCCTTGTACGGAAATCCTCACCCAGAATTCTGATATCACGTATTCCTGCACCATCTGTAGATCCTGTACCGAGGGACACACACCCGGAACATCCGAGCAGGAGACAAAACACAACAGCACAATATGCAACAGACATTTGTAATCCAGGGTGGAGCCGATTATTCTTCATACTGAGGATCTCCTGTAATCTCATGCAGGTCACCGCACGGTAAGGGGTATCACCTGTCATGTAAGTTGGTTTTATCAATCAACATTAAAACATGGCATTATCTGAACTTCCTATCATTTTCCCACTAAAATCTAAGATCACAACATACACAAGAAATAAATCACTGAAATAAAAGAAATTAAGAGATGTATTCTCTATGACCCCAAATAACAGTTGGATTCAAACAAGTATCTATAAAGAAAAGAAATAAATCCATACCCTCTAACAACTATCAAGTATATGAAATCATCACAATATTTGTGCACCCCCTTCCAGGGCTTTGAAAGCAAGATATTGATAGAAGACTGGGAGATAAAGCTCGCTAAATTATTAGGTATATGATATAATATAGCACATAAACATATACTTAATAAGGAGGCCCACATGATCCCTTCTGAGCTTGAAAAACAGGTTTTGCAGAAATTTCACGCACGAAAAGTTTTTACCGTTGATCAGCTGAAATCCCTGCTGCATTGTTCTGTCCCCACGGTACGAAACCATTTGAAGTCCTGGGGAACCCTGACCAGCTACAACCACAATGGGAGGTTCTATACCCTGGCCGGCATCCCCCAGTTTGACGAACATGGTCTGTGGAGCTATAAGGACATCCGGTTTTCCCGTTTCGGGACGCTTAAAGAGACTGTCATCCAATTGATTGGAAACTCACCGCAAGGACTGAGCTCAGCTGAGCTGGGGGAGCTGCTCTGTCTCGACCCACGGTCATTCATGAACCATTACAAGGATCTTCCTGCATTACAGAGAGAAAAATTCCAGGGAAGGTACATCTACCTCAGTGCTGACGAGCAGGTGGGCAGTGCCCAGCGGGCACTCCGCGAAGAAGCCCTGGAGCAGCAATCGCTGCAGCAGATTTCCGACCATGACGCCCTGTGGGTATTCGCAGACTTCATCAAGCATCCCCAGGCACCGCTGGAGACCCGGGTTGCCCGTTTGGAGCGGCAGGGGATTTCTGTGAAGGCTCATGCGATAACGGCACTGCTGCAGATGCATGGGTTGTCGAAAAAAAAAACGGTTCAGCCGGGTTTCTGAAGGCATTCTCGGTCCACAGGGAACGCACCATCATGTCGACAGGGAACCAGCAGGTCTTTGCCAATTCACCGATAGTGACCTTCAGTCCGGAGAATACCGTATGTCCTTCCTGTCATGGGCGCATGAAGGTGCTGAAAACAAGAGAGAGGAACCTGGCCCTGTATTCAGTTGGTGCCATTACTGCGCATGAGACTGTGTATAGCTGCCCGGCCTGTGGATATATGGCTCCCTCACAGGAGCTTGCCTCCTTAGCCCCACCGCGGAACACCTTCGGCTATGATGTGATCATATACATTGGTGAAGCCATATTCCGGCACGCCCGCAATGAACAGGAGATCAGAGCCCATCTTCTAAAACGCGGAATATCCATATCCGCGAGTGAAGTAGGACTCCTTGCAAAAAAATATATCTGCTATCTTGCCTGTGCCCACAGGGAGACCTCTGCTGCACTCAGAACGCATATGCAAGATCAGGGAGGGTATATCCTGCACCTTGACGGCACTTGCGAAGCAGATAGCCCGCACCTGTTTGTCGGCCTTGATGAAATTTCATCATTTGTGCTGGATTCAGTAAAGCTCCCCTCCGAAAAGAAAGAGGCCATAGTCCCGTTTCTTCAGAAATTGGAATTGGCGTATGGGAAACCGGTAGCACTGGTCCATGATATGGGCACAGGCATCCTTTCTGCCGTGAAAGAGGTCTTTCCTGAAGTCCCCGATGTCATCTGCCATTTTCATTTTCTCCGGGACATCGGAAAGGACCTGTTCCAGAGGGAACATGACCATCTGCGGAGCAGGCTTCGATGCCATGGAGTTCAAAGCAAGCTGCGCAAGGTATTACAGCAGTGCCAGATAACCCAGGTGATCTGCACCGAGGAGCTTGAGGCCCTTAGTGCAACCATTAAATCCGCGCAGAAGAGCACCGGCTCATGTTCCGAAGAGTTCCTGCTATATACGCTCATCCATTGGGCGCTCGCAGGGAAGACAGAAGGCGACGGGTATGGGTTTCCTTTTGATCGACCGTATATGACATTTCTCACCAGGCTGTACAAGCTGAGGGATACCATCAACCAGATGAAACTGCATCAGCGTTTGCCCTTGGCTAATACTGTATTAGCTGTATTGAAGCCGATGTGGTATGATCAGCAGCTTATCAAGGCATATAAGCGATTGAAGGAGAAGAAAACGGTATTCGATCAGCTCCGTACGGCTATGAGCATAGCAGAACCTGCGGGGAAGTTGGGGTTGAATGACCCTGGCAGTGGGACCATCCATACCATTGAAGCCCGGGTGAAGAAATTCTATCACCAGTTGGTCGGGAACGATGAATTACAGGAAATCGGGTATCAAAAGATGCGGCAGCAGCTGGAGAAATATTGGGAAAAACTGTTTGCAGATCCTATCGTTGTCACCAGAAGAGGGGAACCTCTTACCCTTACGCCTCAGAGGACGAACAACATTTTGGAACAGTTCTTCCGAAACATGAAGCACCATTATTGCCGGAAAAGCGGGTATGCGGCAATGAATAAATCGCTAACTGCAATGCTTTCAACTACCCCGCTTGTGAAAAACCTCGATAACCCCGAATACTACAAGCTGCTTCTCAATGGGTGCCCCAGTTTGGCAGAGCGGTTTTCTCAGATAGAAGTAACCACCATACAGAAAATGTTTTCTGCAGAGACAGAATCTGTGCAAAGAGTAAATCCTAAAATCAAGAAATTGATCAAAGACCCTAAACTGCCCAACCGTCTTATGGCGATGGTTCGTTCAGCTTGAACTAAATCCAACCGTTATTTGTGGTCATAGTGTATTCTATTGCAATTGAGGGTATTTCCTGCTAAAATTTGAGTAATAAAAACCTACTCAAAAAAAGGCAGGAAACAATCTACCTCAATACCCTAGTGGACATACCGGACATTCCTGGCAAGATTGTAATACAGAAGAAAAAGAATTCGACGTACGTGCACTACGAATATGACAGGGTCTATGATCCTGTCAGGAAGTTCAACGTACCCAAGCGGGTCGTGATCGGGAAGATCTCGCAAGGGGATGAACACAAGATGTATCCGAACCCGAACTTCTTGAAATACTTCCCTTCGGTTGAGCTCCCATCCATCAAGGCAGGGTCCTCCAGAAGCTGTTGTCTGAGGATCGGTTCATGGATGGCAATTAGGAGCATAGTCGAGCACTATGGACTTTTGAGGATCGTCGGGGACATTGTCGGCAAGGATGCAGGGTTTTTCTTGGACCTTGTAGCCTATTCCATAGTCAGTGAGAACAATGCCGGCCAGTACTATCCCGACTATGTCTATTGCCATCCGCTGTTCACCCAGGGCATGAGGATCTACAGCGACTCGAAGGTGTCAAACGTCCTCTCGAAGATGCCTGAGGAATGGAGTGCCGGATTCCTGAATGAATGGAATTCCAGGATGGACCACAGGGAGAGGATCTACATCTCTTATGATTCGACCAACAAGAACTGCCAGGCCGGGGACATCGAGATGGTCGAGTACGGGCATGAAAAGGAGGATAAGGGCCTTCCGGTGTTCAACTATTCCATTGCCTATGATAGGACAAACAGGGTTCCACTCTTCTATGAGGACTATCCCGGCAGCATCGTTGATGTCTCGCAGCTCCAATACATGCTGGAAAAGGCAAAGGCGTACGGCTACAAGAAGGTGGGCTTCATCCTTGACCGCGGCTATTTCTGCAAGGCAAACATACGATACATGGACGAATGCGGATATGACTTCATCATCATGGTCAAGGGCATGAAGGAGCTCGTGTCGGTCTTGGTATTGGAGAACAAGGGAAGCTTCGAGAATGACAGGAGCTGCTTCATTAGGGGCTATAGGGTCTATGGAAAGACTGTCAAGGCAAGGCTTTATTCCGATGATAACAGGGACCGGTCCTTCCATATCTTCCATTCCTCAACCCTCGAATGCTCTGAGAGGGAGTCCTTTGAGACCAAGCTTGAGCGGATGGGGAGGTTTCTTGCCAAGCACCGCCAGAAGAGCGTTGAGCTCCCTGGACCGTTCCGCCATTACTATGAGCTCTATTTCAATGAAAAGACCAAGGCGCTTGTACATTGGAGGGAGAGAGCTGATGTGATTCAGGAGGAACTCTCACTCTGCGGATACTTCTCAATCGTCACATCCGAGAAGATGACAGCCCAGGATGCGATGGACCTCTACAAGAGCAGGGATTCGGAGAAGCTCTTCAGAAGCGACAAGACCTATCTTGGGAACAGAAGCCTCAGTATCTGCTCCGAGGAGTCCGCGGAGGCCAAGGTGTTCATTGAATTCGTGGCGCTCATCATCCGCAACAAGATGTACACCCTCCTCAAGGATGAGATGACAAGGATCGAGAAGAGACCCTATTTCATGACCGTCCCGGCAGCCTTGAAGGAGTTGGACAAGATCGAGATGGCAAGGCAGTTTGATGGGGTCTACAGGCTGGACCATGCCGTGACCAAGACACAAAAGGTGATTCTGAAGGCATTGGGCTTGGACAAAGACGATGTGAGTGAGACCTCCCTTTTCGTGAGCAGGGCACTTGAGGCGGAGGTCAATGCTGCAATTGATTGTGATGTCGATGATGATGGCATCCGCTGAGGCAAGGATCAGAAAGGCACAGGAATCTGTTGAGAAATCAAAAGCCAGATATGATGCCGCCATTGCTGAACTTGGGCCATTGTATGACGAGAAGAAAAAGCTTCAGGCAAAGGAGCTTGCAGACGCAATTGAGAAGAGTGGGAAAAGCTATGAAGAGGTGGTGAGATTCGTCAAGAATGGAAAGCACTGAAGGTCTTTTGTTGCGTTTGAGTAATAAAAAATCAGGAAGTTCATTACCTATCTGTCAATAAAAAACACAAGATATGAGATCATCTGCTGGTATCTGGTATAGGGATATCAATGATATAGAGCTACCGGTATCAGATCAGAAAGGGACTTCCATAAGAGGGATTCTCTACTCAACAGCAGCAGTACGTGCAGACTGTGTTGAGGAATCAACTTGGGTGCATTCTGTTCACAAGTTGGGTGTGCAACTCCACAATCTTCCGGTAGTGGGATACCACCTCTGTGTTTGCCATCTCCTAGTCGAAGGGATGCTCACAAGTTGCAGTTCCTCTCCCAGGGTTCTGAAGAAGAGCCTTGCTAGGAATAGAGAATCTTCCTTGTCCGTCTTCTTCTTCGTCTCATTGATGTGCGTAGTATGGGGATTGATCACACAAGCTACAACTCCTGGCTGCTTGTTCACCGAATGAGCGATAGTGAAGATTCTTGTTGAAGCCTCCATAAGCAAAAGATCCCCCACCTTCAAGACTTCATAGACACCTTTGACTGCTTATTGGAGCGAAGAGAGAACTTCTCATATAAGAGAACCTTGCCCTGTAGGTTGAAGATACAGACATAGCAACATTGCCTGCTCAGATCTACTCCGACAAACCTCTTGGGTGCCCTTGGGTTGCTTGATCTTGCGGTACTGGTTATAGCAATCCCAACCGTTGAGCAGTATTGAGTGTATTCGAATGCATTGGAATTGGTGCTGATACTCTTCTCTTCCATAATCCCCTCCTGTTGTAGAAAACTAGGAGCCAGATGACGGTCATTCGAATATCAGTCATGCTTCTAATCGGGATGACACAGAAAGCAGAGAAACATACAAGCAACGTCTCACATTTTGATTTTCGACGGCCGGTGTGTATTCAATAAACTAACATATAGATATGAATTTTTTCATTCCTAAGACAATAGCACCGTAACCGCCAGCCCTCTGTCCCCATCATAATTGAGCGCAAGAAACCTCGCCTCTGCGCATTCCTGTGGTAGCCGCTAGAAAGAAACAGCTGTAATCGAGCTCGGTGTTCCATATCTGCCTATAGTCGGTGGTAAAGAGGCCTGTCGGGTTAGCGTTATCCTAAATATTGCCGACACCGTTCATCGGATTGACCACGATATCCTACCGGTACTCGGCCTCTTCGAAGATGACCCGCACCACGCTCATGATCTTGTTCACTGTGCCCTTCGCTAGTTTCTTCTTACTAAGCGAGGTGCAGAAGTCGAGGATAGGGGAACGCCTGATGTCCGGCAAGCGCATCACATAGATACTACCCACTTACGCCATTTCAGTCATGAAGGCCTTGACAGCTTCGGGTCGTTCCTCATATACATCATGCTCTCCCTTGAGTATCTTTTTAAGAATAATTCGCATGAGGCCTTTCTGCTCGGCAAAGACGATTCTCCCACCAAACCATCCCTTAGTGATAGCTACTTCAAGAAGTGAGGGTGGAAAATTATCTATAAACTGTTTCTCTTGATTATCTTTGTCGGTGCTACAAATGAATAGTCCTAGCCGTTTGGTACACAAGAGCGCTTCATGTTTAGAACAAAACCTCCGAAGCGCACCTGAAAGGTGACCTGCATGGATTCCACCACCAATAATAATAGTATCATAATCGGCGATTTCAAACTTTTTAGCCTCTCTCTTGACCTCTATCAATTCTGTCTGTTTCGCATCCGTACCAAGGCCATCGGCCATTTGTTTAGCACACTCAAGGGCATACCCTTGGTGAGAAGAATAAATAATTGCTATCTTCATAAGACCTCCACAAAACCTATCTAGTAAAAACTAATTATACCATCACTCTAGTTAATACAACAATAAGAGTTAACGCTATTTCAGCAAAATATTGTATTGTGACCTAATCAAAATACCTATTCATATTGTACATTTGGAACCTGCTTGACATTACCATACATTCTACTTTTCACGATATAGTGTATGTATTTGTTAGTGGAAGACTATTCGAAAATTTTATTTACTGCTAATTAATTCCTTTAACCATAATGTAATTTACTTCATACCTTGAAATCTCAATACAGTTTTCAGTTTTTCGGGAAGAGTCCTTCTAGCATCTGTAAGATAAATTTCTCTATGAACTTTATGGATCCTATGCACATTATGCTGATGAGCAAAATCTTCCATAGTACGAAAACTTGCTGGCTCATTATCATAACTTCCTACATGAAGCATTTGTACACAAAGACCTTCTTCCCATCGAGAAAATTGTACTTTTTGTAGTAGTTCATGGGGGTTTTTCTCAGAAACTTGTTTTATGATCTTATAAGCAAAATCTTCTGTTACAAAATTGGGCTGTCTTATCATGAGATCAAATACTAAGGTATTTTTATCAAGTGCTGGTGAATTTAAGATTTTTGATTCGTCTGTAATATCCCAAGGCTCTTTTCAGTTCTAGCAGTGGTAGGTTCTTTCACACCTGTTATTGTAGTGGTATAATCACTACATGTTGAAACCAGAAGGATTCTAGAAAATTGAAGAGTTTATCAGCATGATGGCAGAACTTGACGCAGAAACCCGCCAAGAAGCCATCAAGGAAACAAACGACAAGCTAGAAAAGATGGAGAGTGTACAAAGTAACCCTCTCAGGAATCCTGTTTACCATAAACCTGTTTCTTAAAAACAAAAGGATGATATTTCTGATTATTTTTGTCCACATTGTGGATCGCATGAGATTGCCAGGAATGGTAGCTCAAGAGGTATTGTAAGGTTTGTCTGCAAAGATTGTAAGAAGAATTTTGGGGCCAATTATGGCAATGTCACCTTTAAAAGCAACTGTTCTGAAGCAAAATGGGAGAAGTATCTGGAGGGGATGGTCTGTTCGGATACCCTGCAGCAGCTCTCAGAGAAATGTGATATCAGCCTTGCCACCGCTCATAACTGGCGGATCAAGGCATATAGGACGATAATGCAGGCAGGGAAAGCTATTCCTCTCAAAGGAATAATTCAAGCGGATGAATGTTATATGTCTGCCAGTTTCAAAGGTAACAAGAAAGCACTGCGGAATCTCAAAAACAGAAAACCAAAACCCAAGGTCTTTCCAATCCCTGACTATCTGACATATAGCTTTGAAGGACATCCCAGAGCTCGGGGAGGCCAAGATACAAAAAGAGGACTGAGCAAGGAAAAAATATGTATCCCCACTGCAATCGATGAAACAGGCAGTTGTATCGCACGTCCAATGGGAAGAGGTAATGTTCAAGCAGCCTTTCTCGAGGCATTTTTCACGGACCATCTAGATGAAGATATCATTCTGGTAACCGACAAAAGCAAGTCAGGAAAAGCATATGCCAAAAGAAATAAGATATCTCATGTGGCTCTTGATAGCAAAACAGAGTCAAGATATGGAACCTATAACCTCCAGACAATAAACAATTTTCACTCCTTGCTTGATGAAATTGCTACTTCAAGGAGGAGCTTTGCAACCAAATACAGTGAAGAATATCTTGCTTGGATTTCCTGGCAGACTAGGAGGAAAGGACTGACTGTGCAGGAAAAAGTCTCTGCTTTGAAAGCAATGGTACCAGCTAGGGGAAAGACCATCTTGGTCAAGAATATTCTAAAAAAGGAATTTCCTGTTGAATTGAGAACCTAGAGGTAGAATTTTATCAATTGAGATGGTATTTCACTGCTAGGACTGAAAAGAGCCTATCCCAAACACCTCCTAGGGGATAAACGGTATAGTCACAATACTCTTCTTGAGTAAGCCATTGTTCCAGAGGAGAATCTTTTTTAACCTTTCATCTGAGAAATCCTAGTCCTCTTAAGGGGCTGGGATGAATCAGAGCTGATTTTCTCTGTATGTACGTATTACTTCTGTGGAAGCATCGCCTACAGAACAAGTAAAGTAACCATCAGACCAAAAAGTGCGTTCATTCCAAAAATGCATTTTCAATACATATTCATAGTACTTCCAAACTCGATGGGTTGTCAGAGTCTTCAGTCTGCGAATATTCATAGATGTCAAATTCAGAGTCCAAGGCAATGTTCGACAGCTCGGTCTTCATCCACGTGTCCAGGTTTCCTGTAAGCAACCTCTTCCAGTACTTACAGACAAGGATGATATGAACTTTCAGAGAGAACTTACAGTGTGACTTTGTAATATATCTTGTCATATTCGGGGTCATATTCGCTAAGATTTTTCTTTACTTGTATAGTTAAACTTTGTATAATTTACACAAATGAAGCATTACAAACGATTGAAGTTGCGTATCTACCCCGATGCAACACAGACCATACAGATAAATAAGACTCTCGGATGTTCAAGAGCTGTATACAATATGATGCTTCATGAAAGAATCACTGTCTATGAAGAGAACAAAGATGATAGACAGAAACTCTATGAGTATAAGTACAAGGAAATATCTGCCTACAAAAAAGAGTACGAGTGGTTGAAGGAAGCGGACTCCCAGGCATTGGCTTGGG
>CAYXYD010000028.1:0-20237 GCA_964469205.1 uncultured Sphaerochaeta sp. | reverse complement strand
TTTTTTCATGATGTTATCTCCTAATGTGATATACGAGATAATGCATAGATATGCATTAAATGTCAATATATTTAGAATAATTATACACAATAAAGATTAAAACTGCTATTTGACGCATAAAAAAAGAGGAACTACGTGAACTCATGTAGGAATGAAACCCTTAAAAATCACTATGCTCGCGATGGTATTGGTATTATCACCACCACCTAAATATATATGTTTACACTTTAGTGTGGGGGTGTTACCGCTCCCATGCCTATACATTAAAACTCTTTTTGACTAGTACCCTGATTGTTCATTAGGGTCACAAACACGTACGGTATCTATTTTACTAAACAGACGTTTTTTTGATACTTACATATAATTGACATCTATAATTACAGGAGGTACAATAAGTGTAGGAAAAAACTGATAGGCTGTGAATAATAACTGCTAATCAATTTGAGGGTAATTATTAATGAAAAAAGAGTTTAGGTATTTTTTTATAGAGTTACTTCTTATTCTTTTTTGTGTTCCATTTTTCTTAGTATCAGTGGTTACAGCTTCGTATAATCCCGAGTCTCCGCTGTACCTTGAAATTGCACCTGGTCCCTTCACCAATCCAACAGTCATCGGATTGAAGCTTGGGACGTATCAAATCTTTAATCCTGAAGGAGCAATTTTTAACCCTGCTTTTGTGAATACTAGCGAGGTTGGAAATAACATCCAGTTGACAGGACTGTATAAGACTTGGGAGGGAGGCGAACCTTTTACAAAGAATAACCTCAATTTCAAGATTATGAGTGTGGCTTACCCTTACAGCAGTGGGGGTGGAGGAACACCAGTATTACGGACCATCTATGGGGGACGAAGTCCTATAATAGATTGGAGTGGAACAACAATAACTGCAAATCCCTTTGTTGTGGAACTCTATTTGGTAAATACCAATTCGACAAACCCCAATCAAAATGCAACCTTAAATTCCAATGGACAATTTTATCAGTTGGATACTCCTTATACGGTACCCCCTGGGTTCAACCCCATTTTTAGCCTTGCAATGGCTGATGATGCGAATACAGATGTCGGTACCTACACCTCGAGTAATGGAGATGTTATTACAAGTGGTGGTTCATACGTAGACACAGGGGGAACAACAGGTCCTAATAATACTCCTATTCTGGACATTAATAGCTTTTCCTCCGATCCCGATGATGATAACGGCTTTTTCTACGGTGACACACCGCTACCTCTTACCTACTTTTTCAATTTTTTACAACCCACAGCCTCATTCAATATCAATTCAGCAATTGGAACAGGGCGGGTGGTGGTTAATGAAGCACGCATTGAAGTACAGAATGGTGTCACCGGTGAAAACTATTCTCAACACCTTAGTTTTACCGATACCACCACAAATGCAGCTTTCCAGCTTTTCCCGAGAGAAGGTACTGGGGCGCCAATTTCATATCAACTATTTTTAGGAGTTAATCCTGATCCTATTGTAAAAGGGGCGTCAGTGCTTTGGTCTTCTCTGGTGTCCGGGATCAATAGCCGTGATTTGATGATTGGTGGGATTGAAGCACAGAATATAACATCATTAGCTAGTGGAACCTACCAAGGTATAATTAGTGTGACAATATCCAATCCAAACTAATTTTTTATTCACTTGGAAATTAGTTTTAAAACCTCTGCATTAGAACTCAACTAGTTCTGGTGATGCTACCAAAGTATAAGCAAAAGAAATATCTTTGCATATATTTTCACAAAGCTAAATATTCATAAATAAAGATTAAAACTGCTATTTGACGCATAAAAAAAGAGGAACCGAAGTTCCTCTTTTTGCATGAAAGCTACTTTTATAACAGATTCCACTCTTTCTTCAAGGCATCGAAGGAACCGTCGGCCATTGCAAGCTCAAGACCTTTGTTGACCAAAGCAAGCAGCTTGTCATCGCCCTTTCTGACAGCAATTGCTATATCTTCCTTGGTGAAGGGCTCGCCTGCTACAGTGAGGCGGCTCTTATAGTTCTCGTTGGCAAGCACAAAGTCACTGGCGATGAGCGAGTCACAGACAGCTGCATCCACATTGCCATTGAGCATGTCCTCGATAGCGAGGCCGATGTCGTCGTAGGCACGTTTCTCCACAGGATAGTTATCCAGGGCGAAGTCTCCAGTGGTGCCGATCTGCACCCCGATCTTCTTGCCTGACAGATCTTCAATGCCCTTGATCTTGGCCTTGTCCTTGGTGCGGATGATTACTACCTGTCCCACTTCCAGAATGGTGGTGGAAAAAGTCATGACAGCCTTTCTCTCTTCAGTGACGGTAACCCCCGAGGCAACACCGTCATAGGCTCCGTTGGCAAGGCCAGCGAAGATGGTATCCCAAGGGATGTTCTTCACTTCCATGGAAACCCCTACCTTCTCAGCGATGAGGGGTACGAGCTCCACTTCAAAGCCGGTGAGCACGCCATTGTCGACAAACTCGAGGGGCGGCCAGGTGGCATCAGAGGCGAATACATAGGTTTTAGCTGTCTCTTCTTTCGCGCCACTTGAAAACAAGGGTAGGGAGAGGGCAAACAAGAGGGCCATGAGGACAATTGATATTTTTTTCATAGGGTAAACTCCTTAAACTAGTAAAGAGTATGATGAATACTTATGCAAAAAGAGTCAAGCATACATGAATTTTTATCCACTATCGGGATTTGTTTCCCTGTCGGGTCTTACCTTATCATTCCCTTATTCTAATTCCAATCGTTTGCCAACTCTGAGCAAAAGATTGCTCTTGAAAATACGTTCATCATATCAAGTGCGTGCTATGGTTGTATTGATACATAGCGAAACTCTTCCATACTGGTTGCCAATTTGCATCAAATTGCTATCCGATGAATAGAGCTACGGTATGGTTTCTCCGCTACATCATTCCCAGCAGAAAGTGTTTAACTGATTCGCCCAGGACTTCCGTGTTATATCCACCCTCCTGACATACCAGTGTTGGTATCCGCAATGAAGCCAACGTGCGTCCGATCTCCGTATAGTCCTCGGTGCGAAGCGCAAAGTGGCCAATCGGGTCTTTCTGATGTGTGTCAAATCCAGCGGCGACGATCAGATAAGCGGGTTCGAATGCTCTGACTTTCTCGCAGATACGACTGAGTGCCTGAAGATATCCTGTGAGCTCGGTGCCAAAAGGCAAAGGTTCGTTGTGGTTGGTCCCGGTGGCCTGTCCATGCCCTGTTTCATCGGCATAGCCCCAGAAGTAAGGATATTCGATGGCCGGATCGCCATGGATTGAAGCGGTAAAGACTGATTTTATTCCTGCAAAAAACTCTTGGGTTCCGTTGCCGTGATGGTAATCGATATCCACAATAGCGACCTTGCCTGCAGGCAGTAAGTACTCGGCAGCAGTCGCCACATTGTTAAAATAGCAGTAGCCGCCAAATACGCGCGGGCCGGCATGATGTCCCGAAGGACGGCACAGGGCGTATACGACATCTTCCTGACCATTCTTGATCAAGGCTGCGGCAGTTAGGGCGGTTTCAGCTGATGCGCGTGCTACGTCATAGGTCTTCCTCATGATTGGGGTAACCGCATCGGTACACCAGATGCCTCCCCACAGCGGTGAGTCGACCTTTTTCGGCAATCGCGCGCCCTCTCCCGGGAACAGGTCCGGATAGAATTCCTCTGTATCGCTTTGCAAGCTTTGTGCCGTGTTACGGATATAGTCATGATATGGATGAAGGCGGGCTATCATGCGCTCAGGAAAGGATTTTGCGGTTTGAAATTCAAAGCGCTTGTCCTGACGCAGGGCTTCTTTGATGCATTCGACACGCAAAGGCGTATCTTTGACTTCATAGGATTCCGGTCCCAGTTGAAACTTCCAATAGGGGTTGTGTAGGCTGTCGTTGTATTTCTCAATGACTTTCATGAATTTGCCTCCCTTGTTTCAGGAGTTCGATGACCCGCTGATGGGGAATCGGCGGACACCAGCGCTGCAAGCGGCCGTCCATTCCATTGGAGCAGAATATCGCGTTCAGTACGGCTTCTTCGGTCGCTTCGATGACAGCCTCGTACAACGTATTGATATAGTGTTCCGATACGCACTTCATGCTGATCAAGTGAGCACTGGAGCGCGTGTCACGCGGCTTGCGGTTCCCCGTGCTAAAGGCGATGATGATCTCCCCGCTGGTGGATGCCGCGTACGAGCCGCTACGACCCAGTCCTAGCGCTGCCCGTTTGGAAAGCCGGTTAAGCTGGCTGCTCAACAACGGAATATCCGTGGCGACTACCACAATAATCGAACCTTCCGATACTTCGCGGCGGCCCTTTCGATCCATCTCCATGTCCAATTGCCTGCCGACCACCCCTCCGTCGATCGTGAGGTTACGCATCTTACCGAAGTTGGATAGCACCAGAACCCCGAGATTGAACACGCCACTGCCTGTAAGTTCAAAGGAACGCGAGGCGGTTCCGATTCCACCGGCAAAGTCAAAGGTGGTCATGCCGACACCGGCGCCGACTGAACCCTGCATGACATTTGAGTTTGAGGCAGCGTTGATCGCTGCCAACGCGTCTTGGTCTGAACATGTGCCGACGCGCACATCATTCAAAAAGGAGTCGTCCGCTTCACCCACCACCGGCAGCACCACATCCGTATCGGTGCCCAGGTGGGGATATTTATTGATCATGTGGTTAACGACCCCGTCATGGACCCGGCCTACAGAATGTGAATTGGTCAGCATGATAGGGCTTTCCAACCAGCCGGTTTCCAGCACCTGGGTGAGGCCGGACATTTCGCCGACGCCGTTAAGCACATAGCCACCGGCGACCAGACGATTCGCGTAGGCATGGCCGGCCGGCAATATGGCGGTGACACCGGCACGCACACAGCTTGTTTCGGTGCTGCCGGGGATGCTTACCTGGTTTTCTACACGGGTAAAATGTCCGACACGAACACCTTTGACATCGGTAATGCTGTTTTGGATGCCCGGGCGCATTCTGCCAACCTGGATGCCCAGCTCGCGCACGGTGGGCCGGGAGACGATCGACACCGGGGAGGGGTGAACGGCTTTCTTCGCCGGTCGGATTGCCAGACCGTATCGATGCGCGGCAGAGCGAATGATCAATCGAAACACATCCCGAAAATCAAGTCCTCGAGATTTGGCCGCAGTCATCAGAGAGGCATCAGGATGAAGGCTGGGCAGCGGATTCAATTCTATGAAGTATGGTGTCCCATCGCTGTGCAGGCGGATGTCGACTCGCCCGATGTCCGGGCAGGACATGACCTCAAACACCTGACGGGCCATGCCTAGGACGCTCTTCTCTTCTTGAGGTGTTAACTGAGCCGGACAGATGACCTTAACGCTTTTTGCGGCTTCTCCGCCCTGCTTCATGTCATAGTCGTAAATATTGTATTTGCCACCGCACTGCTTCAGATCAAAGGTATGCTCGACGATATCGAGCAGCTTCCCCGGATAGCTTTCAATGAATGGAACACTCAACTCCCGCCCGGCAATAAACTCTTCAACCACCAGTCCCGCAGGATAGTGGTCCAATAGCTGATTGATTCGTTCGATCGCCTTTTCATGGGTCTCGACGACTGAATCTTGGCTGATCCCTTTGTTTGATCCTTAGGAATTCGGTTTGATCATCAAAGGATAGTGCAGATCGTCTGGTAGTCCCCTCTCTTTTCCTTGGATCAGCACACCTCTGGGCACTCGGATCCCCCGGGCACTTAGAACGGTTTTTGCGAGATGTTTGTCTAGGTTAAGATGGAGTAGGGACGCGTTGCCGCCGGTAAAGGGGATGCCCATCTGCTCGTACAAGCCTGGATAAAACGCTTCCCGGGAACTGCCGATCGTTCCTTCTGCCAAATTAAACACCAGATCCGGCGCACTCTTCAGAAGGAGGTCAACAATTTCATTGGGACGAGAGGAGACCTCTACGACAGTGACCGTATGATGCAGGCTGCTGATCGCGGTTTGTATGCGTTGAATATCGTCCATTGAAAGCAGTTCAGCGGAGGCTTCCGTATCATCAGTGCGTAAATTATAGGCTATTGTGATTCTCATCTGGCATCTCCCTTAACATGATAGGAGAAGTAATCGAGGGTCGGAAACCGGTAAAATTAGGCTCGTGCTTTGGTTTTTTACACTGACTGGGGAAATTTTTTCACATTTGTGTCATACCGATACTGCACACAGTATAATGTTTTGCCGGAGTACACTAGGAATATTTGTCCTTCAGATCATTTTACGGCAGCACTTAGCATATGTAAAGCATATGGTACGAGAAAAATATGCACTGTTGTCTACATGCCGACGATATACTGGGTTGTTGTCAGGCCTATGATCAAGCCAAGGAGGGTGCCACCTAGCACCTGGCTGAAGGAGTGACCAAGCATGGTCTTGAGGTTCTCCGGGTTGAACTGGCCTTCGCGGTGGATGTCACTTAGGAGGCGGCTCCACTCGTTGATGACCTCTGCCTGCTTGCCTGCAGCACGCCTGATGCCCATGGCATCATGGATGACAATAGCTGCAAACGTAACCGCTATGGCGAAATATACGGTGCCCACCCCCTCTGTCAGGGCTATGCTGGTAGTCAGTGCGATCACCCCGGCAGTGTGGCTTGAGGGCATGCCTCCTGTGCTATGCATGAGAGTCCAGTCGAACTGGTGTTCAATGATAGCATTGACGAAGGGTTTGAGCATCTGCGCAACGAAAAAGGAGAGGGCAGCTGCCATAAACGGAGCATTTTGGAGAATGTCATTGTTCATAGCCCAAATGTATCCATTATTCGCCCTTTACGCAATAATGCTTCTTGCATTAGGAGGGCTAAACTTGCTATACCTTGCCCTATACGGGAGACTGAGATGGAATTTACCAAAGAAAAAGTCGATTCGATACAGTTTTGGGTGCTCAACGTGGCATCCTTTGTTGCTCAGCTCACCATTGCCATGGTCAATCTTGCCATGGTCTACCACCTTCGTGGTTTTTTTCATCTCACTGCAGACAAGATCGGCATAGCAGCTTCAGTCAGCACTGGTGCATACCTGCTTTTCTGCATACTCCTCTCTCCCTACACCACCCAGTACAAGCCTAGGAATCTGGTGGAGACATCCCTTTTGGGAATGGCTGTCTCGGTAGGCTTCTTTGCCTCGACGGCCAATCTCGCTGTAGCCTATGTTTCCTTGGCCTTTTATGGGGCTTTCATGAGCCTGCTTTGGCCTCAGATCGAAGGGTGGTTCTCCCGAGGCAAGGAAGGAGCCCAACTCAGCCGGGTCTCCAACGCTTTCAACTTCTCCTGGTCGAGTGGTGTGGGCGTCTCTTCGTTTGTCGCAGGTGTGCTGGTCGAGCGTTCGACCACCCTGCCGTTCTTTGTCTCCATCGCCCTGTTCCTCCTGGTCTTCCTCATGATCGCAACCAGCAGTGCCCTGGTTCCGGGCATCCGGGCGATGAAGAGTGAAAAAGAGGAGAACCGTGAGTCAGTCAAGGTCGATGAGAGTACCCCTTTACGTTTCTACTGCTGGATCGGGGTGATAATCCTCTATACCGGCATGAGCGTCATCCTTACCATCTTCCCTCTTTATGCCCAGGATGTGCTTCTTATCAGCGAAAGCTTCACCGGCTTGCTGTTGCTCTTTCGTGGGGTGGCCACCTGTATCAGCTTCCTCTTGCTTGGCAAGTTCGGCTTCTGGCACTTCAAGAAACGGTACATTTTCCTCGTCCAGACACTTTTTGCCCTCTTCTGCCTAGTCCTTACCGGGTTTTCCAGCATGCTAGCATATGGGCTGTTCTTCCTACTTTTCGGCATTCTTTTTGCCACAGCCTACGCCCAAAGCATGTTCCATGGGGCAAGCGGAAGCATCAATCGCTCCCAGCGTATGATCGTGCATGAGGTGTTGCTAACTGTAGGTACCATCATCGGGGCTGTGATGGGAGGGTACCTGTATGAGACATTCTCCTTCTCGTTAGTCTTGCTGGCCATTGGAATAGGAACCTTGGTTGTGGTATTTTTTGAACTGAGCGTTGCCTTGGTCATCAGCAGACGCACTGTCATCGCTTGAGAGGTTTCCCTACCTGCCTTCTATCGGATACAATACGAACAACAACGTAAAGGAACACATATGGGCAAGACACTTACTGAAAAAATACTTTCCGCTCACCTGATGGAGGGCTCCTTGGAGAAAGGCAGTCCCATTGGGATCCGCATTGACCAGAGCCTTACCCAGGATGCGACAGGGACCATGGCCTATCTCCAGTTCGAGGCAATGGGCCTGCCTAGGGTAAAAAATGAACTTGCAGTCAGTTATGTGGACCATAATACGATACAGGTCGGCTTTGAAAATGCCGATGACCACCGCTACCTGCAGAGTGTTGCAGCGAGCAAGGGTGTGATCTACTCCCGCCCTGGCAATGGCATCTGCCACCAGGTGCATCTGGAGCGATTCGGCAGGCCCGGTGCCACCCTTTTGGGTAGTGACAGCCATACCCCCACCGGTGGTGGGCTCGGTATGATAGCCATCGGCTCCGGTGGCCTTGATGTGGCCGTAGCCATGGCAGGGGGGCCTTTCCACCTCATCGCCCCCAAGGTTGTCGAGATTCGCCTTAAGGGCAGACTTCGTCCTTGGATCTCAGCTAAGGATGTCATCCTTACGGTGTTGGAACACTTCACCACCAAGGGCAACGTAAACTGCATATTTGAATACACAGGTGAAGGCGTGGCCACCCTCGAGGTTCCCGAGCGTTCAACCATCTGTAATATGGGAGCCGAAGCTGGGGTGACCACATCGCTGTTCCCCTCTGATGAGAATACGCGCCGCTTCCTGGAAGGGCACAACAGAGGTGAGGCCTTTAAGCCTCTTTCTGCTGATCCTGATGCTTCGTATGACGACCTCTTTGAGATCGACCTCTCCACCCTTGAGGCAAGGATCGCCCTGCCTCACTCCCCGGATAACATCGTTCTGGTCAAGGATGTTGCAGGCAAGAAGGTGGACCAGGTGCTCATAGGATCTTGCACCAACAGCAGCTATGTCGATATGAAGAAGGTTGCCGATCTCTTGGATGGCAAAGTTGTGCACCCTTCGGTGAGCCTGGGCATAGCCCCTGGAAGCCGTGAGGTGTTCATGATGCTTGCCAACGACGGCTCGCTTGCAAAGCTCATCAAGGCCGGTGCCCGTATTCTGGAGAGTGCCTGCGGCTTCTGCATAGGCAATCACCAGAGCCCTGGCTCTGATGGGGTATCGCTGAGGACCAACAACCGTAACTTCGAGGGCCGTAGCGGTACCAAGAGCGGTCAGGTGTACCTCGTCAGCCCTGAGGTTGCCGTCCTCGGCGCCCTCACAGGCAAGATTACCGATCCTTTCTCCTCTCACCAGTATGCCTATCCTAAGGTAACCGTGCCCGCCAAGTTCCTCGTCGATGACTCGATGTTGATCTTCCCTCCTGAGGATGGAAGTGATGTTGAGATATTCCGTGGTCCGAACATTGGCAATCCTCCCAAGAATACAGCCTTGAAAGAAAAATTAGAGGGCGTGGTGACCATTAAGGTGGGGGACAAGATAACAACCGACCATATCATGCCCGCCGGTGCCCGACTGAAGTACCGCTCTAACATTGTGGAGTACTCAAAGTATGTCTTTGAGCCGGTCGACTCAAGCTTTGCCACCCGCTGTCAGGAAAACCAGAAACAAGGCAGGGACAACTTCATCGTTGCCGGCTCTTCCTATGGCCAGGGCAGCAGTCGTGAACACGCCGCCATCTGCCCGATGTATCTGGGAGTTGGGGCAGTCATCGCCCTCTCCATTGAGCGTATCCACCAGAACAACCTCTGTAACTTTGGTATTATTCCTTTGACCTTTAAGGATAAGGATGATTATGCGAAGCTGTCGAAAGGCGATGAGCTTGTCTTGGAAGATATCCGCACACAGATAGGCAAGGACGAGGTTATCTTGGAGAACAAGACCAAGGGCATATCCATCCCTCTCACCTGTGATCTCACAGCAGAACAGCATGCGATGTTGCTTGCAGGTGGTCTGCTCAACGTACTTAAGGAGAAAGTCTGATGCAAGAAGATACCATAACCATACAGGGAAAGGACCTGCAGGTTCCCTCCAATCCCATTATCCCTTTCATCGAAGGTGATGGGGTAGGGCCCGAAATTACCGCTGTCATGAAAAGTGTTGTTGACTCTGCCGTAGAGAAAGCCTACAAGGGAGAGAAGAGCATCGTCTGGAAAGAGGTCTTTGCCGGGCAGAAGGCAAAGGACAAAACCGGATACTATCTCCCCGATGAGACCCTCGATGCCATCAGGGAGTATCGTGTTGCGATAAAAGGACCTTTGACCACCCCGGTGGGCAAGGGGATCCGTAGCCTGAATGTAACGATGCGCCAGAGCCTGGACCTGTTTGTATGCCTGCGCCCAGTACACTACTTCAGTGGTGTCCCTTCCCCGGTAAAGTATCCTGAGAAGGTCGATATGGTCGTCTTTCGGGAGAACACCGAGGATATCTATGCAGGTATAGAGTGGGAAGCAGGAAGCGCTGAGGTGGAGAAGGTCATCGACTTTCTCCAGACCGAGATGGGTGTCACCAACATCCGATTCCCCCAGACAAGCGCCATCGGCATCAAGCCCGTCTCCCGTGAGGGAAGCGAACGTCTGATCCGTAGCGCCATAGCTTATGCCTTGGAGAACAAGCGTAAGAGTGTCACCTTCGTACACAAGGGGAACATCATGAAGTTCACCGAGGGTGGTTTCCTGAAATGGGGCTATGAGCTTGCACAGCGGGAGTTTGGGGCAAAGAAGGATAAGGCGGGCCATATCGCAATTGAACGCGAAGGCATGGATGCCCTGGTTATCCAGGACTGCATCTGTGATGCATTCCTACAGAATATCCTGCTCACCCCCGATCGGTATGATGTCATAGCGACGCTGAACCTCAACGGGGACTATGTCTCCGATGCGCTGGCCGCGGCAGTGGGTGGCATCGGGATCGCCCCCGGGGCGAACATCAATTTCAATAGCAAGTTTGCCATCTTTGAGGCTACCCATGGCACAGCCCCTGACATTGCAGGCAAGGATGTCGTGAATCCCCTCTCCCTTGTTCTGTCTGCAGAGATGTTGCTCAGGTACTTGGGATGGGACGATGCTGCTGACAGGGTTTTCCTCTCAGTCGAGAGAGCCCTTGCCAGTGGCAAGGTGACCTCTGACTTTCATCGTATGATGGTCGAGGAGAACATTCCTTGTGAGCTGCTGGGCACCAAGGCGTTCGGGGAGCTGCTGGTCTCACTACTGTAGGACAAACTGATCGAAACTATCGAGCTGGCCATGGGTTTCTCCCATGGCCGCTGTTGTCTCTATGTCCGCACCTAGGCTTGCTATGGCGTAGATTCTGCCAATGCCAGCTCTCGAGGCACTCAAGATCCCACTTTTCGTATCTTCGAATACCACACAGGAGGCGCCGTCCAACCCCAGGGCAGTGAGCGTATCAAGGTAGATTGCCGGATCGGGTTTGCCCTTGCGCTTGTGGTCGTCGGTGATGATCAGGGAATCAGGGAAGTAGTCATTGAGTGAGAACCACTTCTTGTACCATGCCGTGTTGTCCGTCCCTGCACTGGTTGCAATGGCCAGTTTGATGCCCTTTTTGTTTGCCCTTTCAAACAAGGAAACAGCGCCAGAAGCGAGGTTCAAAGGCATTGCTTTTTGGCACATCTCAATATAGAGCTGCTCTTTTTCGTCTGCTATCCCTTTGATCTGGCTTGGTGAGACATCTTCGCCTACAAGAAAAAAGATGGTCTCGCTGTTGGTCCTGCCATTGAGAAGGTGCATCTGCTCCTCTGTATAGGGGTGCTTGCCATATTTTTCAGCAATGGAGGCCCACGCCTTCTGGTGATACGGGGTATCCCAGAAGAGCGTGCCGTTGAAATCAAAGATTAGTGCCTTAACGGTCTTCAAGAGGCAAGACCTCCCTGGATTGAAGGCCCGAATAGACCTGTCTGGGGCGTCCTATCTTCTGGTACGGGTCGTGTCTCCACTCCAACCAGTGCGCTATCCAGCCAGGGAGCCTTCCCATGGCAAAGAGAACGGTAAACATCGACTCGGGAATTCCCATGGCGTGGAAGATGATCCCGGTGTAGAAGTCTACGTTAGGATAGAGGTTCCTTTCGATGAAGTAGGGGTCACTCAGGGCGACTCTCTCCAGTTCAATGGCCAGCTGCAGGAGGGGATCCTTCTTGCTGTCGGCACCGAGTATCTCTTCGCAGAGCTTCTTGGCGATCTTGGCCCTAGGGTCATAGGTCTTGTAGACACGGTGACCGAAGCCGGAGAGACGGAAGGGGTTGTCCTTGTCCTTGGACATCGAGAGGACCTCTTCGATGCTCAGCCCATCGTTGAGGATGGTGCTGAGCATCTCCAGCACCGCTTGGTTTGCCCCACCATGCTTGCTGCCCCAGAGGGCACAACAGCCTGCGGCGACCGATGCATAGAGGTTTGCCTCACTGCTTCCGACAAGCCTTACGGCACTGGTGGAGCAGTTCTGCTCATGGTCAGCATGCAATATGAGCAGGATGTTCAGAGCCTTCACATGCAAGGGGTCAGGCTCATAGGCGTTGACCGGTGTCCAGAACATCATGTTCAGGAAGTTTTCACAGTAGGAGAGCTTGTAGGAGGGTTCCTTGAAGTCAAGGCCGTTCATCTGGCGGTAGCTGAATGCTGCGATGGTACGCATCTTGGAAAGCAGTCTGCTGATGGTGAGGTCGACGTTCTCTTCAGGGTCGACATCGGCTATTTCAGGGTAGAATGCCGAAAGGGAAGCGACCATCGCCGAAAGGATGGACATGGGGTGGGCTTCCTGGGGGAAGTCACGGAAAAAGTTACGCATGTCGATATGCAACAGCGAGTGGCGGTTGAGCATCTCCGCATACTTGTGTCGTTCAGGCAGGTCGGGAAGCTCACCTTTGATGAGCAGGTGTGCCACCTCGACAAAGTCGCAATGGTCTACCAGGTCTTCAATATCATAGCCACGATACCTCAGCACCCCATTCTCCCCATCGACAAAACAGATGGAGCTCATGCACGAGCCTGTGTTCACAAAGCCGGGGTCGTAGGTGATGAAGCCTGTCTCATTGCGCAGTTTGGTGATATCAAGGGATTTGCCCCCCATGTTATCAGTAATGACAGTCATGGGCACCTCTCGGTTGCCTATGATCAGTTTTGCTCCTTCTTTGTTGATGTCCACGGTACGCCTCCTCTAGGGTGTATGGTATGTGCTTGGTTGCTGTAGTTACGGTATTGTATTAGTGTATTCATTTGCAAACAGAGTAAGCGAGACAGGTTCATGTTTGCTTTTGTAGGGGTGTGTCGCCTGTCCATTGTTCGGACCACTACAAATTGTTATCCTCTGAAAATCATTGTATTGCTGTTTACTGTACTGTATTTTTGCTGGGTTGCAAATATACTGCCAATACAAATGCTGGTAGCCTTTAGTAAAACCGGCTTTTCTTTCTGGCGGGCTACCTGTATACTCTAGGGGACAGGAGGTCCCTGATGCAGGACATAATGATGCCTTTAGAAGAAGAGATTGTCGATATTGCTGATTTCTTCAAAGTATTTGGAGATCCTACCCGCTTGAAGATCCTTTTTCTCCTGGAGAAAGGGGAGCGTGGGGTAAACTCCATCAGTGAAGAGCTGGGTATGCAGCAAAGTACCATAAGCCAACAGCTGAAACTCCTTCGGGCAAGACGCCTGGTGCGGTTTAGGAAGGATGGCCGAAACGTCCTCTACCGGCTTAATGATGAACATATCCATGATATCCTTGCTCTGGGGATCGAACATTACAGTGAGTTGTTATGAACTATACCCTTCTTATCTTCAGCCCTACCGGCCAGAGCAAGGCTTGTGGCCTTGCTCTGGCAAAAGCTACAAAACAAGAGTTTGTCGAACTCGATGTGACTCACTTCATCCAAAGGGGAAAACCCTTGGCTTTGGCGGATACCACCCTTATCGTCGCCTACCCGGTATATGGGGGTAGGGTGCCTCGTCTGTTTGCCGAGTATATCAAGGAGATGGTTACCTGCACCAATTGCAATGCCCTGGCCATTGCCAGCTTTGGCAACCGTGCATTCGAGGATGCCCTAGTTGAGATGGAGGACCTTTTGCTTGAAAAAGGGGTTCCCCTCATAGGTGCCGCCTCCATAGGGTGCCAGCACAGCTATACAGACAAGGTGGGTTCCAAGCGTCCTGACATTGAGGACTTCCAGCTGCTTGACCGCCTTGCAGTCTATCTCAATGGTGAGACAAAGAGTGTCCATCCTCCTGGGAATAGGCCGTACAAGAGGGATATGCCTGTTGCAGACCCGCCCTACATGCCCGTCCTCAAGGACAAGGGGGGCAAGATCAACAGCCGGTGCTATGCCGTCTGTCCTACAGGCAGCCTTGCCAAGGGAGACCCCACCATCTGCATCCACTGTTGCGCCTGCATACAGGTCTCCAGCAACGAGCTCATCATGGACAATCCCTGGTTCAGCCGGTTCACCAAACATCTGGAAGAGACCTGCGGCGAGCGGGTGGACAGTCTCCTTTATCTTCCCTAGTTCAGCTGTTTTCTCTTCTCGTTGTAATGCTCAAACAGCGCCAGGCACTCTTTCTTGTCTTCAGCGAGTAAGGCAAGGACTTTGTCGTCCTTGCATCCCCCTTCTATGAAGTCATAGATGAAGATGTCGTCAAAGCCATACCTCTTTGCATCCTCAAGGGTACATCCGTAATGTACCTCCTTGATATTCGCCCATATGCATGCGGCGATGCACATCGGGCAGGGGTGGCAGGTTGTGTAGAGCACAGATCCGCTCAAGGTGTGCGTCTGTTTCTCTTTGCAGGCCTTGCGAATGGCATTGACCTCTGCATGGGCGGTCGGGTCATGGCTCGAAATTTCAGTGTTTGATCCAAGAAAAATCTTACCTGTCTCATCGACAACAGCGGCTCCAAACGGTCCCTCCAACTTTGAGTTGACCGTTTGCATCGCTTCTTTTATTGCTTTTGAAAGTATTTCAGATGTATTCATAGGTATCCTTCAAACAAACCAGAGATAACCTCTATAGCCTTATCCCCTTTGTGTGTTGGCCATCAGGCGGATGGCGTTGATGTTGATGAAGCCCTTGCAATCCACCGGCTCATAGCCGCCAGCCTTGTCCATAGATCCCAGTGCCTCGTCATAGAGTGAGAGGGGACTGCTGACCCCTGCAAAGATGATATTGCCCTTGTAGAGGACAACCTTGCTTGTACCGGTCACATTCTGTTGGCTCTGCTCGAAAGCGGCAGTGAGCATTTCGAACTCAGGGGCAAACCAGTAGCCGTTATAGATGAGGGTGGCATACTTGGGCATCAGTGAGTCACGCAGGTGCATGACCTCCTTGTCCATGGTAATGCCCTCAAGGTTGCGGTGGGCCTTCCAGAGAATCTCACAGCCCGGAGTCTCGTACACCCCACGGCTCTTGATCCCGATGTAGCGGTTCTCCACCATATCAACACGGCCGATGGCATTGTCATGGCCGACCTTGTTCAGATAGAGCAGCATCTCCAAAGGATCGGTGACAACCGTTTTGTCATCCTCGTTAGTAACCGAGAGGGGGACGCCATCCTTGAACTCGAAGCTCAGCGTTGTTTCCTTGTCAGCGGCTTGCTGGGGACTGAGGGTGATGCTGAACACATCTTCTGTGCACCTGAGCGAGGGGTTCTCAAGGACGCCTGCCTCATGGCTGATATGGATGAGGTTCTCATCCTCGCTGAAAGGTTTTTTGGTGGAAGCCTTGATGGAGATACCATACTTCTTGGCATATGCGATCATATCAGAACGACCTTCAAACTCAGAGAGCCACTCAGGATCTTTCCAAGGGGAGATGATCTTCACCTCAGGCATGTGCATATAGTAGCCGAACTCAAAGCGAACCTGGTCATTGCCCTTGCCTGTGGCCCCATGGGCTACATAGACAGTGCCTTCCTTCTTTGCAATTTCAATCTGACGCTTGGCAATGATAGGACGGGCAAGGGAGGTGCCCAGCATATAGGTGCCTTCGTAAATTGCATTGGCCTTGAGGGCTGGGAATACATAGTCTGTGACAAGTTCGTTCCGAAGGTCCTCGATGTAGACTTTGGAAGCCCCTGTTGCAAAGGCTTTCTTTTCTATGGCATCAAAATCGTCATTCTGTCCGACGTTCGCCACATAGGCGATGACATCAAAGCCCTTGTTGCTTAGCCATTTGAGAATCACTGAAGTATCGAGGCCACCGCTGTATGCCAGAATCACTTTCTCTTTGTTCATACTATAAAATCTCCCTATTACGTGTAATAAATATAGGGGGAGTGTACTGAAATATGTAAAAATATTCAAGCAAGTATGTATAAATATTCTAAAAAATCAAAAATAACAGCAAATTAAAGCTAATTAATAATATTTATGCATATCCATTCACTAAAGAATAACCTAATTAGAAAATGGTCTAAATAGTTCTTGTCATTTCCCCAATCTCCCCGTATACTGCAATCGGAGAATACTCAGATGATAGAATTCAGACAGGTAAGCAAGCGCTACGATCCCAAGAAGCCCAATGCAGTGGATAGCTTGAGCCTCACCATAGGACAAGGGCAGATCTTCGGCTTCCTAGGTCCCAACGGAGCGGGTAAGAGTACCACCATCAAGATGCTTGTCGGGATGCTTTTCCCTGACAGCGGATCCATCTTTGTCGAGGGAAAAGAGGTGGGCAAGGATAGCCTTGCGATCAAGAAGATGATCGGCTATGTCGGCGATGAGCCGCTCTTCTATGAGAAGATGACAGGATCCAGACATCTGGCCTTTATCGCCGATATCTATGAAGTAAGCCAGGAAGTACGGAAAGAACGCATTGAAGAGTATGCATCCCTGTTCCAGATGGAGGGCGCCCTCGATGACGAGATTTCCTCGTACTCGCATGGGATGAAACAGAAGCTTGGCATCATAGCAGCCCTTCTGCATGAGAGTAGCCTGCTAATTCTCGATGAGCCAATGGTGGGTCTCGATCCCAAAGCCGCCTTCCTGCTGAAGAAGACCATGAGGGAGTATGCTGATAGAGGCAATACGGTATTCTTCTCCACCCATGGTATGGAGGTCGCATCCGATGTCTGTGACCGCATAGGCATCATAGGCAAGGGGAGCCTGCTCTTTGAAGGGACCGTCAAGGAACTTTCAGAAAAACGGGGCAAGGGTAACGGAAATCTTGAACAACTTTTTCTTGATCTGACCGAAGGGAAGATCCTCTGATGCGTATCAATGTGGTCTTTTTGCTTGTAAAGGCATTCCTGGATGGGGTCAAACCCCTACAAACCTATTTTTCTCGTCTTTCCGTCTCCAAGGGCTCCAAGAAAGGGAAGATTTTACAAATAGTACTTGCTGCCCTCTTGGTCTTCAGCTTTGGTATGGTGGTTATGATGATAGGCTTCAACTACTATACCTATCAGAGCTTGGGAACACTCCTGGATATTCCCTATCTTGGTATGTTCTTGGCAACCCTTGCAGGATTTTCCCTCTTGTTCCTTATTGGCTTTATAGGACTCTCCTCCATCATCTATCGTGGCAAGGACATCACGCTGGCCTGTACGCTACCGGTGAGTGATGTGGAGCTTTTGGTAAGTCGCCTCATCATTGCCTACATCCTCTATCTTCCTATCTATGTGGGCATAGTGCTCCCAGGCATAGTGGTTGCCGCTTTCTTGGAGGGAGTGAGCTCCCTGTTTGTGGTGGGAAGCCTAGCATTGTTGCTTCTCGGTCCCTTGCTTCCCCTCTCCTTGGCCCTGCTCATAGCAACAGCTTTGATTCGCCTTTCCAAGGGGAGACGATTCAGGATGTTCGAACAGCTGTTTACCTTTGTGGTTATGCTAGGCTTCTCTCTTGCCATGATCACAGCATTCTCTAGGAATATAGAAGAGGGTTCGACGTTTCAAGTCGACTTCCAGGCGATGATGGGCAGTGTGGGTACCATTTTCACTACCCTTACCACGCTGTTGCCCCTCTTTATGAAACAGGCGAGCATGCTATGGTCTTGGACAGATATGTTTCTGCAGGCTTTGCTGCTGCTTGTAATCTCTTCAACTATCTGTCTGGTTGTCGGGCGAGGGTATGCACGCTCTCTTTCGTTGGTTGCTTCTTCGCAAAGCGTGACACGGAAAAAAAGAAAACAAGGAAAAGAACAATCATATGGGCCCATGAGCCAGAGCCTCACCCTCATCGTGCGGGAGCTTGAGGTCATCAAGGGTCAGTCTGTCTTTATGATTGAGTTGGTAGGGGAGTTGTTGATACCCCTGATCTTGCTTGGGGTCTATGCCCTTACCGGGGTGTTGGGTGAACTTGAGGGGATGGTCTCTCTGGTTGCCACTTCGCCCTATCTTCCGTATGGCCTGGTCCTTGCAGTACTTCTGCTTTCCAGTATCTCCATGCTCAGCAGCACCAGTGTAAGCCGTCAGGGTCCTCAATTTGCCCTCGATAAGGTCCTTCCCCTGAGGCCAAGTGGGTTCGTCAAGGCAAAGTTGCTGTTGCACCTCCTCTTGGTTGGAACAACGAATCTGATATACCTGGTTATTTCCCTGTTGTTTTTGAGGCTTTCTCTTATGCATCTTCTTTGGATGGGGAGCCTTACCCTGTTGGTGGTGTTCAGCGTTGCTGCCTTTGGCCTTGCCATCGACTACAAACGCCCATTGCTCACCTGGAGCATCCCCCAGCAGGCGATGAAGAGCAATATGAATGGGTTGTTGGGTATGGGAGCATCTCTTGGGGTGCTCATAGTGGTGGGCATTGCCCTAATTGTCCCCATAGTCCTTGCCTCATCACCTGTCTTGGGTATTGCCCTCTCTCTTCTAGTGGCAATAGCTCTCTGTTTCCTCTCTTGGAAGGTGGTTATTCGTCATGCCTCTTCTGCTTTTTCGAGATAGGCGATACATCTCTCCAAGACAGTATGCAAATCAGCATAGGTTTCGAAGGGGTATCTAGCTTCTTCACCATTCCAGTCTATTATAAGGCCTAGGTCAGCTTCCTCTAGCATGGGAATATCTGTAGGTCCGTCACCCACAGCTATGCTATGGGTATACTTTTTCTTAAGGTCGGCAAAGACAGAACGTTTCTCTTCAGGGCTTCCTATGGTGCATTTGATATCTGGTTTTGATGCCTTGTTGAAATGCAGGCTCTTTCCACTAACCTGGAAGAAGTGATGCTCTATCTTATGCAGGGAGAGGAAGGCGTGGATAATGTTCTCTGTGCCGCAGCTGAGTATTGCCAGGTCAGCTTTTTCTGAGAGCTTCTTAAGCAATGCGAACTGATCGCTTTCCACCAAGGAGAAGAGATCGTGAGCCACCTCTTCTATCTGAGAAGGCGTACATCCCCCAAGCATTTCATGGTAGCGTCGGTTGAACTCCCCAAGGCCCATCTTCCCTTCACTGTCCTTCTGTACCATACGGTTGGCCCGCACACGGTTGAGGTGCCCACGCCCCTTGGCGGTGGAGAGGACAAGGCGTTGCTCACTATCATAGGGGAGCAGGGGGTAGAGGGTGCCGTCAAAGTCAAAGGCGATGAGGTATTTCTTTTTCATGGGATTAGTCTAGCAAAGAGATGGGAAAAATACCATCTTTTGCACAGAGTTGGTACTTGATTGAAGGAAGTAATTACCCATGTTCGTACATGTAGTGCGTAGCAACCCCTTGGCTTTGGGCTCTGCCTGCACTTTCTTCGGTTCCACTGGCAGGGGGAGGTCAAGACACTTTAGTATCCTTTCCTGATTTCTGGAAATCTCGTACCAAGAGGTCTTTCCGTTTATGGTGAAGGTGTACATGCAAGAGAGCTTCTTGAGCACAGGGTACAGGTTGGTATATCTCCTAAAAACCTTACTGATGTCTGAAACTTTTGGAATATATTTTCTGATGATGTATTGGTTCATGCTCACAGAATTCTCTACCTGATGGTTACTATCATTATCTTGGGCAATGCTTCGTAAGCAATCCTCAATCTCATAATGCTTTCCTCGTCCTTTTCCCGTAGCTTACGCTCTCCTGTAAGGGGAGTAGTATTCACTTTTTTTCTTTTAGCATCTTTGGGTTTGGTTTGATCTTTTTTCAGAAATCCTGTCACCTAAAACGATTTGCCGGCTGACCGGTATTCCAAAAGTTCCTGTAGAATCTCTCTGTCTAGGGAGTTTTTACCTTGAGAGGGGAGTATCCGGCTGATATCCGTAAAATCGGAAGGATTGATGACAACCT
>CAYXYD010000027.1:0-20974 GCA_964469205.1 uncultured Sphaerochaeta sp. | reverse complement strand
AACTGCATGTATCTTACGTTTGTTAGTGGTAAGGTGTCAAGTCATTCTGGTTGACCTAGGTATTTCTCTACGGTACTATCGCACCTATGAAGTACAACAATATTGAGATTTATTCAGACGGTGGTTGCAGTGGCAATCCAGGACCAGGAGGCTGGGCTTTTACCTTCAAGGCGGACAGTGTCTTTGAGAAAGAGTCTAGCGGTGGTTCCCCTGCTACAACCAATAACCGGATGGAGCTGACTGCAGTCATTGAGGCCTTGAAAGCCAGCGCCCCCTACCAACCTGAAAAGATTGTCATCAACACCGATAGCCAGTATGTGAAGAACGGCATTACCCAATGGATCAAGAACTGGAAACGCAATGGTTGGAGAACAGCTGCCAAGGCTCCTGTAAAGAACAAGGAACTTTGGATTGCCTTAGATGAACTGAACAGCAAGCTTCCTGTAGAGTGGAAGTGGGTCAAAGGGCATGCAGGTATTGAAGGTAACGAACGATGTGATGCCATGGTACGTATCGAGATGGATAAGTTTTTGAAAGGGTAATGATGAATACGGGAAAAAAGACTTCGCTTTGGCAGCTGTACATCTCCTTTTTGAAAATAGGGGGTCTTACCTTTGGCGGTGGGCTGGCGATGCTTCCTATGTTGCAGCGTGAGGTGATCAACAAGCACAAATGGGTCTCAGAAGAGGAATTGCTGGATATCTATGCAATTGGGCAGGTAACCCCTGGCATCATTGCGATAAACACTGCATCCATGATCGGATTCCGAAAGCGAGGTGTGTGGGGTAGCATTGTATCCACCCTTGGGGAGGTCACCCCTTCCTTGGTGCTCATCACGTTGCTTGCTTCGATATTGACGCAATTTGAGGAGAATATACTGGTCCAACATGCCTTCGGTGGTATCCGGGTTGCCGTATGTGCCCTTATCGCCCAGTCTGTGATCACCCTCTACAAGAAAAGCATAGTCGACCTTCCAACCTTGCTTCTCTGCTTGGTTACGGTCCTTGGCACCATTTTCCTGCAGCTATCCCCCATTGTGTTTGTCATTGTGGGTATTCTGTTTGGCCTTGGTGTGCAGAAACTCAAAAGGAGAAAAGCCGAATGACATTTCTCCTTTTGTATTTTGAATTCTTTAAAATAGGGCTTTTCTCCATCGGCGGAGGGCTTGCCACCTTGCCGTTCCTTTACGAATTGGCTGAGAAGCGACCCGAGTGGTTTAGTGCAAATAGCATTGTAAACATGCTGGCTATCAGCGAATCAACGCCTGGGCCCATCGGCATCAATATGGCAACCTATGCTGGCTTTCTTACTGCAGGGCCTCTAGGGGGAGTAATAGCAACCTTAGGTGAGGTCACACCGAGTGTTATCATCATCTGCATCATTGCCAGGTTTCTGAATCAGTTTGATAAGAATCCACTTGTAAGGGATGCTTTCTACGGTTTGAGGGCCGCAGTCATTGGCCTGATCATATTTGCCGGTTCCAAAGTGTTCGCTGTCACCTTACTCAATGCAGGGAGCATCAGGTATATAGAGACTGCCTTGTTTGTCGTCTTGTTTGTCCTTGCTATGAAGTTTAGAAAAGTGCATCCGCTTATTTGGATTGTTCTTGGGGCAACTCTGGGGATTTTGTTGAAGCTTCCTTCATAAGGGAGGCGGCAAAAGCATACCAACTGTCTTCTCCCTCTATGGTGGCGAGAGCTTGTAAGGCTCTCGCTTCCTCTTCGTGCATGGAGAGCAAGTATAGTGCGGTTTCCTTTGCGAAAGCTGTTTGTCCCTTTTCAAGAGCCAACTCCATCAGGGTGGCATGAAGGGAGGAATTGCCCCTATCTTTAGCTAGGATCTCTGTATACAGGGAAAATGCTGTATCAACATCACCCATCTCTCTATAGGCAAAGGCTTTTGCAAGCAGGAATTCCAAATGTGCAGGGAATAGGGAGAATGAGCCTTCACTGAGAAGGATAGCCTCATCGAACTGTCTGTTTGCCAATAGGGCAAGGACCAGATTATACCGGCCCTCGCTCTCTTTTGGTGCAAGATTCACCGCTTCTTCTAATATGGTGACGGCTTGTTCGTACTCCTTGGCATCGAGGGCGACCAGAGCCTCAGCTTGCAAGACAAGGTTCTTCTCCCTTTTTGCTGCTGTGGTCGTACAAGACCCGAGTAGCACAAGAGAAAAAAATACAAGAGCATAAAACAGGATGGATCTCAGGCGCTTCACGATTCGAGTACCGTCCTCTCTATCTCCATTACCTGTGAGCGATAGAGGTTGGTTATCGAAGAACCGTAGTCTGCGAGCAACTGGATGATGTTTCTGGGATTGTTCTCCCCATCTTTTCCATTGAGCCTGTCACCCGCGTCTCCGAGCCCTGGAAGGATATAGGCAGCATCGTTGAGGACAGGGTCCATCCAAAGGGTATAGACCTCTGCTCCCTTAATGGCACGACATATCCTCAGTGATCCCTTCAGGGCACTGATGACATTGATGAACTTTACCGACTTGGGTTGGATATTGTTGTCAGTCAGATACTTGACGATGGTTACCAAGGAGCCGCCTGTCGCATTCATGGGATCGGCAAAGATCAGGTCCTTTCCATCGAGATCCTCAAGCTTGAAGTAAGATTTGTCCAAATCGAGGATGTAATCCATGTTGGCCTCTTTCTTGCTGTCATCGCGCTTGATCTTAAAGAGGGCGAAAGGGGTTACAAAGTCGTCGGAGGAGTACTCTTGGATCTCTTTGCTGAGAATCATGCTGGGGAGCAGGGCACCACGTAGCATTACGCACATGACGCTGTTCTTGATAAAGGAGTCCACATCAGGGATCCTATGCACTGCATAGTTTCTCACCGGGCTGGTCACAGGAGTCTTGGTGATGATGCTGCGCTTGCTGGGAAGGGCTGCATCAGCATAAACATGGGAGAAGAGCATCTCATATGCCCTCTGAATGTAATACAGGAATTCCTCATGATCAGTACTGGGGTCGCGCAGCTTTGCAATGAGGCGTGAAGCCTGTCCATGCTGTTGCTTGGGTGTTTCAAAGGAGTAGACGTGGATATTGGGCTCTTCTGCAAAGACATCCTTGAGATACTTGCCCATCTCTGAAGCGCTGTCTACCAGGCCTTTCCTTGCATTTTCAAGTTGCATAAGGTCGGTTGCATTCTCCAACACCGCACAGTGGGTTAGCGATTTCTTGTACAGCACATCGACATGGGCTATCTTCTCCTTGTCACTATCCAAAAGGTAGCCGTCAAGGTCTGTAGCATGCAGTATAACTTTATTCATCGGGTATGTTCTCCTGTTTCTCTGAAGATTTTACCCGATGTGAACCGTTTGTACAAGGAAAGTCATCGCTAACCTGCTTAGCTGTTGCCATCTCTTCAACACCTACCAGAGTAATTAGAAGGGTATGAAACACTATGTTTATAGAAAAATGAAACAAGCTGTCAATATATACCAGAAGAGAGGACAAACATAAGATTGTATGATACTGTTTACCCATCTTTCTCTCATGAGGTGAACTATGAATCTAGTGTTTCTCGGCCCTCCTGGAGCCGGAAAAGGGACTATTGCGTCCCAGGCAAAAAAACATTATGACATCCCGCACATATCAACGGGGGACCTGTTCCGCAATCATATCAAACATGAAACAGAATTGGGCAGACAAGTTAAGGCAATCCTTTCTGGTGGGGACCTTGTCCCGGACAGCATTACCATTGCCATGGTCAAAGAGCGCCTAGCCGAAGATGATGCCAAGAAAGGCTTCATCCTTGACGGATTTCCCAGGACCATTGCCCAGGCTGAAGCCTTGAAGGGGATGACTGCTTTGGATGCTGTGGTCAACTTCGAACTAGGTCGTGAAGAAGTCATCAAAAGGCTGTCAGGACGTAGGATGTGCAAGTCTACCGGTAAGATATACCACCTCATCTACGATCCCCCCAAGAAAGAGGGCGTCGACGATGAAACAGGGGAGCCTTTGATGCAACGTGAAGATGACAAGGCCGAGGCAATTGCTCATCGCCTTGATGTCTATCTGGACCAGACTGAGCCGCTTATCGCTTACTATAAGAAAGCAGGCTTGCTTCTTGATATCGATGCTTCACCCTCTCCTAATATTGTCATGAAACAATTGGTAGTTGTCCTGAAATAGAGGAATACTAGAGTTAATCCTCCAAGTGATAGCTATACGCAACGAGGACCTGCCATGCATGTGGTAGGTCCTTGTTGTTACTTATCCAAGGCCCTTGCCTGCCTTGTTCCTGAAAAAGGTTTCTCCCTCTATGAGTATGCTCGTCAATATAGGGACATTGAAAAGGGTGGGGTATTGCGAACTTTCTGACCAAGTCAAAGTGTGGAGGCTGGAATCAAATATTGAGCTTGCTCACTGGTTTCCAAAAGAAGGGGTATTAGGGTACCCAGTTGTCAGTGTGATGAGAGTGATGGGCCGGAAACTACTGCCCCTGTGCCATGATCAAAGCTTTGTTTAAGGTTGAACCTTCTTTCCTCAGTTTGTTGAATCTGCTCATCATCTCAAGGCTATAATTGACTACGACACCCGTTACTGTCTATATACCTAAAAAGGACAGCACCCTTAGAGGATGCCCCAACATATATGTTTGAGTATAGTTCCTAAATACCGAAAGGTCTGACTGTCATGATAACCAGAGGCCATATATAAATATATTTTAAAATATACCCTTAAAAGAGTTTAGTTGTTTTTGATATCATGGTATGATACCGGAATGGGATTACTATAAAATGCTTATTGATTTTTACATGACAAGATGTCTTAATATATAATTGATGGGGGAAGGAAATCATGCAAAAGGAATTAGAGAAATTAGAGAGACATACAAAAGCTCAATTTTGGAAGTGTGCTTTACAAGTAAACCCATTTAATTATAACTCTACGTATAGAAACAAGGACCATGGATTATCTGAAGATGAATATAATAGCAAACTTCGTCACGTTGCATTAGAAAACAATATCAAAATTTTAGGAATAGCAAATCATGGTAGTGTTGATGAAATCGACAACATTCGTAAAGCAATGGAAGATTCAGGAATCATTGTTTTTCCTGGTTTTGAAATAGAATCAACTGAAAAGATTCATTTTGTATGTCTCTATCCTGAAGATACTTCAGAAACAACTCTCAATCGTTATCTGGGAGCACTTACTATTACTAATACAGGCGATGGCACTTCTCCTTCTACTCTTGGAGGCATTGATTTGATACGTATAGTTACGGAAGACCAAAATGGTTGTATTTTTGCTGCTCATTGTACTGGAGCCAATGGGATTCTATCTCAAAAAGCTAACCATATTTGGAAAAATCCTTCTCTCAAAGCTGTTCAAGTCCAATTGGGGAGTGATGGAACGATTTTACATAGTCAGAATTATGAATCTATACTTACAAACAAAGAGAGGGCTTATAAGAGAGAGAAGAATATGGTTCTCATACATGCAAAGGATATTGCAATTCCTGATGACTTAAAAGAACCCTCTGCGACCTCTCTTATACGAATGACTGAACCAAGTTTCAGTGCATTTTTAGATGCATTCTGTGACCCTGAGTCTCGAATCCGACTAAATACTGAAAAAATCGAGCATTTTATTTCAGTTATCTCTACCGTGAAAATTGTCGGAGGATATTTAGATAACCTGAAAGTAGATTTTTCTGAAAACTTGAATACAATCATAGGAGGTCGTGGTACGGGAAAATCAACATTAATTGAGTTCATTCGTTATGCTTTTGATATTCCGATATTTGCTAACGACGCTAAAAAAACTCATGATGCGATTATTAAAGAAAATTTAGGGAAAGAAAGAGCTATGATTATACTTACTGTACAATCAGAAAAAGTTGGGGGTAAAACGTATACGATTAGCAGGAAATATGGCGAAAGCCCAATTGTCAAAGATGAAAACGGTGATATTTCTTCATTAACTCCACAGTCACTTATTCCGGAAATAGCTATTTATGGACAAAATGAGATTTACGAAATCTCCCAAGACAACAAAAAACTAGCCGAACTTCTTAATCAAATAATTCAGCATAATGATGAAGAAGCTAAAAGTGCTTCAACATATCTTGCATCACAACTCTTAAAAAATAGAGATGCATTAATCAAAATTAAAGAAGATACTGCAGATAAAGAAGTACAAGCACATAAATTGAGTATTCTTAAAGAACAACTTGATATATACAAAGAAGCCGGGATAGAAAAAAAACTAAGTATTATTCCATTGCTTGAAACTGAGAAAAGGTTGTTGAGACGGGTTAGCGAAGAGACTGAAAACTTAATGAGTTCCTTTGATTCAGTCAAAGATGCTATACCAGACTCTTTGTTTTTAGACGATTCTGTTGTTAAAGACTTGCCTCAAAAAATACATTTTGAGAAAATTCGCAACCAAATTGAATCGATGAAATTAACAGGTGAATCAATTCTTTTAACGTGGAAAAATCAATGTGAGCCAATTCGCAATAAACTTGTTCAAGAAATTCAAGAAGCTTTTGATGAAATAAATAAGGCAGAGAATGAATTAGAAAACACCTTTTCCCAGATTAAAGGTTCAAGAGGCAAAAGTGGTAAACAGATTGGTAGTGAATATCATAATATCATAAAGGACATTGAGAAAATTAAGCCCCAAGTGTCATTGTTAGAAGCACTTAAAAAACAGTTTGAAAAGTTAGAGGGTGAAAGAAAATCCCTTTTGTTGAAAAAATCTGAAAATTTGTCAACGATTAATGCTCAGTATGCCAAAGCAATAAAAAACTTAAATAAGAAATTAACAGGGGAATTAAAAATCAATTATGAGCCAGAGGCTAACAAACAGTGTGTTATTGATTTCTTATGTTCTTGTCACCTCCCAAATGTTGCAGAAGGTCGGTTAGCATGGATTAGAGATGAGGATAATTTTACAAATATATATTTAGCAGAACTTCTTAGAAACAAAGATAGTGAATCATTAAAAAAACGTTGGAACGTTACACCGAGTGTGGCTAATGCACTTATGGAGCTTTCTTATGAGAAAATATTAAAACTAGAGGAAATAATAATTCCACCGCAACTTTCAATTGAACTTAATGTATCACATACCAAAGTCCCCAAGTATAAAAAATTAAAAGATTTATCAAAAGGACAACAATGTACTGCTATTTTACATTTGCTTTTGCTAGAAAATAATGATCCTTTGATAGTTGATCAGCCCGAAGATAATTTAGATAACGCTTTTGTTGCAGATAGAATTGTATCAACTTTGAGAAAAGATAAACTGAACAGACAGTTTATCTTTGCAACCCATAATGCAAATATTCCAGTATTTGGAGATGCTGAATGGATAGGGGTTTTTACTGCTGATAATCAAAATGGTCAAATTGAATCTTCGCATCAAGGGGCTATCGATCTTCCTACCATAAAGGTACTAGCAACAAATATCTTGGAGGGAGGGCGAGAAGCCTTCTTGCAAAGAAAAGAGAAATACGGAATAGTTTAGCAAATAAAGGAAATAATATGCTTGCATTAGAAGCCTTAGAGATAATTGCCAATGGAGAAAACTCAGGTGTTGAATTTAAAAACGATGATATACGTCCTGAAAAATTTGCAAAAGAAGTAGTTGCTTTTGCAAATTTTCAAGGGGGGAGGATTTTTTTAGGTGTCGAAGATAATGGAGAGATCTCAGGCATTAAAAGACAAAACCTCGAAGAATGGGTATTGAATTGCTTTAGAGATAAAGTCTTTCCACAGATTTTTCCCTATTATGAAGAATTAATAATCGATGATAAAAGAATAGCAATTGTTACTATACTAGCGGGTATCTCAAAACCCTATGTAGTAAAACATAATAATCGTGATGATATATATATCCGCATGGGAAGCCGTTCAGAAATTGCTTCACGAGAGCAACAGGCCAGACTGTTTTCGTTGGGAGGGCTATTACATATTGAATCCCTCCCGGTCCCCGGTAGTTCTCTTGAGTCTCTTGACCTTTCTCGTCTTACATTCTATCTGAAGGAGATAATTAAAGATGTAGAGAACGTCCCTCAAACAGAGAAGGCGTGGGTGTCGAGGTTACTAGGTCTTGGACTCATGTGTGATGATACTCTTGGCAAAGAAGTCTGTACAATAGCAGGATTAGTCTGTTTTGGGAAAACTCCACGTCGTTATCTAAAACAATGTGGTGTAAGGTTTGAGGCTTATCGCGGCGATGAGAAGGAATACGATGCATTGACCGATATTACTATAGACGGGCCTCTGGTTGCGCGACGTGAAATGCAAGATGGAAGTGTAGTTATTGTGGATGGAGGACTTCTCGAAAAATTCTCTGATGCTATTAGGCCATTTATTTACAAAGAATCTTCTACTATAGAAAAAGGCTTCAATCGAGAAGGAGCTTGGCTATATCCACTTGAAGTGGTGAGAGAGGTCGTAGTAAATGCTCTTGCTCATAGGGATTGGACTCAAGTTAATGAAGTAGAAATTGTACTCTATAACAATCGCTTAGAAGTAATAAGTCCAGGAGCAATGTATAATTCAATGACACTAGAAAAAATGCTCGCTGGTCAACGTTCTCCTCGAAATCAAATCATTATGGAAATCTTGCGGGACTATGGTTATGTCGATTCAAGAGGGATGGGGGTAAGAACTAAAGTTGTGCCTCTCATGAGAAAGCAAAATAATACTGACCCTGAATTTATCCTCACAGATGATTTTCTCAAGACAATTCTCCCTGTTTGTTAAGAAGAAATAATACAGGGTCTTTTCACATGTATCGTCACTGTCGGTTCCATTGAAGAAAGACAGCTCTGTGACTTACCCCTCAGTATAGTGTCAACTTCCTGTAATTTGTACCACTGAATAGAATAATCACCTAAATATTAATCATCTAAACCTCAGGATTATACCAAGTTCTGAGGTTTTTTTAGTGAACCGTCGAAAGATATCTGGTATTCTTTTTTAGTAGTACTTGCTACTCAAATTGGAGGCCACATTACCTTAGTTTTCTTGTTGAAACACCCGATGTGAAGGGTAACCTGTTTCCGTATAAATAATAGCAATGTATACAAATCATACACCTACTATCTGGTCCCCACTTCCTCTGTTGCCTATTCCTTGTTCGGCCTCTCTGTCTGTGCCATAAGATGCTCCAGCTCCTCCTCCGGTGCCAGCTTTCCACTTCGCCCATAGTAACCGATGAGTTTGCCCAGTTTGGCAAGCTTTTGATCAGAGGGATGCTTGTCTTCCATCCTCCAGGCCCAGTTGTGTGAGCCACAGGTTGAGGGAATGTTCATCCTAGCCTTTGCATTCAGATCCAGAAGGTCTTGCATGGGGAAAATGGCATACTGGGCATGGCTTGCCATGACTGAACGGATCATAGCCCATACCACTTCCTTTTGGTTGCAACCAAGATACTCCATCACAATCTTCTTGTCCTTTTCCTCTTGTGATTCAAACCAACCACGAACCGTGTCATTGTCATGTGTCCCTGTGTAGGCAACACAGTTGTTTGGGTAGTTGTGTGGAAGAAACGAATCGAAGGGATTCGGCCAATCGGCAATGTCTCTTGAAAAGCCAAACTGACAGATGCGCATGCCGGGGAAGTTGTTCTCGTCCCGTAGTTGCTCGACTTCCGGGGTAACAAAGCCCAGATCTTCGGCGAAGATGGGCAGTTCTCCCAACTGGCTTCTCACTTCCTTGAAGAAGTCGCTTCCAGGTGCCTTGACCCAGGTACCCCTTTGTGCAGTCTTATGACCGTAAGGAACCTCCCAGTAGGATTCAAATCCCCTGAAGTGGTCAATTCGTAGGATATCACACTGATGAAGCAGAGCTCTCATGCGTTGCATCCACCACTGGTAGTTATCCTTTTTCATTGCTTGCCAGTCGTAGACCGGGTTGCCCCACAGCTGTCCTGTAGCACAGAAACAGTCTGGGGGAACACCGCTTACCCCTGTATAGTGCCCGCTCTCGTCGGTCTTGAACAGGCTTATATTGCTCCAGGTGTCAACAGAATCAGCTGCAACAAAGATTGGGATGTCCCCGACTATAGAGACCTCACACTTGTTGGCATACGCCTTGAGGTCCTGCCACTGCATCTCAAAGAAATACTGCAATGCCTTCCATATGGCAATCTTTCTAGAATACTTTTTATGGAGCCTTGCCACGTTTTCCTTGGAATACGTGCCATCTTCCTTTTTCCATACGCTGAACCACCGTGCATCGTTGTAGTATTCGTACAAGACCATGAAGAGAGCATAGTCATCGAGCCAGAACTGGTTTGTTTCACAGAAAGCCTTGTAGCTTTCTTTGTTCTCTTTTTTGTCGATGAAATTCGCCGCCGCCTTTTTAAGCAGGGGCATCTTCCAGGCATCGACCATCGAGTAGTCGACCGTTTCTGTCGGAAAGGGAGGAGGGGAGGCTATCTCCTCCTGGGAGAGATAGCCCTCCTTTGCAAGAAGGGAGAGGGAGAGCAACAATTCATTTCCTGCAAACGTTGATCGTGAAGCGTAGGGAGAGTTACCATACCCTGTAGGCCCTAGGGGCAGTATCTGCCATAATCGCACATCTGCCTTTTGGAGAGAGTCGACAAACTCAAAGGCCTTGGGACCAAGGTCTCCAATTCCATATCTGCCGCCTAGGCTGGTGGGATGCAACAGCACCCCACAATATCTTCTTTGATCAGTGTTCATGTTTGCTAGCTACCTCTTTGAGGGATTGTCTCTCTACAATGCTGAAGGGGATTTCCATATGGGTCGATCCCAAAGCTTCTCCGTTTATCATGCGAAAGAGAGCTTCGCTGGCCAGATAACCCTTTTCTTGGGCAGGCTGGTCAACGGTGGTAAGAGAGGGAGTTATCAGTTGGCTTTCTATGATATTGTCAAAGCCAACCACAGATATGTCGTGTGGAACCTTGATGGCATGTTCGTTGAAGTAAAGGATGCATCCGATAGCTACGATATCACTCATTGCTATGACGCATGTCGGTTTGTTTTTCTGTTTTGAAATGAGGTGTCCCGTATGCTTGCCGTCTTCAAGGGTACACTCGCTTACCATCTGGGTAACAGACCCTTCCAGGTCATAGAGGCTCAGGCCAAACTCCTTGAGGGCCCTTTCATATCCACGCTTTCTTCGCTTGGGAACACTTGCCTCAAACTTATCAGAATCGAAGGCATCTTCGCTAAGGCTTACGATAGCAATACTTCGATGTCCCTTTTTCAGGACAAGGTGCATTATCTGGTAGGCGGCCATCTCATCGGCAATATTGACAGAAGGCATGTCCTCAGAAGGCGTCCCGTCAATAGTGACAAAAGGCAGTTTTCGAATTTTCATGACATTTACAATGTCCATTCCAACCTGCATACCCATGGTGATGAGTCCATCCACTGCTGCGCATCTCACTGCATCGGTGATGGATTCATTCAAGGGGGGGATAAGGGTAAGGGTGTAGCCATACTTTTGGCAGACACTGCCTATACCCTGGATTACCTGCAGGGTATAAGGATTACGCATCGAGTAGTGGATTATCTGAGGTAGGAGAAAGCCAATGCTAAGGTGTCTTCTCAGTGAGAAGTTACGTGCCATGGGATCAGGGATATAGCAAAGCCTTTCAGCTGTGGCAAGTATGATGTCCCTTGCCTTTACGCTGATCCTAGAGGGTTCGTTGAAGGCAAAGGAGACAGCAGTTTTTGAATACCCGCTTTCACGGGCTATATCCTTGATAGTTGGTCGTTTCTGTGGAAGATCCATGCTTACATCCTTTTGAGTAGAAGATATTGGTAGGGTCCAAGAATGAAAGGTTCATTTCCGAGAGAGAGTTTTCGCTTTGAAAATACTTCGCTATACGAGCCTGATGCCCGGTGGTCAAACTGAACTTCCTTTTGAAATTCACTGAAGTTTACCAGAACAAGATGTTCGGAGCCTCGCTTAAGGGCAAAGACAGATACATCATTGGAAGGGATGACCACTTCAAGGGAATCGGATCGGAAATCAGATTCCTGTGAACGATACCCTATCATATTTTGCAGGATAGAGAACAAGAATGAACTGGCATTGTCGCTCTTGGTCCAGTCAAACAGGGGCCGGTGCAGGTTTCTGCTATCCTTGGCTAGGATCGGGTCATTATGGTAGCCATAGTCATTGAGGGTCGCTATCTCATCACCGCTATAGAGCACACTTAAGCCCTTAGTCAGATAGACGAAAACTTGGGCAAGGGCAAGCCGTTTCAAGGCTAGCTCCTCCTGGTAGACATCCTTTTCCTCCAAGGCTTTTCCCAAGCCACACAGGGAGGCTGAAGTGCCGCAGTTTCGAGCATCACGGTTTTTCTCATTGAACTCGTACAGTTCCCCTCTGGCAAAAGAGCCTGGAAAGGTTCCTAGATAGAAGGAAATGAGAAACTGCTTGTGCTCATAAGGTGAGAACCCAAGCTGATACAAATGCTCATCCTCGATGCCCCATCCGATGTCATCATGACAGCGTAGGTAGTTTACCCAACATGCAGAAGAGGGAATATCTGTAGGAAGCTCTACAAGGCTTTTCTGCAAGAGCCTTGTATCGCGTGTGGCAAGGGAGTTCCACATCTGAACCATCAGAGATACGTTGTACAGGAGGTGGCACTCTGGAGCCTTCTCCGTTCCGAAGTAGGGTGCAACCTCCCTAGGGGCCATTACCACCTCGCCCTTTATGATACAAAGGGGAGCCACGATCTCAAGAGCCAGGCGGAAGATCCTAAGCAGGGCGTGAACCTCTGCCAAGTTGCGGTTGCTCGTACCCCACCGTTTCCAGATGTATGGTATGGCGTCGAAGCGAAACACCTCGACCCCATAGTTGGATAAGGTGAGCATAGCATCCAACATCGAGAGCAACACCTCACTGTTGGCGTAGTTGAGGTCCCACTGGAAGTGGTTGAAGGTGGTCATCACATACTCTTCAGATTCTGAGAGGTAGGTGAAGTTGCCTGGCGCCTGCTGTGGAAACACCTCTGAGGTAGTTGCCTCATAGGCATCGACCTCAGTCTTGTCTTTGATAAAGAAAAACCTATCCTTATAGGATTGTTCGCCTGCCTTGGCCTGTTTTGCCCAAGGATGGCTGTCCGCACAGTGGTTGAGCACAAAATCAAGACAGAGGCTGATATTCTGTTTTCTACACGCATTGGCAAGGGAGACAAAGGCACTTGTATCGCCAAGGCGTGAGTCAAAGGCGGTGAAATCTTCCACTGCATATCCCCCATCATTATTGGTAGGGGGCATTTTCATGCAGGGCATCAGATGGAGGTAGCGTACATCCAACGAGGAAAGATAAGAGAGCTTTTCTTCAAGGCCTAGAAATGTCTTGTTGAACTTGTCGACATAGAGCATCTGACCGCTCATCTCGCTACCCAGATACCAGAGAGGATTTGCAAGCCTTTCAGTATCGAGTGCCTTCAGAGAGGGTTTTCTCATCTTTGCCTTGTCCTGGAACAGGGCAAAAAGAAGCTCTATATTCCTGTTGTTGTAGAGGGACTCCCACAGGGACAGCAATTCGCCCTCCCGTTTTGTCCATCGGCTCTTGAAGTTGTTCATACCTTAGCTCTTGATAGCCCCATCGCTGATCCCCTTGACAATGTATTTCTGTAAGAAGAGATAGACGATGATGATCGGGATGATAGAGACAAGGACTGCGGGGAATATCAGCTGCCAGGGATTGCCGAACTGGCCTGCCAATATACGCGCAAAGTACAGTTCCAGGACCAGTGTCTTGGTACTGCTGTTTCCAATTACCAGGAAGGGCAGGAGATAGTCATTCCATATCCACATGGAGTTGAGCACTATCACCGTTACGGTAATGCTCTTGAGCAAGGGCATGACCACATACAGGTACATCTGGAAGATATTGCAACCATCGATGGTTGCGGCCTCTTCAACACCACGAGGGACCCCTTTGGCAAATCCATGGTAGAGGAAGACTGACATCGAAAGGCCGAAGCCCCCATACATCAGGATAAGGCCGTAAGCATTCTTGAGTCTTATATCATCGAAGAACTGGATCAAAGGGTACATGACAGCTTGGAAAGGGATGAGCATGGCTGCGACAAAGCACATAAAAACCCATGTGCTTGCCCGACCCTTGTTGCGTACCATTATCCAGGCGGCCATACTGCTGACAATTACTATCAAAAGTACCGAGGCACTGGTGATAGAGGCTGTGACCAGCAATGCCTTGAAGAAGTGGATTTCCTTTACTGCATTGGTAAGGTAGGAGAGGGTAAAGCTTGTGGGCAAACCCAACGGGGAGCTGATGATCTCACTCTGGTTCTTGAAGGAGTTTACCAACAGGAGCCATAAGGGAGCCAAGGTATAGATGGCTATAAAGGTAAGCAATACATACAAGAGAGTATTCCTGATCTTTTTCTTGAGAAAATAGTGTTCATTCATTTTTTTGGAGGTGACTGTGTTTAAATTTTTCATGTTACATCTCCAGTTCTTTTTTCTTGGTAATGGCTACCTGAGTCAGGGTTATGACAGCCACAAGTATGAAGAATATCACAGCTTGAGCCTGAGCCTTGCCGTAGTTCGGCGGAGTGGTGTCCTTGACTGTCCTAAGGATCTGCATTGCAAGAAGCCGCGTACCAAAATCACCATCGGTCAGGGCAACGTTCTGATCCAGCAACTTGAAGCTGTTGGCGATCGTCATGAAAAATACGATGGTAAATGAAGGCATGAGCATAGGAATGGTAATCTTGCGAAATGAGTGCCAGTAGGAAGAGCCGTCGATGCTTGCAGCCTCATAGTAGTCGGCGCTGATGTTATTCAGGCCTGCTACGTAGATGATCATCATATATCCGGCATACTGCCAGGTACTGAGCATGGCTAGGGCAAACAACGCTTTGGTAGAGTCTTGCGTCATATAGCGTAGGAAAGGCAAGTAGAGGGCGTCTGGGGAAAAGAGGATGTCGGTAAAGATGATCTGGAAGACAAACTGCCAGATAAATCCCAGTGCAAGGCCGCCCAGCATGTTGGGAAGGAAGAATACAGTTCGGTAGAGGCCGGAACTTTTTGTTATCTTGGTAACCATCAGGGCAAGGGCCAAGGCAGCTATGTTGACGAAGATAACTGCGATAAAGGTGTACTTGACAGTATAGAGAAGGGCGCTGATGAAACGGGTATCCTGAAAAGCTTCCTTGTAGTTGTCAAATCCTACAAACGATTTTAACATGTTTGTAGCACGTGTGCCGGTATCCGGGTCAAAGTAGTAGGTTCCCCTCCATGCTAGAAATGAGTTAACCACACCCATGATGAAAGGGTAGAGGATGACCATTGTAAAGAGGAGTAGGGAGGGCATGACCAAGGGCCAGAACCATTTCTTGTAAAAATTCATATGATACTCCTGAAAAGTAGGGGCCGGAAAATCCGGCCCCTAATGGTTTTAGTGAGTTACTTCAATAATGCAATCCACTCTTGGATAGCATAGTTTGAAATTGCCTCGTAATCGGCCTTTGTCCAATTCTTCTTGGTGAGATAACTCTCCATGACTCTCAGACCGACAACGTCGCCACTCCAGGATGCAGGTGCGCCCTGGTAAGGTGCGGTGAGGGTATTGCCTCTGGCAATGTAGTCAATGATGGAGTTTCCAAGACTATTGGGAACTGTGGTGGTAGCAGGATCAGCATTGTAAGGAATAAATGCGAATTCCTCGACAATAAACTTCTTCCCGGTCTCACTGTTGTTCATCCAGTAGAGGAAATCAAAGGCTTTTTGCTGCTCATCTTTGGGAACCCTAGCGTTGACAGCATAGTAGTTGGGAACAAATACAGGAATAGAGCTGTTGAGGTGTGCAACGGTAGTACCGTCGGTTCTCTTGACATCCTGACTCTTGAAAGGCATCTTCACAGGAACAAACTCAAGTCTTTCTGCCTGTGCTTTGTTTACGCCTTCGATGTTACCAAATGCCCAGTTGCCCTGCTTGAAGAATACGGCCTTGCTGTCAGCAAAAATCTGTACAGTCTGGTCATAGCCAAAGTTAGCACTGGAAACGAAATCCTGTCCACGAACTGCTTTACCCTGTGAACCTGCGAGGTAGCTGGTCTTTAAGTCTAGAGCCTCGGCGTAAGCAAGGAATGCACCCTTCAAACTCTTGATCTTTGCCTCATCAGCATTTTTAGCTTCGATATCATTGGCGAAGACAGCGTTGAGCGCTACGTTGATGAAGTGATCACCATAGGTCCATTTCTCAGCACCCATGACAGCAAATACGCCGGTGAGCTTAGCACTGAGCTTGCCCTTGGAAGAGGCGAGCGAGTGGGTGTTGCCATTCAGCTCGACCATCATTGCTCTTGGAGAAGCAATCCATGCGTCAATGGCTTTAACAAGACCTTCCCACTCTTCGTAGGAAGCTGCCTTGATCTCTGCAAGTACTGCATCGACAGGAATGGGGCTGAAGATTTCAGCGAGCATATCACGGTCAACGATGAAGCCATAGCCTTCGACGTTGTAAGGGATACCGTAGCTGGTCGTCCCGTCACTGGTCAGTCTCAGACCCTGGGGAATAGCTGCAGCCATCTTGCCGAAGTCACCGGTTGTGACGGTGGTAAGGTCAAGGGCGAATCCACCCTGGCTCCACTCTGCAAGTTCCTTAATTCCCTGGATGGAGAATACGGAAGGCATCTCGCGGCTATTCATCTCAGAGCGCAGGGTCTCCATGTGATCCTGTCCGCTACCGATTGAAAAGTTTTTGACCCTAATCCCAGTTTCTGCTTCATATGCTGCGCACATTGCTGCAAACTGAGCGGCGTTCTCTCCCTTTGAGTTGTAGACGTAGATGTCGTAGCCCTTGTCGGCTTCACCAGCGCCCTGTGCAAACAGAGTGGCTGAGAATGCCATCAGGATTACGAGAAGAACGATTAGACTTTTTTTCATGTTTCTCTCCTTATGCTTTATTTTAAAGCTTTGAACATTTTTTGTACCAGCTAAAGTTTCTCTTGAATTGTAAACCTTGCTTGGTATATACTAATACTAAACCGGTTTTCTAAACCAGTCAACCTTTATTTTTAGGCAAATTTTAACGATTAGTTTGTATTGTTTTAGAATGAATATTAGAGAGTTTTAGCTTTGGAGGCAGATATGAATCAGATGTGGAGAGAGACAGTAGACAGTTCGGGGAGCCAGACCTATGTGAATCCCCTTTATCCCAAAACAGGAGAAACGGTCACGTTAAGCATACAAGTTGGGGTCGACAGTGATGTCTCTTTAGTTTCTTTGTTCCCCTTCCATCATGGAAATGAACATCCACAGGGTTGTGATAAGGAGCAGCAAGACCAAAGGTTGATCTACAGCGCCTCCCTAGTGATGCCTGATGAACCACTACACTGGTATTTTGTCCTGTTTGCCAGTGACCGAGCCTACTACTACTCACGAAAGGGCATGACAGCATCTCCTCCTTCCCTTTATGACAGCTTCTCCCTGAAGCCAGACATTGTTCCCGTCTCCTGGGTAGGATCATCGACCTGTTATCAGATATTTCCTGACAGGTTCAAGATAGGCGACACAAGTGTAGGTGCTGAGGATGGTCAGTACTCATTCGATGGAGGAACTGTCCAGATTATGTCTTTCAGTGAGAAGCCTCTTCCATTCGAAGAGGGAAAGTGTCTGGACTTCTTCAATGGGGACCTGAAAGGTATTGAGGATGCAATCCCACACTTCAAGGCGTTGGGGGTGAATGTCCTCTATCTCAACCCCATCGGAGTTTCACTGACTACCCACCGCTATGACTGTTGTGACTTTTTTCAAATAGATGAGAAGCTTGGTGGGGATGAGGCCTTCATATCCTTAACTAAGAAACTGCATGAAGAAGGTATGCGCATCGTAGTGGATATCTCTATCAACCATACAGGGATTGAACACCCCTGGCTGAAGAGGGCACAGGAGGATAGGGATAGTGAGGAAGCTTCCTTCTACTATTTCAATGACGATGGCTCGGTTGCCTGTTGGGAAGATGTCCCGACCCTTCCCCAGCTTAACTACAACAGTAAAAAACTCCGAGAACTCATCTATCAGGGAGAGGACTCAGCCTTGATCAAATTCCTCAAGGAGCCCTATCTACAGGATGGATGGCGCCTCGATGTTGCCCCTGTCTTGGGAAGAAGAGGGGAGGACCAGCTGTGTGAAGAGGTCTGGAGAGAGGCGCGTACCGCATTGAAAGCCGAGAACGACCAGGTGTACCTGGTAGGGGAAGACTGGGCCGACTCAGCTCCTTTCTTGCAGGGCGACATGTGGGACGGCACTATGAACTATTTTGGCAGTAGCAGGCCGCTTCGCTCCTGGATGGGTGAGACTGACCGCTTCGTATCAGAAGGATGGGGCCATAATCCTAAGCCAACCAGAGCCTATACCGGTGAAGAGCTTGCACAAGCTTTGGAAAGCCAGCTAGCGAGTCTGCCCTCTCAGATGCATCCGATGCAGATGAACCTGCTCGATAGTCATGACACTACGCGTTTTCATGCAACACCCAATGGGTTTGATTTTGCCATATACAGCGGTTGTGTCATGCTACTGTATCTTTTGCCTGGTATGCCCAATCTCTATTATGGGGATGAGATAGGTCTTGCTGGCCCGTATGGCAGTGTGGAAGATTCACGCTACCCCATGCAGTGGGACAACAACAACTGGGACATGAGGTTTTACGAGTTGTATGCCACCATGGGAGATGTAAGAAAGCGCTATGAGAAGATGCTAAAAGCCTCTTCTTATAAGATTGTCTACTCTGATGAAAAGAGTCTGGTCTTTGCCCGCTATGACAAGGAAAATGCGCTCTTGTGTGTGCTCAACAAGAACGAGGAGAGTTCAACATTACAAATACCCAACTCTATGCTCCAAGTAACAGAGTTTCTTGGAGAAAAGAGAGGCGATGTAAGTGCAACAAAGGATACCATTACCCTTCAACTTGATGGCAAGGAAAACTGCATAGTGGAGTGCAAGCGGTAAGTGAGCCTACTTTAGGAACTGCAATACCTAAATCAACGGCTAGAGTGAAAGAATCCTGCAACAAAACCAAAAGATCTTGTTGCAGGATTCTTGTACAAAGCGGGATAAAGGTGCAGTATTAGGTGTCATAACTTGAAAGGAGACCTTTTAGCATGGCACATTTCTTTGATGAACCTTCACGCACCTTCAGTGAGTACCTTCTGGTACCTGGCTACTCTGACGAACACTGCATTCCCTCACAGGTGAGTTTGCGCACACCCTTGGTGAAATATGCCAAAGGAGAAGAGCCTTCTCTCTCTCTTAACATCCCTATGGTCAGTGCAATCATGCAGTCTGTCAGTGGTGAGTCCATGGCTAGGGCCCTTGCCCGTGAAGGGGGAGTGAGCTTTATCTATGGCTCGCAAAGCATTGAAGACGAGTGCGCGATGGTTTCAAAGGTGAAGGCCTTTAAGGCTGGCTTTGTCCCCAGTGACTCCAACCTCCGCTCCGATCAGACCCTTGAGGATCTTATAAAGCTTAAGAAGAAGCTTGGACATAATACCATAGCCGTCACAAGCGATGGCACTGAAAATGGTGTCTTGCTTGGAGTGGTCTCAAGCCGCGACTGGAGACCGAGCAGGATGGCTATGGAAAGCCCTATCTCCTCCTTCATGACACCCTTTTCCCGTCTTGTCTATGCAAAGGAGGGGGTAACCCTCAGTGAAGCGAATGACATCATCTGGGAACACAAACTCAATTCACTGCCTACTGTCGATGAAAATAACCGTCTCTGCTCCTTTGTCTTCCGCAAGGACTATGAAAGTCATAAGGAGTACCCCAACGAAGTGTTGGATAGCCGTAAACGCTATCTGGTAGGGGCAGGGATCAATACGCGAGACTACCAGGAGCGTATCCCAGCTCTGTTGGAGAGTGGTGCTGATGTACTTTGCATTGACTCTTCCGAAGGGTTTACCGAATGGCAGAGAAAGACGTTGCAGTGGGTACGCAAAGAGTATGGCGACAAGGTGAAGGTAGGGGCCGGCAATGTCGTCGATCGAGAGGGCTTTCTCTTTCTGGCCGAAAGCGGTGCTGACTTCATCAAGGTAGGCATCGGTGGTGGCTCGATCTGCATAACACGTGAGACCAAGGGCATTGGTCGCGGTCAGGCAACAAGTGTCATCGAGGTTGCCAAGGCTAGGGATGATTACTATAAGAGAACTGGTGTCTACATTCCCATCTGCTCAGACGGCGGCATTGTCCTTGACTACCATATGACCTTGGCCCTTGCCATGGGATCTGATTTTTTGATGCTGGGCCGCTATTTTGCCCGCTTTGACGAAAGCCCGACCGAGAAGGTAAACGTCAAGGGCTCCTACATGAAGGAGTACTGGGGTGAAGGGTCTGCAAGGGCACGCAACTGGCAGCGCTATGATATGGGCGGGGACGACAAGCTCTCCTTTGTTGAGGGAGTGGACTCCTTTGTCCCTTATGCAGGCCCGCTGAAGGATAACGTGCAGCTCTCTTTGAGCAAGATGCGCTCCACGATGTGTAATACAGGAGCTATGAACATCAGGGCCCTGCAAGAGAAGGCAAAGCTTACCTTGGTTTCATCAACATCCATCATGGAGGGTGGCAGTCATGATGTGCTGCTCAAGGATACCAATGACATGCCGAGGAAGTAGGGAAATGAAACATATGTTTATTGACAAGGTCAGATCTACTCCATCTCTTGGATAGCTTGATGTCGTAAGACCTAAAGATATGGGTTTGTACTTGTATGGTATCAATAAGAAAGCAGAATAATGTGCTGAAAAAGGAAGTCTTAATGATAGGCTTCCTTTTTCAATTTTTTTTACAGTAAAACTAAGGTTGACAATTTATCGGGACAAGGACCAGAAGGAGATCGATTTGTTGCTTGAGCAAAATGGAGTACTCCATCCCATAGAGATAAAGAAATCAGCAAACCCTGGCAAGGATGCTATGCGCCATTTCTCTGTTCTGAATCCTATAACGGAATCAGAAGCAGGAAACAACAACCCCCTAAAAAT
>CAYXYD010000026.1:0-21185 GCA_964469205.1 uncultured Sphaerochaeta sp. | reverse complement strand
TCTTTTCCATGAGAGCAGATCTCCATGCAAGGGCCAGTTCTTTCGAAAAGCGTATTTTTGTAAGCTCCAGAAATACCCCCATTTCAATCAATGGCCCCTTCAGGTTCTTGCATGCACTTGCAGAATAATGATGGTCATGCAGGTATGCCATAGCATTTAGTATACCCACCCTGTAAGCTTCAGTGACGTATCCTTCTGTCTTGAATCGGTGCAAGGTGTCTGCATCCAGATGCAAATCATCTGCAGATAGTACTCTTGAGCAATACAAACTGTCATAGCTATCTGGCAGAAATGCAGAAACAACACCCTTGTCCCTAAGATAGCATAGGAATGGCTTGATTCCTCGCTGCACTCCATTATCTCTGCAGTATTCCATTACCAAAGATATGGAAATCACCCAAAAGGAAGACACGTCTTGTCTTAGCATCCAGATTAGGAACTTGCTTATATTAATCCTGTCAGAATCATAACGGATGTTGCCATTTAGGTTTTGGTAACGGGGACTTGCATGGAATTCTTCCAACCCGACAACAGCCCAAGGGGGCAATTGTTGGTAAGAGGAAAGATTGAGATACAGGATTTGCATAACCTCTACATCCGGTTCCAATCGTTGTGCTACCAACAGCAAGGAATGTCTGATTCCATTATAGGTATGGTGCTTCCAGGCCCTCTCATTAATGTCTAACCATATTCTGGCCTCTTGTATTGAATAAGGGAGGCTTTCCTGTTCCATATACTGGCGGAATAGCTTGGGTCCTCGCAAGAACGTATAGGGTACCCATTGATTTGGTTTCCCTATCTTAAGTTCTTCAGCAATGGCTGAAACTGTTTCATCATAGGCTTGGTATTTCATAGGCATCCCTCCTTGGGATACCTTAAGTATCTACCTGCTTGTGATTTCTGTAAAAGAATATGCGCAGGATTTAGGCAATCTTTCTATAAATAACTCTTTGGCTGATGGTTCTCGGCTGTTCCTGCGCATATTCCAAAAGTTCGCATATTCGATGATTATTCGCAGGCTGAAGACTCTGACAACCCATCGAGTTTGGAAGTATCATGAGCATGAACTGAAAAAGCATTTTTGGAATGAACGTACTTTTTGGTCTGATGGTTACTTTGCTTGTTCTGTAGGCGATGCTTCCACAAAAGTAATACGTGCATACAGAGAAAATCAGCTCTGATTCATCCCAGCCCCTTAAGAGAACTGGGATTTCTCAGCCGAGTTGTTAAATTGAAACAGAGGTACCAATAGGCAAAAACACCAACAATAGAGTATACTTACAACCATGGAACACCTTCAAAGAAGATGTGGTGTGCTGTTGCACCCCACATCACTGCCTTCGGCACATGGAATTGGAAGCTTTGGTGATGAAGCATTTGCCTTCGTCGACCTACTCAAGAGCGCCAAAGTAACACTTTGGCAGATTCTTCCGCTCGGTCCGACCGGCTATGGGGACTCCCCCTATGCAGCCCGTTCGACCTTTGCAGGAAATGAACTGCTCATCGACTTGAAATCCCTCGCATATGACGGCTACCTCGACTTGGAAGACGTTCTCACCACTCCGGAATTTCCCCTTGACCGCATTGATTATGGCAAGGTCAGGGCCTTCAAGGAGCCCCTTCTTGTAAAGGCCTCTGATGCATTCCTTGCAGATACAGAAGCTGAGGTTGTCTCTCAGTACGAGCTTTTCTGCTGGGAGAACAGCTGGTGGCTTGACGACTACGCCCTCTACCAGGTTTTGTGTGGTGTGTACAACGACTCCCGCTGGCATACAATCTGGCCAAAGTCCTTGCGCCTACGCGAAAAAGAAGCAATGGCTGAGGCTCTCTCCACCTATGCTGTGGATATCGAGCGCATCAAGGCCTTGCAGTACCTGTTCTTTGAACAGTATGCAAAGCTTAAGGCGTATGCAAACAAGCATCAGGTCTCCATCATTGGGGACATCCCCATCTTTGTAGCACCGGACAGCGTTGACGCATGGGCAAACCGACATCTTTTCAAAATGGATGCACAGGGGTTGCAGACCGCTTCCAGCGGCGTTCCCCCCGATGCCTTCTCTGATGAAGGCCAGCATTGGGGAAACCCTGTCTACAACTGGAAAGAGCATGAGAAAGATGGCTTTGCCTGGTGGATCAAACGCATCGAGAAGACCCTTGAAGTCTGTGATATCATTCGGATCGACCATTTCAGAGGCTTTGCAGCATACTGGGAGATCCCCAAGGGGGAGAATACAGCAATGAACGGCAAGTGGGTTCCCTCCCCAGGGAAAAAGCTGTTTGCTGCCCTGAAGGGAGCCCTTGGTGATGATATCCCCCTCATAGCTGAGGACTTGGGTGTCATAACCGATGATGTGGAAGAGCTTCGTGACTCAAATAACCTTCCGGGTATGAAGATTCTGCAGTTTGCTTTTGGCTTGAAGGAGGGGAAACTGGATACGACCAACGCATATCTCCCTCACAACTGCCAGTACAGCAGTGTCATCTATACAGGGACCCATGACAACAATACCTCCAGAGGGTGGTATGAGGCATTGGATCCTGTAACCAAGGACAAGGTGCGTCGCTACCTTGAAGCCCCTGATGACCAGATAGTCTGGCAACTGATCCGCCTCATGCTGCTTTCAGCATCAAAGGATGCCATCCTGCCCATGCAGGACCTGCTCGACCTAGGGTCTGAGGCACGTATGAACGTGCCATCGACCGTAGGGATGAGCAACTGGAGCTGGCGCTTGAAGAGCTTCGATGCTGTTGAGGGATGGCGGATAGACCGCCTTCGCGGCATGATCGAAATATACGGAAGGGAAGGGCTCTAGAGCTGTTCTATGAGGTAGGTGAGCATTTCTCGCTCATCCTCTTCATGACACTCAATTCCCGCATCCAGGAGGGCGCCCTTAACATAAGAGAGGCCCTCCAATTTTTTTACTATTCGCTCTGGAAGGGAAGTATCCAGTGAATCGGTAAACAGACGCACTTGGGTTATCTTCGTCTTATGGACATCCAAATGGAGCGAACACTCCCCCCAACTGAAGCGATGGTGCAGGAAGTGGGTGAATTGGGGCGTCTTATCCAAGATCAGGTTCCTATCACCAAACAACTGATAGTCTTCTCTTGCTTCTGAAAGCTCCTTGAAATCGATCGGGGTAACATGAGTTGGGCCATACTTGTCGCAGAATGCCTCAATAAGGGCGTCTTCGACCTCTTTTGTCGTGATATCGTTTTTGATTTCGCTAAGATTGCCTACCCGTGAGGCAACAGACTTTACCGCCTTTGATGCCAGCTTGGTAGAACTGGGGGTAAGGTAGTTGGCCATGACAGAGAGGTCGCTGGTGATAAGCAGCGTCCCATGATGGCAGAACTTTGTTGCAGTGGTCTGGAAAGCATTGCCTGAAATCTTTTTCCCTTGAGAGAGAATATCATTGCGTCCCGATAGTTCGGCTTGTATGCCGAGTTTTGCCAGGCCAGCAAGGATCAGGGCGAAGTTCTCCTCCTTGGTAGAGGAATCCTTCTTCCCGATCAAGGTAAAGCAGAGATTGCCTCCATCATGGTAGACCGCTCCCCCTCCGCTCTTCCTGCGTACCAGCTGCACCCCCTCCTCGTCCATCCTTACGAGGTTGCATTCGCTGTAGGGGTTTTGAAACCGCCCGATGACAATGCAAGGGTCATTCACCCACAAATATAGGATGTGCTCCAGATCTTCCTTGATCAGATACGCCTCTCCTGCCAGGTTGGCAGCACAGTCGTGTGATGTTGCAACATATATGGCTTTTCTGTTCATACGTCCACTCTATCTTTCTTCAGTGCCATCATGCTATAGTACCGACCATGAATATCATCCTTTTTACCCATTTGGATGCGGAAAACAGCCTTCCTCTCCTTGATTACCGCGCCTTACATATACGGAAAATCCTGAAACTAGGCGTAGGGGGACAATTCCTTGCAGGGGAGGTTAACAGCGTAAAAGGGATGGCGACCATCCTCTCTCTGGATGAGGAGAGCCTTCTCTTCAGCTTCAAAGCCAGTGAATCTTCACCACCATTCTATCCTATAACCCTTATGGTCGCCCAAGTACGCCCCATCTGTATGAGACGGATCCTTAGGGAGGCGGTAAGCCTTGGAGTTGCTAAGATCATCCTGACAGGATCGGATACCACCGAGAAATCCTATGCCGATGCCAAGCTCTACACGAATGGGGAGTACCGATCCATCCTCCTCGATGGTGCCATGCAAAGTGGAGAGACCTCTGTCAGTGAGGTTGTATTTGCTGCCTCGGTAGAAGAGGCAATTAGTGTAACAGAAGAGAGTGGAACCAGAATTGTCTTGGACAATGTGATGGAGGCCAAGAGCCTATCATCCTTTCCTGAGCCTACAACCCCTGTAGTACTGGCCATTGGTGGGGAGCGGGGCTTCACTGAACGTGAAAGGGCCCTATTTCTTGCATCCGGCTTCTTACCAGCTTCTTTGGGCAAGAGGATTCTCAGGACAGAGACAGCCTCTTCAGCAGGCTTGGCTGTCCTGCTGGGAAGAATGAATTTGCTTTAGGCTGTTGCTCTTTGATCCTGTTGTTTGCATAATGGAAGAGAAGGCAAAGACTAGTACTAAGAAATTACATGCATAGGTAAAAATACAACCTTGAATATCCCCTATTCTAGGTGAACCATCTGAGGAGTTGACCATGGCCCACTGTATCGTTCCTGCTGCTGAAGAGATTCTGGACAAGGAGTTCCCTGTCCTCGATCACGGTTTTGTTCGTCTTGTAGACTATCTGGGAAGTGATGAACGCATCGTACAGAGCGCCCGTGTCTCCTATGGAATCGGCACGAAGACCTACCGCCAGGACAAAGGCCTGATAACCTACCTGTTGCGCAATGACCATACCTCTCCCTTTGAGCAGGTCAACTTCACCTTCCATGTGCGCATGCCGATCTTTGTGGCAAGACAGTGGATCCGTCACAGGACAGGACGTGTCAATGAGATCAGCGGAAGGTACAGCGTCATGTCAGATGACTGCTACCGACCGGATCCTGAGCACATCAACTACCAGAGCGAAGACAACAAGCAGGGCAGGAAGGCCGAGGCTGTTGAAAGCGCCGTTGCCCAAGAGGTGCTCGCTCTTCTTGCTGAAGACCAGAAGAGAAGCTACGAGAACTACCAGAAACTGCTTGATATGGGAATTGCCAGGGAACTGGCCAGGATAGACCTTCCCCTCAGCCTCTATACCGAATGGTACTGGCAGATGGATCTGCACAACCTTTTTCATTTCTTGCAACTACGCCTGGACGAGCATGCCCAGTATGAGATACGCATCTATGCCCAGACCATCCTTGATATTATCCGCAAGGTATGCCCCATCGCCACCGAGGCGTTTGAGGAGCACAAGAGGGGAGCAAAGACCTTCAGTGCCAATGAACTCACTGCCCTCAAGGCAGTGCTGCAAGGTGAGGAGAATCCTCTGAAAGGAAGGGCAAAGGAGCTCTTTGACTCAAAGCTTAGCTAGAGCTCGAGCCGCCTTCAATTTCTGCTTGTACTCCTTCTTCGTCAGAGGGGGAGGAGGCAGGATAGGTTTGACTGTCAACAGGACAGGGTCGTTCAACAGGTCCTGCAGCAGCTTGATGGACTTGGTGAAGTAGAAGCCGTCGGTGATCCTCTCATCGACGGTGAATCCCACCTCCATCGTATCTGTATAGGTTTTCACCTCACCCACCGTCTTACGGACCCTTTTCACTATTCCCATGGTAACAAACAAGCTTGTGGTACCCCATTCGAAGAGATGGTGGTGGGGGCTTCCCCCACCAAGACCTATGCTTCCCATGTTGCTGATGAATACTGTGGTATGCAGACCATCTGCATCGCTTAGGGCCTTTGGTGCCTTTCCATGACGGTCAAGGTGGCTTATACAAGCAGCAGCCATCTTGATGAACCATTTAGGGAATTCCAGGAAGAAAAGGATCACCTTGTCAGTAACTGTCTCATTTGAAGGTTTGCGTTGTGCTATGATCGCATCATCGATGATCTTGGACATCTCATCTAGGGTCATCCCTTCTTTGAAGTACACCGGCATGCTGTGTTCTGGAGCATCGTCAGTATAGTCCTCTTTTACAAAGAAATTGACAGAGAGATCAGCGCGTTGCCAATACTCGTAGTTTGCCACAAACCTGTTCAGTTCAGGCCTGAGGGCTATGGTTCTCACCAAGGCGGCGATGAAAAGCTCGAAGATCCTATAGGTGGAACCGTCGGAGCGCTTGTTCTGCTTGATGAACGCCACTGCATTGGTCAGGTCCAGCACCATATTCTGAAACACCAGTGAATTACACCGCTTGGGCATTATATAGGGAAACATCTGTTTGTAGGTCGGTACTTCATATACCCGGATGGCATCGTTACGTTTACTCATAGGCTTATACTCCTGCAGTGATAATGCTCTCAGTATATCCCACAAGAATAAGAAAACAAGCGCGATCATGTAGCACTAAACAATCCAGAAACCATTGCTCTGGTTTCTGGGTTGTTGTATAGATGAAGAACAGGTGTCAGGGCCTTATGCAGTGAAGGTTTTCCCCATGATTCTTACTGAAAGGTCAGAAGCAACGTTCAGTTCGACTTTCTTGTCGCCTTCAGTTTCTGCCTGTACTCCTTCTTGGTAAGAGGGGAAGGAGGCAGGATAGGTTTGACCGTCAACAGGTGCGGGTCGTTCAACAGGTCCTGCAGCAGCTTGATGGACTTGGTGAAGTAGAAGCCGTCGGTGATCCTCTCATCGACGGTGAATCCCACCTCCATGGTGTCGGTATGGGTCTTCTTGTCACCGACCATCCTATGGATCCGTCTCAGTATCCCCATCGTAGCAAACAGGCTTGTGGTACCCCACTCATAGATGTGGTGGTGGGGGCTCCCTCCACCTAGGCCGATGCTGCCCATGTTGCTGATGAAGATGGTGGTATGCAGTCCGTCTGCATCCCTCAGGGCCTTTGGGGCCTTGCCATGGCGGTCAAGAAGGCCTGCAAAACCCACTATCATCTTGATGAAGGGCTTGGGGAATTTCATGAAGAAGAGGATTGCCTTGTTGGTAAAGTTTTCATTTGCAGGTTCGCGTTGTGTTATGATCGCATCATCGATGATCTTGGAGATATCCTCCAAGGTCATCTCCCCTGAGAAGTACAAGGGCATGCTGTGTTCAGGGGCATCGTCGGTGTAGTCCTCTTTTACTATGAAGTTGACAGAGAGCTCGCTGCGTTGCCAATACTGGTAGTTTGACACGAACCTGTTCAGTTCGGGCCTGAGGGTGATGGTCCTCATCAAGGCTGCGATGAACAGCTCAAATATCCTATAGTTGGAACCATCGGATCGCTTGTTCTGCTTGATGAACGCCACCGCATTGGTCAGGTCCAGCACCATATTTTGAAATACGAGCGAATCACACCGCTTGGGCATGATGTAGGGAAAAATCTGTTTATAGGTCGGAACCTCGAATACTCGGACTGCATCGTTGCGTCTGCTCATTTATATATGCTCCTACAGGGTAATGTCTTTCAGTATAGTACGCAAATACCAGAGAAAAAGAACAAGTTGGTATTCTTTTCTACTTCTTTTTCAGTGCCTTTATGAAAATAGAGGTCTTTTCTTTGCTAAAAGAGCAACTCTCTGCTGATATGTTTCTTTCATTGCAGCCTCAAAACTCTTGTCATTGGGATAGCTATGGCCAAAGACAGGCTCCCACAGGGTGGGGTCCTCCATGCAGAGATAGAAGAACGGACCCTGTTGCTTCCACCTTTCTGGGAAGCAAGAATAGGCATGGGAGAACATCTCTTGTTTGGTCGCCAGGGGATAGGAGTACTTGCCAGCCGCTCCTATAAGTTCCATATCGAGGATACGGCTCTCGCGCCCCTGGCTCCTGAGTGTGCGTAGCACAGCCTTGGTAAAGGTCAATGTTCCCAAGGAGAACATGACCAGCTCTTCTGCCTCGAAAGTTGCAGTCACCTTTTCTATAACGTGGCGGTATTCTTCCTCCCACCCTTTGAACCAGACCATGGGGTGCAGATGAAAGCCCACAGGGATGCCCTTGTCTGCAGCCTTTCGTGCTGCATTGATTCTTTGCTCGAGTGTTGCACTAAGATGCTCCTCCTTCTCTATGATGGTAGGGGCATTGAGTGACCAGGTGGCTACTATGTTGGAAGGAAGGTCCATCTTTAGCCAGTCTGTGCGGTGGCTCTTTGTCTTGAGCTCTATGATGGTCTTGGGATACCGTCGTGCCAAGATTGAGAGGGCGTCCAGGGTACCGAAGTCATTCCCCCATAAGAGCGAGTCGCTGCTTTGGCCGGTTCCGATATGCCAGGTATCGTCATCAAGTGTTATGTTTTGCAGTCGTTCCTGCAGGTTTCCCACCACCTGGATCTCGCCTCTGTTGTAGAAAGACTGGATGGAGCAGTAGGAACACCCGAAGGCACACTGCTCTACAGCATCAAGGGTCTTGAGGTTACAGCAGCGGGTCTTTTCCCCTTCTACAGGGCAGGGACACCGTCCCATGATCTTCTCGGTATGTACGATGACACTCTGATATTTGTCGGGTAGGCGTTCGCTTGGGAAGAAGTCACTGTAGTCAGTAGGGCGCCTACGCTCTTTGTTGACCAGGTCCAGCATGGCTGTAACCAGCTCCTTTGTCCTTTTTTTCCCTTGTGCCTTGCTGGCTTTCTCTTCATCAAACCAACGCTCGATAGGACCTATCTTCCACTGCAGGAGATCTGATGCCGTCTCTATGATCTGTCGCTGTTCCTGAAAGCTGAAGGAGTACTTCATATGCAGGCTTTGTAGGTGTGTTTGTTCGCTCTGGGGCAAGGTAGTGAAAAGAGGATGTTCCATATGGGGCATTGTACTGGTTCCCGATTGCCTAAACAAGTTCCAATGATTATCCTAGGGGTATAATGAGTGATGAGAAAAAGCCCTACAGCAACCTGACCGAGATAGAGAGCTTCGGCAGTGTGGTTTCAGAATCCCTTCCCCCTAGCGAACAGGCTAGGGAACTTCCGCACGCCAGCGGTGTCTATCTGATGAAGGACAGTGCAGGGATCATCATCTATGTCGGTAAGGCAAAGGACCTCAAGAAGCGGGTAGTCAGCTACTTCCTGGCAAACCGCAGTGCCAAGACAGCAGCTTTGGTGAAGAAGATAGCTCAGATAGAGTACATCATCACAGGTAACGAATTTGAAGCCCTGGTGCTGGAAAACAACCTCATCAAGAAATACTCTCCGCACTACAACATCTCTCTGAAAGATGGGAAGAGTTATCAGATGCTTCGCATCACCAACGAAAAGTTTCCCAAGGTCTTCAAGACCCGCAGGATCATCGATGACGGATCGAGATACTTCGGGCCCTTCCCCGATGGGGGAAAGCTCGATCTCTATCTTGGTCTTATCGAAAAGCTCTTTCCCTTGCGTCGGTGTGGAATCCCCTTACGCAAACGCGACAAGCCCTGCCTGTACTACCATATCGGCCTGTGTAGTGGCCCTTGTGCTGGCTTGGTCTCCCAAGAGGAGTATGAGCGTTCAGTAGAGGCTGTGGTCGATCTGTTGGAAGGAAAGACCGAGGCTTTGGTAAAGCGACTAAAAAGTGAGATGGCTACAGCTAGCAAGGCCCTCAACTTCGAGGAAGCGGCCATCAAGCGCGACCAGATAGATGCCATCACCACCACAGGTAGCGAACAGCAGGTACAGGACTTTGCCCAGGAGAGTCGTGACTATGCAGCCATTGAGATGCGAGGGCCCTTATGCACCATCTCCCTGATGCAGATGCGCGACGGCAGGCTAATCGGACGTGCCCTTTACCGGGCGGAGACCTTGGGTGAAGAGACTGATACCCTGCTCAATTTCCTGGTGCAGTATTATGCCGATGGCATGAAACTGCCCCAGTTCCTCTATGTATCGCACGAGATCGACATCACCCTTATCAGGCAATACTTTGCAGAGCTGCTTGGAGGCCGCCTTGAGGTGAGCCTTCCCTTGGAGGGCAAGCATTACAGGATCCTCAGAATGGCCAGGGAGAACGCCTCCCGCGATGTGGAGAAAAGGCTGAAGAGCAAGGATAATACCCTGGCTCTGGTTGAACTTGCTCAGGTATTGAACCTGAGTTCACCCCCCTCGCTCATCGAAGGCTTTGACATTGCCCAGCTATCAGGGAAGTATACGGTAGCCTCCCTCATCTCCTTTCGCGAAGGGAACCCTGACAAGCCCAACTACCGCAGGTACAACATTAAGAGCCTGCAAGGCAGGGTTGATGACTATGAGGCCATGCGCGAGGCTTCTGCAAGGCGCTATACCAAGATTCTCAACGAGAATCTACAAAGGCCCGATCTTCTCATAATCGATGGTGGTAAGGGACAGGTGAATGCTGTTCGTGAGGTACTTGATGACCTTGGCATGTTTGACATCCCCATCATCGGCATAGCTGAGAAGTTCGAAACGATCATCTTCGATGATGAGCGTGCCCCCCTGGTGTTGCCTGAGTATAGTGAGGCCCTTCGTCTGGTCATTGCTGTGCGGGATGAGTGTCACCGGTTTGCAACCAGTGCGAACCAGGCGGCTAGAAGCCGTGATGCCTCGTTCCAGCTATTGCAATCGGTTGAGGGGATTGGAAAGAAGAGAAGCATGGACTTGATGAAGACCTTTGGAAGTCTGGAAGTGATGCTCAACAAGCAACCTGAAGTCCTTGCAAAGGAGGGGAGTATCCCCCTGAGCGTTGCCCAGCGGTTGCTGAAGCACCTTAATCTCTAGAGCGTTGCAAACCCTACACTGGACAGGGCCCTTCCCTTGCACGAGATGATGCGGTAGAGCATCCTCTCCAACACGATAGGCAGCATGTCCGATCCTGCTTCCTTGGTTGCGATATCAGCTTCAGCCAGGACGGTTATGATGGAGCGGCACTCCTCTTTGGAGTAGGTCTCTCGTCCCTGATGATAGACAGTCTTGTCACGGGGACTGCGTATCGCAGTGCCCTTTCCCAGAACCTTTGCCCCAGAAAAGGCTTCATACTCACTTGCGCCGCCCTGTATCTGCCCTTGGATGGAAAGCAGGCGTCTGAACTGCCACAGTAGACCCGATACCAGAAGGATACCGCTGGAGCTGTCTCCACTTCCTAGGATTGCATGCAAGGATGCGATGCTCGCCTTGAGGTCGCCTTTGATTATGTAGGGAAAGAGGGTGAATGCATCCTCCTGCCTGCTATGGTGGATATAGGTCTGTATGTCGTCTTCAGTTATCGGACCCGCCTGTTCCCCTGTTTTCCAGAAGAGGGTGAGTTGGCTGGAGATGGTGCGAAGCTCCTGGGTGTTGTTCTCGACCATCGAGAGCAACAGGTCAATTGCATCGGGAGTAATGGTAAGCCCATATTTTTGGAAAAAGTCTTGCACCCACCTGAACTTCTGATTATCGAAGAGCTCGTAGAAAGTCTTGGTGTTCTCTTTGGGGACAGCTTTCATCAGCTTGGACGAGATGTAGAGTTCGCCGGATATGATGATCAGCGTAGCAGTAGTGCTGGGCTTTGCGATATATTCCACCAGGGAGTCGACCATGGGGGCGTTGAGACTCTCTGCTTGGCTTAGGATGACCAGTCGGTGTTCGGCAAAGAGGGAGTTGTTGTTCAGGGCTACAAAAATCTCTCCCTTCTCAGTTTCGAAGGGGTAGAAGCGATGCATCTCCAGATCACTGCCAGTCTCTTTCTTCAGGGCATCTCGGATCTGTTTGAGCAACTGCTCCTTATTGCCGGTCTCAGGACCGAGCAGTAGGTGGACAGCTGCACTCATGCATAATTCCTTATCAGCAGGTGCAGCTTGCCATGGATTCTGCACTCTCGGGTGATGATGGAGCCAAGTGCTGAGTTAGCAGGGCGCAGTTCAATATTCCCATTGGAAGGGTAGTAGCCCTTGAGGGTAATGCCAGGCTCTTCCTCGCCTACAGAGGCTGCTATGATGTCCCCGGTATTGGCGGTCTCGCACTTTTTGAGGATGGCGATGTCGCCGTCGAAGATACCTGCCTCTATCATGCTTTCGCCTCGAATCTTGAGAGCAAAATAGGTGTTGTGGGTATTGTTGACCATGGAGACGGGAAGATTCAGCAGATATTCGGTATTCTCTTCGCTCATCAGGGGAACCCCTGCTGCGATGGTACCCAACACAGGGATGCTGATCATCTCCTCACGGGGGATGTACTCCTCCCCGATGATCTCTATGGAACGGGAGATGCCATCGGTGGTCCTGATGACCTTCTTCTTCTCAAGGGACTTGATGTGGTCATGTGCCGCCTTCACCGAGAACTTGAAGTTTTCGGCAACATCACGGATAGAGGGAGCATAGGTGTTCTTCCTGATAAATTGGCTTATGAAGATGGCCACTTCCTTCTGTCTTTGTGTCAAATCATGCATATCTTACTCCTCGAATCGGTTCTGAAATAGGGTCTCTATGGCATCTGCCATTGCGTCTTCCTCAGGGCCTTCACATAACATTGTGAGGGTGCTCTGGTAGGTAGCACCTAGGGTGATGATGCCCATGATGGACTTGCCGTTGATCTTCATGGTGCCCTTTCCCAAAAAAAGCTCGCTGTTGAACTTGTTAGCGACTTTCACGATATTCGCAGCAGGACGTGCATGGATGCCAGCCCTGTTGCATACCTTAATCTCTCGTGTGACCATCAGTGCGTCTCCTCATTGATGTTGTACATGTTTCTCGCAGATTCGCTCTCCAACCATTTGAGCACGCTCTGATCGAACTCTTTAGCAGAATAATACCCCAACTTCTTCAACCGCTCATTTCTGGCGGCAGTTTCTATTATGACAGGGATATTGCGTCCGGGTTTGACGGGAATGAGGACCATCGGGATATCTATGCCAAGGAAGTTGTCATGGAGCGATCCTTCCCCTACACGGTCATAGTTTTTCTTTGAATCCCATGGTTCAAGCTTGACTGAGAGCTGGACCTGTTTACGGTCACGAATGGCTCCGACACCGAAAAGATTTGCCAAGTTGAGGATGCCTAGGCCCCGTATTTCCATATGGTGGGCAAGCAGGGGATTCTCTCCCATGCCTATGATGAAGTTGTCGCTGATGTTTCGAAGCCTCACAGTATCATCACTGATCAGGCGGTGTCCGCGCTCGATGAGTTCCAAGGCTGTCTCACTCTTACCGACACCGCTTTCTCCGGTGATGAGCACCCCGATGCCATAGACTTCAACAAGTACGCCATGGATGGTCTGGGTGGGTGCGAAGACCTCATCGAGGGTCTGGTAGAGCCTTCGGGAGAAATCAGAGGAGAGAAGGTCCGTCTTGAGTATTGCTGTCCCTGTTTCTTCGGCAAGGGCGGTAAAGCGGGGGCTTGGGTCGGCTCCGTCACAAAATACACAACAAGGTATGTCGTATTTGAAAAGTCTCTCAATGCTTGCCAGATTGTGTTCAGCTTCAAGCTTTTGTAGGTATGCCTGTTCGCCACGACCAAAGACCTGGATGCTGTTGTTGCTGAACTCCTCAAAGAAACCGCTGAGGGGGAGACCCGGACGGCTTATCTTGCTGGTGGTGATCTTCCTGGAAAGCCCTGTCCTGCCGGCAATGCATATCAGGCTGAGGTGATTGTGTTCCTTCAGGTCGAGGTCAAGAAGGTCAAGAATCGTGAATTCCGACATCGTAATCTCCTTGTGGGAGAGAGCCTCCCTATCAGATTTTACTATACAGTTGTTACTTTTGTTCTGCAACCCCTGTTTGTCCTTGTTTGAGTTTTTTTTAGCCATAGTATCCTTATGTACAACAAGGGAATGTCCCCTAGGATAAGCGATAATGTAGCTTTTAGGGAATATTTGTCCATTGACGTATGGCTTGGGAAGCCTTATCTTTGAGGTAGGACCTTAGTCAAAGGAGGGCTTATGAATTTGACAGTAAGAGGCATCCGTTACAATCCTAGTGATGAGACCCGAGAGTTTTTGGACAAGAAATTGCAGAAGCTACAGTTCGCCGAAGATTACCTTCATGATCTGGACATAGTCATGACCAGAGAGACAGCAGGGCAAGGTTTTCACTTGGATGCGAAGATTCACTTTTCCTGGGGCACGTTCAAGATGGTCGGTTATGACTGCTATGAATTGTTTGAAGGCATTGAAATGCTGGTGGACAAGATTGAAGCTGTGGCCAGAAAGGAAAAGGGTAAGATAAAGGAGCATTGATCACGCTGAAATTGCAATAATTCTGAAGGGGCACGAAAGTGCCCCTTCAATGCGTCTAAGCCCTTTCTATCAGTTTGTTCCCCTGATGAAAGAAGGGTCGATGTTCAGTTCGTTGCGATATTTGGCCACAGTCCTTCTTGCTACAGAGATGCCGCGCTCCTTCAGAAGATCAGAGATCTTCTGGTCCGATAGGGCCTTCTTGCCCTGATGCTCTTCCAAAATCTGGCGGATGATCTCCTTGGCGGCATGTTTGGATACCTGTTCGCCCTCATTCCCTACAGCACTGCTGAACAGCCTCTTGATCGGGATTATTCCCCAGTCGGTGTCTATCCATTTTGCCGTGGAAATGCGGCTGACCGTTGTCTCATGGACACCTATCTGGTCGGCAACACTCTTTTGGGTCAGAGGCTGGATGAACTGGGGTCCTGAAAGAAAGAACTCCTTCTGCTTTTCTGCAAGGACCTGACCCACCTTGTAGAGGGTCTGGTTTCGCAGCTGTACCTGGAACATCAGCGAACTTGCCCGTTTGAGCTGGTCTTGGATGTAGGTTTGTGTCTCCTTGGGCATCTCTTTCTCCAAGGAGAACGCTTCAAATTCACTGTTGATCTTGAGGTCCGGCAGGGAGGAGCTGTTCATGCGTAGCAAGAGCTCTCCCTCCACCTTGCGTATAGAGATGTCTGGGATGACATAGAGTTCAGGACCACTGGAGAAGCCTTGGCCGGGGTAGGGGGTAAGGGTCTTGAGGAAGGTGTACAGCTCATCCAACTCTCCAAGTTCTATGCCGAGGTTCTTTGCCACATGGACCTGCTTGTTTGCCCGCATCAGTTCCAAGTTGTCCTGGACCAGTAGGGTGAAAGTTTGCAGTTCCTCGCCCTCCATCCCTTTGGCCTGTGCTTGGAGTATGAGCGACTCCCTCCAGTCCTTTACTCCGATTCCAGGGGGGGCGAAGCGGTGCAGTAGCGATAGTATGGGCTCTAACAGAGGTTTTTGTTCTTTTTTCAAGAGGTCAAGAGGATCTTGGACATGAAAGCCGTTTGCATCGAGGTTGGTGATGAGCATCATCCCCACCTCGTATTCTTGTTCGCTCAATGCTTCACAGCCAAGCTGGCTCAAGAGGTGTTCCTGCAACGTCTCCTCATTGCTCAGGGCATTCTCCATGAAGCTCTGACGACGGTTGGAAGCATCTGTGTCATAGCCGCCCCGGTCGCTTCCGTAGCTGGATGAGTCTGAGTAGTTGTCACTGTATGTCTCTTTGTCTTTGATTTTCTCAGCAAACACTTCAAAGGAGGCCTCCCTTGTGCTGGGTATCTCCAAGGCAGGGTTGGTCTCTATCTCAGCTTTTATCTTCTGCTGCAGCTCTGCAAGAGGCAAGGTCATCAGTTCAAAGGACTGCAGGAGCTGGGGGCTTAGCTTAAGCTGTTGTTTCTGGGATAGGGAGAGGGAAAGAGCCATCAGAGGTCCCCCTCAAAGTCTTCCCCAAAGTAAATCTCCCGGGCAATGCGGTTGGAAAGCAGGTCCTGCTTCCCTCCCGAAACAAGGATTGACCCTTCATTTATGATGTAGGATGAAGAGGTTATCGAAAGGGTGTCGCGTACATTGTGGTCGGTGAGCAGGATGCCTATGCCCTTGGCGGCAAGGCTACGGATAAGCTGCTTGATCTCATAGACAGCCTTGGGGTCGATCCCAGCAAAGGGTTCGTCAAGCAGGAGGAAGCGGGGACTGCAGCCCAAGGCTCTGGCGATCTCGGTACGACGCCGCTCTCCACCACTGAGAGTGTAGCCCTTTTGCTTTCTCAAGGCTGCGATGCCGAACTCTTCAAGCAGCTCTTCGACAAGCTGCTCCTGTTCGAACTTTATCAGGTCTGCCCTAGTCTGTACGACCAGGCGGATATTGTCCTCCACACTGAGCTTACGGAAGATCGAGGGTTCCTGGGGAAGGTAGGAGAGCCCCCGTTTGGAACGGACATACATCGGAAGGGCTGTGATATCCTTCCCGTTAAGGAGGATGGTGCCACGCTTGGGCTTGAGAAATCCTACGATCATGTAGAACGTGGTGGTTTTACCAGCACCGTTGGGACCCAACAGGCCGATGATCTCTCCTGCCTGCATGGAAAAGGAGATATCCTTTACGACCTCTTTTTTCCCGTATGCTTTTGCAAGGTTCACTACCTCCAGTACGCTTCTATCCATGGATCGTCCCCTTGATGGACCCTTCCATCCTAATCTCTTCAGTCTTGAGGTTCACACTAATGCTCTGGGCCTCATAGGTATCGGGTTCCCAGACTATGCTTGCCCTGCCTTTCAGATCCAGCATCTCCTTGTCACGGTCAAAGTTCATGAAGTCACTGCGGCAGACCATCGGCCCGTCATCAGTGTGCTTGAGCAGTCTTGCCTGGACTTGCAACAGGACAATGCCTTCCTTCAAGAAAAACTCCATCCGTGCTGCAGAGGCAGCCACCTGGTTGTTGGTGTCCTCAAGCTCGACCCAGCTGTCGATCAGCAGCGTCTCTTCGACTCTATCGAACAAGAGGGAGCTGGTTACCAGCGATATGCCACGCTCTTCGTCCTGCATGGTGACATCCCCTTCACAGCGGACAAAGCGAAAATCCTTACCATACAGTTCCATACTGGTTGAGCGTAGCAAAAGGGAGCCAACCTCCACTTCTGCACCGTTATCCAGGAGAATAGTTTCTGAGCCCTGTTGCATCTTCATGCGCGTCGAGCCGCTCTTGAAGGATATGTCCGCCCCAGAGAGGGGAAGGGCAAGAAATAGGCAGAGGAGCAGGGTAAGGGGAATGAGTTTTCTCATTTGATCAACACCCCACTTGCCTGTTTGGTGAACTCATAGGTGCCAGTCTTCAGGTTGCCCTTGAAGCCGCGTCCCTCGAGGGTCTGTCCTCCATCAAAGAGTATGCGAACAGGACTCTCCTCTGTGCTTTGGAGAATTTGCTCATCATGGAGCCAGAGAAGCTGTTCAGCTTCAATGGTGAAGTCCTCTTCCTTCTGATTGACTTGGATGTTGCCAAACAGGCGGGCATCATAGGTCTCGGTATTCACTGTAGCCGAGTCAGCCCTTCCTGAAAGCAGGGCTTCTCCCTCTTGGTCTAATTGAGAGAACTGGAGGTCCTTGAGCTTTGCCTGGTTGGTCTTTTCAAAGATTGCAATTTCTGCTGCTGTAACGGAAAGCGGAGATTCACCGCTTCTGCCCAGTACATAGGTTGCTTCGGTAAGGCTGATATCAGGGAATTCATAGGTTTTTGAGGATAGGGGTACCTGACTCTCCATCGTGCAGGATGAGAGCGAAAGGACAAGCAATGCAAGAATCATGCCAAGAAGGCTTTTAGTACTCATGGTTTTGAGTATACCTGCCCTTGGGTCTTTGGGCAATCGTAAATATCCTAAGAAAGCGATCATAGTTCCTCAGCAATGATCCTGAGTATCTGAGGAATATATCGCTCTTTGTGCACCTTGAAGAAGGCCCATACAATGACGAACCCCGCTACGATACCCCCCAATCCCATAAACATGCTAGAGCCTTCTCCAAGGCCTGCCATCTTTGCAAGGTAGTAGGCAAGAGGGAAGATGGCTAGGGGGAAGATGAGGATGAACAGTGTGCTAAATATGGTAGATGAAGGTTTGAGAAAAAGCTCCACTACCATACCTACCTCCAGGGGAAGGTTCTGGGGGTTTGCTACCTCAAAGACTTTGCCTTTGGTGTTGCAGAAGGTTTCACCCTTGCATCCGTTACAGGCCGATGATTCACAGGAGACTTCTATGCTCTTGTCGTTGAATATCTGTTTTATGGTTACTCTCTCATACATACTATGCTTCCTGTTTCGGCAGCACCGGCACCTTGATGGGCAGGATGTTGCTGGCCTTGCCATCGTCAGCTATCTCTACGATAACCCCTACAAGGGCAAGATCATCCCAACACTCGCTCGATCGGACAGGTACCTGACTTATCTGTTTCATAATCTCTGTTTCTGGATCAAAGCCACCAACACTGGTCTGACTTCCGCACCGCCCGTTGTCAGTGATGTATGCAGTGCCTTTTTTGAGGACCCTGGCGTCGGAGGTCTGCACCTTGTTGTGTGTGCCGATGACTGCCGCTACCTGGCCGTCCAGTATGAAGCCCATGGTAAGCTCTTCAGCTGTGGTGGAGGCATGAAACTGCACCAACGTGATGCAACCCTCCTCCTTTGCCCTTTCCACAAGCATCTGGGCGAGGGTAAAGGGGTTTGAAAGGTGGGTGCGGGGGAAGTTTGCATTCCCCAACAGGTTGATGACACAGACCTTTGTATCGTTGACTGAGAGGTATCGCACCCCTCTGCCTGGATTCTGCTGGGGGTAGTTGGCAGGTCTGAGGATGCTGGGGTTCTTTGCAATGAATTCCACCATGTCCATCTTGTAGTAGATCTTCTCACCTCCGGTGAGGATGTCTATGCCTAGCTTCAACAACTGCATGGAGTGGGCGCGTCCAAGGCCGAAGCCTCCTGTCGCCCCTTCTCCGTTTGCAATGACAAGATCGATCTGTTTTTCTTCGCGAAGGTTCTTCAACGCGCTTTTTATGGTTTGAATGCCGGGTTTCCCTACAATTTCGCCTAAAAAGAGTACTCGTATGCTCATATCTCTAGAGTAACGATTTTTTCCATCCAATGGCAAGGCTTGGTATGCTACAATTATCAGATAGTAGGGGAGGAGTACGCTATGAAATGGTTTCAATGTTCATTCAAACGGTTTATCCAGAAAAAGATGCAAGAGATGCTCTCTCCGAATCCCCCCACTGTCGATGGGTGTGCGATGCAGCTCAACCTTCCTCCTTCGGACGAAAAGTCGTTGGCAAAGCGACTTGTAGCCCAGTTGAACGAAGAAGAGAAACTCTCCTTGTTGGCAGGAATATACGAATTTTGCATCCCCGGTGTTGAGCGTCTTGGCCTGAAGAGCGTATGGACCAGCGATGCCAGCATGGGCCTCAGGGGGTGGAAAAAACCTGTAACTGACTTCCCTGCAATGGTGGCGATGGCTGCCACCTTCAACAGGGACCTGCTCACAGAGGTGGGTACGGTCTTAGGGCGGGAGTGTCGCTCCCTAGGCATTGGTGTCCTATTGGGCCCCGGGCTTAACATTGCAAGAGTTCCTGTCTGTGGACGGAATTTTGAGTACTGTGGTGAGGATCCCTATCTTGCAGGGGAGATTGCCGCGGCCTATATCCAAGGGGTGCAGGGCCAGGGGGTCATAGCAACAGTAAAGCACTATGCCTGCAACAACGGTGAGTTTGACCGGCACAAGAGTAACTCGGTTGTCGATGAACGTAGCCTCAGGGAGATCTACCTGCCTGCTTTCAAACGTTCGGTAGAGGCCGGATCTCTTGCTGTCATGACCAGCTACAACCAGGTCAACGGCACCTATACCAGTGAACATCCCTATCTCCTGGATGTGATCCTTCGCAACGAATGGGGTTTCGATGGCCTGGTAATGTCAGACTGGAACTCCCTCTACTCCACCCGCCTGGCCTTGAAGGATGGGGTAGACCTTGAGATGCCGGCAGCGAAGTGGTTTTCCCCTGAAAAGGTGAAGAAGGCTCTGCAAGATGGTTCTATCTCTATGGATGTAATCGATACAAAACTGTTGCACCTGTTCACAGCCTATGAGAAGGCAGGTCTTTTCTCAAGGGCTCTTATCGATCCTGCAATACAGGTCGGGTGTAAGGAGCACCGCGAGGTTGCCCTCTCTGTTGCCAAGGAGGCTGTGGTGCTGCTCAAGAATGAGCAGGCTTTGCTACCTTTGAAGAAGCGGGCGGGTATGGTCATTTGCATCGGTGGCTCCAATGCGTACAAAATCGCAGCAGGAGGGGGGTCTTCCCATATTATTCCTCTGGGCAAGACAGACAGCTTTGCTGATGCGTTGCTCAAGGAAGAGGATGTTGAAGTGGTGTTGTTGCCATCTTCTTGGCAGAAGAAGAAATCCTACCGTGACAGGGTAGCATCTTCAGATGCTGTCATCATGGTCACAGGCTTTGACCACATACTGGAAAGTGAAGCCTACGACAAACCGTGGTCCCTTCCCAAGGGGGAGATCTCTGAGATAGAGAGTGCGGGCAAGTTGAACAAGAGGTGCATCCTGGTGGTACAAAGCGGAGGAGCTGTGCACCTCAGGCCCTTCATCGATGCGGTTCCTGCTGCTCTGTATGCATTCTTCTTGGGTTCAAGTACAGCAGAAGCCCTTACCGACATCATCTTTGGAAGGGCGAACCCTTCAGGGAAGTTGCCCTTCACCATTGCAAAGGATCTTGGTGACTATCGTTCGATGAAGAACTATCCCAAAGACTATGCCAATACGTCCCTGAAGCAGATCAGGGGAGGGCAGGGGGACCCTACCAAGCGTTTCGTCCAAGATCTTGAGTATAACGAGGCCCTCATGGTGGGATACCGCCAGTTCGATACGGATAGGCAGGATGTCCTCTACCCCTTTGGCCATGGGCTTTCCTATACGGATTTCATCTACAAGGATCTTAAGGTAGCTTATACCGACGATGCCAAGGTGCTGGTATCTCTCCTCCTGGAAAACAAGGGGGATAAGGAAGGGTCGACTGTTGTCCAGCTCTATGTGCATGAAATGGTTCCCGCTTTCTTTGGCCCTGACCAGGAGTTGAAGGCGTTCACCAAGATAAGGCTTGCCCCACAAGAGAAGACAACAGTTGAGTTTGAGCTCTCTGAAGAGGCGTTCAGCCATTACAGGATAGATGCTTGGAAGTTTGTTGTCGGAGAGGGGCAGTTTGAGATCAGGGTAGGAGAGAGCAGCCGGGATATTCGCTTGCACTCTATTGTCGAACCTTTCAGACGGAGTTTCACAGACAATGTGCAGAAACCCTGATAGGAAAAGGAGATGGAAAAGGGGAAGCCTGTGAAGACTTCCCCTTTGATGAGCCCGGTGGGATTCGAACTCGCGACCTTCTCCTCCGGAGGGAGACGCTCTATCCATCTGAGCTACGGGCCCATAA
>CAYXYD010000025.1:13234-21362 GCA_964469205.1 uncultured Sphaerochaeta sp. | reverse complement strand
GGGACATCTCATTTCTATCCAAGGTTTGGATTATTTCACCATCAAAAAAGACCAAGATTTTGTCACATATTTCTAATAGCTCTTCATTATCGCTCGAGCTATAAATCATTCCAACACCGCTCTTGGTCATCTCTTTAAGAAGAGTATGAATCTCTCTTCTCGAACTGATATCTACACCTTTGGTCGGATCATCGAGAATCAATAATTTCAAATCCATGGAGAGCCAACGACCTACGACTATCTTTTGTTGGTTGCCGCCACTTAAGGACCTAGCGGGCGCAAAAGGTCCCGAGGCAACCACATGAAGCTTTTCAATGATTTTATTCGACTCGCGCGCACATTTTTGCGTAGAATCCAGAGAAAGGGACGCCCTCACTCCATCCCTCGCTGCAAACAAGTTTTCTGAAATCGGGCGAAGGGGAAACACTCCCTCCCTCTCCCTGTCTCCAGGAAGAAAACCTATCCCGGAACGAATAGCCTGTGACGTTGAATTCAAAACAAGCTCTTTACCCGATACTAGCATTTTTCCACTCGTGGGCTTTATGAACCCGTACAGTGCACGCAGGAACTCTGATTGGCCTTGGCCTTGCAACCCCGCTATGCCGATAATTTCACAAGGCCCAACGGACATCGAGATGTTGCGGACCTTGGGGAAGACAGAAAAGTCCTCAACCTGAAATATAGAGGCCGCACCATCAGAAACAAGCTGCTTTTTCACTTGTACCGGACAACTAGGTACAGAAACCGATCTTCCTTGTCGCTCTCCAGTCATATAAAACACCAAATCATCCTCAGTGGCATCACTGAGGGAGATATCTGCAACACTTTTGCCCGAACTCAAGATCGTTGCTGTGCTGCACAGATCAAACACCTCATACAGCCTATGAGAAACAAACAGTATGCCCATGCCCTTAGCCGCGAATTCTGTCAGCAAGGAGAACACATGGTCAACTTGACTTTTATAGAGACTTGCCGTTATCTCATCGACAAGCAGATACTTGGGATCCCAGGTATAGGCTTTGGCAAGTTCCACCAAGCACTGATTTGACGGGTCCAAGTTTTCAACGAGGGTATCCGGCCTCGCCTGTATCTTGAATAGGTCAATCATCTCTTCTGCCTGAGTCCATCTTGCTTTGTGATCGATCAGGCCAAACATATTTTTCTTTTCATGACCCAAGGCAAGGTTGTCCTCAACGGATAGCCTTTGCAACAGACTCAAATCCTGATAGGCCGCAATAACACGATGCTCTCTTGCATCTTGCGGAGTATTGATCGCAATTGATTCTCCGTCAATATAAATCTTACCCTGATCACGCTGAGCTAATCCGCTGAGAATCTTGACCATGGTTGACTTGCCTGACCCATTTGCCCCGAGAAAAGCCCTAATCTCCCCGGGACTTAATCCCAGGGAGACATCAGAAAGAGCTTTAACCGCACCAAAGGATTTGGATATGTTTGTAAGTTCAAGCATCTAGAATTTCCTTATGGATACAGTACATATACTTATTTGAACAGAAGATCCACTTGGGCATCAGTCATCAGGGAATCAATGGATTCAGTATCTTTCATGTTCTTTGTCTTTTCGAGCCATGTATCGAGCATACTGTTATCAATCACAAGATTCTGCTTAACTTTTACAATATTGTTTTCAATAACATCATCTTTAAGCATTTTGCCCTGGAGAAGACGAACAGCTATCATCAGGCCATGAGCTCCAACAGCTGGTGGATTCTCTACCATAAGTGAAGTAAACCGATATTTACCCCAAATCCTCATATCCTCAATTGACTCACCACTGTTTATTGCATCCGGCAGTTCTCTTCCTGCTTCAACAAATGCCTGAATGATACCTGCACTGCACTCTTGTGTCAGGACACCATCAATATCTTCTGAATATGCAGCCAGCAGTTGCGATGTCTTTTGTTTTGCCTCTGCAACACTCCAACTGTGTGTATCACGGGCAAGGACCTTGATCTTAGGATATTTTGCCAATACTTCTTCATATACAGCTACCCTGTCATCGTTTGCAGGCACACCGGGAATAGCATCAAACCAGAAGATATTACCTTTTCCATCCAACTCATCGACAAGCCATTCAACATGCAGCTTGGCATAGTTCTTCTGATCGTTTGTAAAGGTAATCACCTCTGGGTGATCAATGGTCGAATCCACAGCGAATACTCTGATACCACGGGAAGTAGCCTTATCGATAACAGGATTCAAAGAAGTAGCAGAAACAGGGTTGATGATTACAATATCAGTCTCACCCTTATTAGCTATCTGAGAAAGCTGCTGCGACTGGAGGTTTGCATCATTATTTGCGGAATACACAGTATAGGAATTAATCCAACCATTTTCCTTATATCTATCAGCAACCTTCTGCATCTGATCTTCCATCTGGATCCGCCAGGTATTGTCATTACTTGCATCCAGCAATACAACATCAAAACCTTTCGAAGCGGTTTTTTCCTTAGCGCCCGCAGCAAATGCAGTACCGCCTACAAACACCAACAGCATTGTGATAATCATCAAGCGTGTTACAATGTTCCTCATCTAATAGTCCTCCTTACTTATCTTGTCGAAACTGATCCGCATTGTGTATATACAAAGCACATTGTTTCGGCATTTACCTATATTTTGCCCAGAAGCCCTCTAAGCATGGTAACCGCTGTCTGGATATCCTGAATCGGATTTTTTCCAGTCTCTCTTTCAATTGTCAGGAATCCCTCATAGCCTATCGCTTCAAGAGCATGAAGATATGCATCCCATGCAACAGAGCCCTCACCTAGAGGCGTTTCATTGAAATAGACTCCAAAATCAAACCCAGCAATACCACCTTTAGCAAAGGCGTCATATACAGATACCGGATCACATGCGGCAAGATGCACTCCATCCTTAGCATGTGTATGTACTATGTAATCCCCTAGGAGGCTTACTCCCGGTACAGGATCTTCATCGAGGACCATGATTAGATTGGCAGGATCGTAATTGACACCCATACCCTTGGTATTCAAGCCCTCAAGAAACCCTTTTAGCCTCAGTATCGGTTCGGGTCCAGTCTCAATGGCAAAGATCACACCTTTTTTATGGGCATATTCACCTAACTCATAGCAGGCTTCCTGCATGACATGATACAGATCGCAGTGAACATCTTCAGATATTACCCCAATATGGGTAGTTATAACGTGTGTTCCAAGCTCTGATGCAAGGTTGGCAATAGCCTTAGACCGTACAATTTTCTGCACATTCTCGTGGGCTATTTGGAAACCATGCCCACCAAGATCCCCACAAACTGCACTACATGTCAGACCGGCATCCCTCATATGATCTACCAGTTTCTTCTTGTCATGCTTATCGAGATTATCAGGGGCAAGCTCTCCTTGGGCTGCATATAATTGCAATCCATCCAAACCCAACTTCACAGATATTTCTATTACTTCATGAATAGGTAGGAGAAATGATTCACTTAATGCTCCAATCTTCATATTGTCAAAACCCCCTACTTACTTCTTGGTTTAAAAATTAAAACCTTCTGGATTAATAGCTTATTAAAAAGCTCTTTAAAGGTTATGATAGTAGCATAAGCTACGGATGCCTACTTGTCAAACATTATTTGTTCTATAATCGAACATTTTTTGTTTTACAGCAAGGCTTGGTTCTGTTACAATACTAATCATACGTGAGGAGTCCAAGTTGATGAATATCTCCCAGCATACAGGAACATCAAACGATTTAGCAATTCATACGATTGTTGGTCTAATATGGAAAAATGGACCAATCAGCCGTGCGGAATTAAGTAGGCTCAGTGGATTTTCCCGATCAACCATCACATTGAATGTAGACAGACTCCTAAAAATTGGTATAGTCATCGAGACAACCAAGCTTCCTCACAATAGAGAAAGCAAACGAAAATGTCTGGAAATCGCAAAGGATTACGGAGTTATCGTCGGCATTGAAATGGGAGCAAACAATTGTGCGATCGGCTTGTGCACGTTATCAGGAGAGATTGAGGAAACCACTTCTTTCCGAATCAATTACGACCTTGAACCGCATGCAATCCTAAAACAGCTGATTATGACGATTACTACATTGATTGGACAATCGCATAGACCAACAAAGAGAGTTCTAGGTATTGGTATCGGACTTCCCTCGCCTGTAGATTTCAATGAAGGATTCGCTGTCCACCCTGCCTTCATGCCTGGGTGGCATCACTTCCCCATTAAGAGCATCTTGCAGAATCATTATCACTGTCCGGTTTTTGTTGATAATGAAGTGAATACCATGGCATTGGGACAATCTTATCTTTCTGAAGAATGCCGAGATGCAAATATCATTTTTGTAAAGGCAGGGAGCGCCATAGGTGCAGGGATTATCATCAATGGAGAAATCTACCGAGGGAACAGCGGCCTGAGCGGGAATATAGGACACATCCAAATTGATGGTCGGACAGAACAATGCAAATGCGGGAAGCTGGGTTGTCTTGAAGCAATTGTCGGTGGCGTCGCCTTAGGGAAGAAGGCCGAGCAAGCCGCCAAACATTGGAAGAGCAACCTCTTGCAGACAACTTACACTAAAAAGGGATCCCTCGATGCTGCAGACATACAACAGGCAGCTGCGAAAGGTGATGCTGAAGCCCTCCGGCTCATACAGGAAGCAGGCCAGGTCCTGGGTAGCCTCCTTGGGAAACTCATTATCTTCTTTGATCCTAAAGCTGTTGTCATCGGTGGAGGGTTGACAGGTTTTGGCCCCCAGTATATTTCATATATCAGGGAAAGCATCATACAGCAGTGCACGCCTTGGATACGTAGTGATTTTTCTGTATACGAGACTGAATATGGCTCCGATATTGGCATAATAGGCTCTGCAATGCTGTGCATTAAGCAACTGCTGGACTTAGGCTATCTAGTTCAGCCGTTGCCCAATGACAATGCGTAGCATACCATACGAATATTCAGGATATATACCTCTAGCTGAGGAGTACCCAAATATCCTATATTCTTACTAAACAAACAATAAAACCATCCCGTTCCCTAAGGATTCAAGGCTTGCAGACTTCTAGAACCTGAAGAGATGTGATGGCGGCTGAAAAGCCGCCATTGGTATGTCCTATGAACCCAAGAATGGAAAAGAGAAATTCTTAGTATCGGGAAAAATCTATCAGATGCTTCATCGGCACTGCTATGCAAATCTTCATCTCTGATCAAGCTCAATCTCCTTTGAAAGAATAGCTTCCGCCATTTCTTCTCCTCGCCCTTTTAGTTTCGTGCAATCCAGATAGATCTGCACAGGAGAGGCTACCTGAAACCCGTTCAGTTCCCTGGAGTCGTAAAAAAGTTCATCACTAGTGACCACACGAATCTGGACATTTGATCCGGAGTCAACCGTCTTGCATTCTGAAGCTTGCAAAAATTCCCTGACGTCCTTTTCGTGCATCAGCAGATGCACCTTATTGTACCTGACGATAGGGGAGTACCTCACACCACCTGCGATGCCGGTGAGATAGCTGTCAATTCCGTATTTGCCATGTATCTGTCGTACTTTTTCTTCAAAATCAGAGACCGGTAAGAGGGTATAGCAATCCAACAATTCAGAAGAAATGGCTTTGTTGGAGTAGGCATCGCTCCAAGCTCGCATAATTGCCTGGACATCAAGAATCCTCAAGCCGTCTGCAGTCATTTCCGCCCAGAGTTGCTCGCAGAGGTATTTCTTTACCTTGAACACCTGACCAATACTGCATGCCAATTTCTCAGAAAGTTGATTCAGCTTCCATTGATAATTCACATCGCGCATGATTTCACGGAGAATCTTCGAAGAGACCTGTGATGATGGGTCAAAAACAGTTTTTGCTGAGCGCTTGACAACGAACTTATTTGAATGACCTCGCTCACTCACATACAATGAGTGGACGTACAATTTGTAGTTTCCCGACATGTCCATGTATCCTACGCTGAGTTTTTCGCACTGCCTAGCCGACTCATCAGATATGAACGGAGCCATGAACACAGGATAGACAATTTCGCTGTTGGGCTCTTTCGTCATTTTCTCTTCGACAACATTGGCGATGATGGAGGGATACACTCTCTGCAAGACAGTCACATCAAGATCGACTGAAGCCACATCTAAAAAACTAAGATTGGCAATGAACCCATCTTTTTTGTCCCGAAGCCATTTGCATCGTTCAATAACCGGAATTTTTAGCAAGGTCTCAATAAGTTGCTCTTGTTCCTTGAGAAAGGATGTTTTATTTGCTTTCATTAAATCAACCTCTTTCACCACAATGGTGAATCCATTGTACGTAGTGAAATAAGAAAACTCAAGTGAATTCGCATATACTTTCATCAAAATCAATACTTTCACCATTTTGGTGAAAGTTAGGTAAACAGTGAAAATATGATAGAGAGATATTTTAGTATCGTGAGAAACCCATCAGATGCTTCATCAACATATACACCGTTGTAGATAATTCCTCCATTGCCGGTGAACAGTGGTCAAGTCGTTCATATATCCTTTCTGCCCTTTCAATTGCCAGTTCATTACGTTTTTTTCCTGTCTTTGGATCTTTAGCCACCATAAGGTTGAAGAGTTCTTGAGTTATGACCTTACACCCCTCTCCATCATAGAGAACACCATATGGCTGTAGCTCTTCATTCAACATTTTGTTGTACCTACTCCGATGAAGAGCTCCCCCTTGATGGTCGTTGAAGAGAAGGATAAGCCAAAACTCAAAGGCCTGGTTTGAATAGACAGCATGCATATGCTTCTTTTCAGCCATGTGGATGGCATTGTTGAAATCATGAGGAGAGAAATCATCCTTATCAAAGACACACCACACTTCATCATAGGCATGTAGTGCTGCAAGCTCTTCTGCTTTTCTGACCAAAGAGACTGTATTGTAGCCTACCCCAATAGAGTCAATAGTTACACCTCTCACCTGTATTTGACTGAAATATGAAGTTTCTGTGTTTTTTCCTTCACAAACAATGAGGATTGTGGGAGAGGGAGAAAGGTTCAACTTTTTCCTCTTTATCAATATTTTTTCTTCCTTGCGTTTCTTTTCTATTTCTCTTGAGGCCATTCTTCTTCCTTCTCACAAACCATCTCTTCATAAAAATCAAGAAGATTTACTAGTGGGGTGGCCCCATACTTGCCTCTCAGATAATTGGTTTCGAAATTCTCGTTTACACGAACCTTATGAGCCTTGAAATCAGCTAGGGAATACAGATGCGCTGCCTCAAACCTATCTTTTTCAATAAACCAGAATTGGTCTTTCCTGAAAAGTTCAGATCCAAGGAAAATGGAGTTCTGCGCTGTGATGATGAGTTGTGCGCCATGCTTATTTGTTTTTGGATTATTGAAAAGGGAAAACAACTTTAAAACTAGGTTGGGGTGTAGTCCCGCATCGAACTCATCCACAAAGAGAACTCCTCCTGACTCAAGGGAGTCTATGATAAACCCTGACAGATATAAGAACTTTCGTGTTCCATGGGATTCATCCCCATCCATAGAAAATGTGGTATGCCCGACGAGCTCATTGGATGCATCATACTTGTTATGAGTGGTCACCAAGTCGGAGGTGATATCAGATTTCTCATTGCGCATCAGGGCCAGCAAGACTTCCCTCATTTCTGGTGGCATATCAGGGGGGAGGTCTTTATCACCATGTGTTTTAGGTTGGATATCCTGAATAGACAAATCTGCAAGCTTGAGAAAATTCAACATTTTTTTTTGATTACTCTGCCCCTTAACCCTCCTCATGGTATATCCTTTATACTCATCCTCCTGAATACCTGAAATAATGGTGCACTGTGTCATAAACCAAGTGAGCACTTCTTTACACATTTCATCATTGAATTGTGCAGCAACAGAGAGCATGAGTGCATTAGGTCTCACCATGTTTTCCTTATGGAGCATAGCGCCCTTTTTGAAATGTTTGGAATGGCTTTCGAAAGTGCCATCGACAGTATCCCGATAAAAGATCTTAAACTCATAGGAACCCGGCTTATAGAAAAGCCATTCAGAAAGCACCTTCTCTTTAGTTACCTCAAATCCATAACGGTAGATAGCACCATGTGAAAGGAAGAAAATCTCGAACTCACTGCTTGCATTTTCTGTTGCTTCAGACAGCAGA
>CAYXYD010000025.1:3611-13224 GCA_964469205.1 uncultured Sphaerochaeta sp. | reverse complement strand
CTAGCTGACCTTCCTGTGAGGAGTTAATGACAAACCGTTTGAAAAATTCCAAGGATTCAAACAGTTTCGTCTTGCCTGCAGCATTAGAGCCATAGACTACACCAGAACGAAGGACGCGTAGCTTCTTCCCCTCAATGACCTGTACATTCTCTGTTTCACAGGTTGTCTTATCGTAGTTGGAAGCTAGGAAGCTAATAGTGGCTTTCTCTTTGAAAACCTTATAATTCTTCACTTCAAATTGTAAAATCATAATACCACCTTTTTAAACGAAAAGCTGTTTAAAACTATCATTATATTATCATACTACTATAGTAATTGATGGTTTACAACGATATGTAGGTCTAAAATACAAATATCAACATGATAAACATACTCTCAGTTCTTCACATCTCTAAGGTGCAAACTCCCTCAGCAGGGCCCATACTACCAGCTGACTGGTAGTATGCATCCCTGTCTTGAGAAAGAGGTTCTTCTTATGGGCATAGACTGTCGACAGCTTTATGCCCATCTTGTTTGCTATCTCCTTGTTCTCCTCACCACTGAGGATGAGCGCGACGACCTGTCTCTCCCTGAGGGTGAGACAGCAGTGGGGCTCCTCTTTGCATTGATCTGATTTGGCTGTGATAAGGGCCCGTACCGCATCACCCAGACTTTGGGTATCGATGCTCTCCTCAACTACCTTGCACGTAGGGCTATCCATCATCCTGAGCACGGAAAACTGGGAGATGGGGGAGAATACCAACAGCGGGATATCCTTATAGGAGAGCACCACCCTCTTCAGGGTGAGCAGGGAGGGAAGATCTTCAGTCCTACTTATCAGGATATGACAATCCTCTATTCGGCTTGCCTTTGAAAGAGGATGGGCTTCAGTTCTCATCCAGGGCAACCTTTCCGTCTTGCTAAGAAGGAAGCTTCGATCTTCTTCATTTCTGTAGAGTAATATGGCTTTTTTACGCATTACACCAAAAGAAGCGAAGGTGTTGTTATTGCTTCACGGTAAGCTTATGCAACATAGTGTTCAGGGCATCGGAGAAAGCCTTGGTCTCTTTAGGACCCATGGGTTTGTGCTTTTCACTGAAGATGCCCATCTCACGAAACTCCTTCATGGCGTTTCGTATGGAGAGGCGCTGGGCCATGATCTCCTTGGTAAAGACACCACCGCGGTCATCGATGGTGGGAATGTCCTTCTCTACCAGCCTTGCTGCAAGGGGAATGTCATGGGTAACTGCCAGGCAAGGTAGCGTGGCATTGTCCACTATCCAGTTGTCGGCACTGTCCATGTCAGCCTCTACCACAATACTCTCTATCTTACTGGTTACAGATCGAACATCCGCAACCCCCTGATCCTCAGCCTCTTTGCGCAGTTTTGCAGTATGTTGCTCATAAGCAGTCTGCACATCCTTCAGAGGCCGGTCGGCAACGAAGAATGCTGCATAGTCATTCTTGACAATGCACCTGAGCAGGATGGTACGAAGGTTTTTAGGACACGAATCGGCGTCTATATAGAGGGTAAACATACCCTACACTACCGTAAGATTGATGCTTTTGTCACCCATGCTACTGCTAATGGTTACCTTAGCCTTACCTTTTTCCCCTATGGTACGCAAGTAGACCACTGCAGTTCCCCCTTCGCATAGGGCTAAAGCAGGGGAAACAAGCCTGAGAGGGCCCTCAACCGCTACACTAAAGGGCTCGTGGGCATACGGCAGGGGCAGAGTCATCCCCTCCTTGCGTATAGAAACATTGAGCCATACCATCGAGTAGGTTTCACCAAGCACTATTTTGGTAGTGCGGGTTTCAACTTCCAGATAGGACGCCTTATGCTCCCCATAGGATTCGAGGCAGACCACCTTGTCATCGATTAGGCCTTCAAAGCGCCACAGTGATGCTTTGGCTCCCCAGTTGCCCACATACCGGGTGAACAGGGAGACCGCATCGTCATACTTGAGACGATAGCGCATCAAGAACCAGCTCATGCGTATCTTGTCCACGAGGGTAAGGGAAGCCGCCTGGCGCCCTACCTTGTTAAGCAGGACACGGAGCCTATCCCTATCCTTCTTGGAGAGATAGATCTCCTTCTCAAGGCGCTTGCCTATAAGGTCGGTAAGTAAAACCGGAGGATGGGGAAGATGGGGGAAGCTTTTCCTATCGGGATAGTAGGTACCCACCTCTTCGTCCTGGAAAAAGACACGAACAGCGGAGCAGTTGGTGGCAACAAGCAGGGCCCCTATGCTCGCCTTGGGAAAATCCCCGTTGTCAGGAGCCGAAGAGAGTACCATCACAGGAGGACTATCCTTTTGGCTCATGTAGGCATAGGCAGCCAGTTTGGCCGCCCTACCCTGATCACAGACGCCATGGTAACAGACCTGATCGCCACTGCCAAAGTTGCTGTGGGTGTTGTAGTCGTTCATGCACCACCCTATGGCACCACTGATACCCTCAGAGCCGAACATCACATCAAGGGTACGGTAGTGCCTCAAGGCATGCTCTTTTCGTTGTATGGGAGCATCATAGCGCTTGGTGGGGAACATGTGCCCACAAAACTCGGTCACCATATAGGGGGCTTCCATACTGCAGATGGTCCCCTTCTTGGCCAGACCTGCATTGGTGCCATCATGGGAGAAGTCGTTGTAGGTGTAGACGTCCTCAAGCAAGGAGCTCTTTGCAAAGTTACGCACCCCACCGGTCTGCCTGTTAGGGTCGAACTTTCTTGCCAGTGCATTGGTGGCGGCATAGAGCTCGTCATCATCGCCAGACTCGTTGATACGCACCCCCCACAAGATGATGGAGGGGTGGTTGAAATCACGGACGATCATGCCCTCTACATTTTCAAGGCAGAGTTGGCGCCACTTCTCGTTGCCAGAGAGGTGTTGCCATCCGGGTATCTCTTCAAATACCAAGAGCCCCAGTTCATCGCAGGCATCCAAAAAGGAAGGATGCTGGGGATAGTGGCTGGTACGCACCAGATCAACACCAAGCTCCTTGAGGCGCAAGGCATCTTCGCGCTGCCCGCTTTCTGGCATTGCATAGCCTACATAAGGATAGCTCTGGTGGCGGTTCAGGCCGATGAGCTTACGCTTCTTTCCATTGAGATAAAAACCATCCTTGGCAAAACAGACCGAACGCGAGCCGAAACGGACGCTCCTGGTCTCCCCATTCTCCAAAGAGAGTTCAAAGGTATAGAGCTTGGGATTCTCCGGTGACCAGCTTTGCAGGGACAAGGAGGTGCACCCTGATTCAAAATCCTCATGCAGGAGCAAATCTTCAATTCGGTAGAGCTCTTTTTCCCCGTCCAGGATACGGGCAGTGTAGTTAAGCCCATCAGCAGAGGCTGTCATACCCCGAAAGTGGACCTCTTCGGGGTTCTGGCTTTCAACCAATAGAGAGAGGATTCTCTGCTCCAAGTGCAATACAATGCTTGCCTCACGGTAGATGCCTCCAAAGGTAAGGTAGTCTATGCTGCCTCCAAAGGGAGGAACGGTTTCATCTTCGCGGCTGTCCACCACTACAGTTATAAGGATTGAACTTTTTTTCCCTAGAGGCACTTCAAATGGCAGATATCCTCCCGTATGGGTATACAGCAATAGGCCATCACCATAGACCTTCGCCTGGGAGGCAATGCCTTCAAAACGCAATGAGGCTGAATACTCGTCTGGAAGTTCGTTCTGGAGGTGTTTCCGATAGGTGGAGACAAAGCAAAATACTTGCTCGTCAAAGTAGTGACGGGGAAGCAAAACATTGGTATGGGGCAGGTCGACCACCTCCCAATGTGAGTCATCAAATGAAGCTTGGCAATACTGCTTCTTGTAATCAGGAGCGTAGAGCCACCCATCATTGACAGCAACTTTCTTTTCCATACTATCTCCCCTCATCATGGGTATACCAGAAGGGCTATCAGGTTGCAACAAAAAGAAGTTAACCTGTTGCAAAATAGGTGTTTCGTATAACTTACTCCGTCAAAAAAACTGTAATCGCTTGAAATGAACCTCTTATTTGTTCTATGGTTAGCTTGTTCAAAGAACTAGTACCATAAGGAGCCATCATGGACATATCACCCCTTCAGCGTTTGCGCTATGACTATCAGCCAAAACTTCCTGCCATCCTCAGAGAGGACATCAAGACCATCCTACCAGTTGTAGGAAAAGAGACCTCTCCCGCTCAGGACAAAGAGGCGATCAAAGCCCTCTTCCCCCACACATATGGACTGCCCTCTGTCTCTTTTGCCAAGGGCGAGAACAAAATCATTGCAGCTAAGCGCAATGTTGGTGTGATCCTCAGTGGCGGCCAAGCCCCCGGCGGACATAATGTCATCAGCGGTCTGTATGATGCAATGAAGGCAGCAAACCCAGATAACGAACTTCTTGGTTTCAGGGGAGGCCCCAGCGGCATCCTTGATGACTCCTATACCCTCATCACTGAAGAGTTCCTCGCCCCCTTCCGCAACACCGGAGGCTTTGATATCATCGGTAGCGGCAGAACCAAGCTTGAGACCTCAGAGCAGTTTGAAGTGTGTGCCAAGGTATGCAAAAAACATGAGATAACAGCTCTTGTCATCATCGGTGGGGACGACTCCAACACCAATGCTGCAGTGCTTGCAGAGTATTTCAAGACTAAGGGGCACGGCATCCAGGTCATTGGCTGTCCCAAGACCATTGATGGTGACCTGAAGAACGAGTCCATAGAGATCTCCTTCGGATTCGATACCGCAACCAAGACCTACAGTGAACTGATCGGCAATATCGAGCGTGATGCCAACAGTGCCAAAAAATACTGGCATTTCATCAAACTCATGGGACGCAGTGCCAGCCACATCGCGCTGGAGTGTGCCTTGGAGACCCAGCCCAACATCTGCCTCATCAGCGAAGAGGTCGAGGCAAACAAGCAGTCCCTGACCAGTATTGTGAACTACATCGCAGAAGCTGTTGCAGCAAGGGCTGAAGACAAGAACAACTTTGGTGTTGTGCTCATCCCTGAAGGCCTTGTTGAGTTCATCCCCGAGATCAAGAATCTCATCGAAGAAATCAACAACCTTCTTGCCAAGGAAATTGTAGGCTTCTCTGCCTGTTATGACAGCTCAGAACGCATAAACTTTGTTTCAGAGAAACTCTCCAAAGTAAGTTCCAATGTGTTCTCCATCCTGCCCAAGGATATTAAAAAGCAACTGTTGATGGACAGGGACCCACACGGTAACGTGCAGGTTTCCAGGATCGAAACAGACAAGCTTCTCGCTTCCATGGTTGCTTCCCAACTGAAGAAGATGAAGGGCGAAGGGACTTATACAGGAACGTTCAGCACCATGACCCACTTCTTCGGCTATGAAGGCCGATGTGCATTCCCCACCAATTTTGATGCTGACTACTGCTATAGCCTCGGCTATAACGCATTCATGCTCATCGGAGGGAACTTGACCGGATACATCTCTTCAGTGACCAATCTCCCAAGACCTGCAACAGAATGGAAAGCAGGAGGGATTCCCATCACCATGATGATGAACCTCGAACAGCGCCATGGTTCGATGAAGCCTGTCATCAAGAAGGCCCTAGTCGAACTCGACGGAGCTCCATTCAAGTACTTTGCAGAAAACCGTGACAGGTGGGCACGGCAGACATGCTTTATCTATCCAGGTGCTGTGCAGTACTTTGGCCCAACAGAAGTTTGCGACCAGACTACCCGTACCCTTGCTTTGGAACAGGCTAAATAAGTATTCAGTTGCAAAGCAGAGCAACACGGATCATGGCAAAAGACAAATGCTAATGATTCATTAGTATCGGGGCTATCGCACAAGCGGTAGCCCTTTTTCATCCCCAAACCAGAGGAAAAGAAACCCCTATCTCACGGGATTCCCCTTTTCTTAGGTACGTTGAACAGCAAGACCAAAAACTCAGATACCCACAGAAAAAGAAATAAAAGCGTATTTTCACTTGGTCAATGGATAAATTTTCTGTATCAAATACTAAAACCCTTTATACATTACAGGATTTTCGTCTAGAGAAATAATAGGCAACTGAGGTATCCAAATCCATATTTACTCATATAATCCTTACTATTAGTGTGATATATTCACTATAAATCTACAATCACCTGTCATATGCAAGTATAGATATATATATTAATATATATCTATACTGTAAGATTTTATATGTTTTATGAAAAATAATATATTTTATTTAAATTTTTAATACTGCTAGTATTGACATAAGAGGGGTTTAATCCCTACTATAACAGTGTACTAAAGGAAAAGAGAATCTTCAGTACTGATCCAGGAGCATTGCTCCTAAAGGAGTTTCCATATGAAAAAGATTTATATTTCAATACTTCTGGCTTTACTGTTTGTAACCGTACCCATGTTTGCTGCAACTGATAGCTTTAACGTTACCACAACGGTAGCTGATATTGGTTTGATCAAGATAACCGAGGCATCGTCAACCACCGCTACAGTAACTGCATTCAACGCACTTGATGCGTACGGCGACCTTGCCATAACCACCAGTGGTTCTCAAACCTTTACAGCTTATATGAGCACTATCTCCAATAGCCGCTCAGGCTATACTGTAACCATGGATGCAACACCCATGTTGAGCTCAGTTTCAAGTGTAGATTCGTATATAAACTACACGGTTACTGTAAATGCAATTGCCTTGACAACCACTGGATCAACTCCTGTTGCAGGCACAACTATACTGACTGTAGGTTCTTTGGCAACAATTGCGACACAATCACATGCTGTAGCACTCTCGATCGATGCTACAACCTTTGCAGTAGCAGTTTCAGGGTCCTATACGGGGACAGTAACCTTCACATACGCAGCAACCTAATAGAAACAGATTAAGTATTTTAGCGATTGTTTTTCTTTACAACGGCCTCCAGTTTGGCGGCCGTTGTTCTGTTTCTGTAATTGATCAACCTAAAACTGTATGTTGGTCTAAGGTGGGTAATAGAGAAATCTCCCTTCTACTTCACCACCACATCCCGCAAGGCCTTGCCTTCGGTTTTCCAATAGACGGTGTTGTTGCGTAGCTCATCGCCAAGACAGAAGTGCTTCACACCCAAAGCCATATAGGGCTTGGCTTCCTCTGCCCGATTTATCTCGCATCTGGGCTCAACTCCCTTTGCCAAGGCTATCTCTATCATGCGCTTCTCCACATCCCTGACCTCTGCCTTGTGCTCGGAGAAGTTCCATCCGCTGTTCATGGCATAGTCAGAAGGACCGAACTGCACCATATCAACCCCTTCGATGGAGCAGATCTCTTCCAGTTCTTCAAAGGCCTGGCACTTTTCGATCATGATTGCAACTACGGTCTCCCGCAACATCTTTGCATAGTCCATCTGGCTCAAGCTTGGCTCAAATCCTATGAAACGACGGGTCGGCTTGCCAAAGCGTCCCCTGTCCTCTGGGGTATCCGCTCTGATAGCAGTAATTGATTGCTGAACCTCTTCTGCACTTTTGTGGTCGGTGAAGAGAATGCTCTGGAACCCTGCAGCCAAACCCCTTTGGGCTATGTAGAATCTGTTTTGAAAATCTATCTTTATCATGGAAGACATCTTGTGCAGCTCCGCTGCCCTGACAACATTCTCCAGGTCAGCATCGGTGAAGGGAGCGTACTCGGCAACAAACTCAATATAGTCAAACTGACCACTTGCCCCTACTGCCTCGACTATAACGGGCCAAGTGCTGAGGATTCGGGTTCCCATTGAAGGGCTGTTCTCTTGTAATAGCTTTCTGAATAGATTTGTATGCATGCTCTGGTAACTCCTTTTTTCAAGTCTATCGCAACAAAAGATGTACTGCAATATGCAACTTCCAAAGCCCGAGAGGTTCCTGTTGTGCTATACTGAGCCAAGGAGGATTATTCATGCAAACTATCGATCTTAACGGGCAGTGGGCCCTCTCTCCAAAAGACAGCAAGGCCGTCGCACCCTATTGTAAATATTTCCTTAAGAACACTTCAGTCCCCTGCACCCTTCCAGGTGAGATACATTCGGCACTCTTGAGCCAGGAGCTCATAGTCGATCCCTATTGGGGCACCAATGAGCTGAACATCCAGTGGGTTGGCCAGCACGACTGGATCTTGAGCAAGACCTTCTCGGTAACCAAAGAACAACTCTCTTCAGGACAAGCTGTCATCACCTTCACCATGGCAGATACCATCATCTCCGTGGTGGTCAACGGCAAGAAGGCAGGATCATGTAACAACCAGTTCCGCAGGTTTCGCTTCGACCTAACACACCTGCTCGTTGTCGGGGAAAACACCATTACCTTGGAATTTACCAGTGCAGAGAATGAAGCAATACGGGAAGCTGCAAAGCTTTCCTACCCCATCCCCTACTCTGTCTATCCTGTATCTGCAAAGCACCGTAACCTGATCCGAAAGACCCAATGCCATAGCGGATGGGACTGGGGTCCCTGCATCATGAGCTTTGGCTTGTATGAACCTATAGAGTTCCATTTTGTTGATGAAGGTATCATTGAATCGGTAGTGACCGACACCAAGAAACTTGAGGATGGAGCATGGGAAGCTCGCATCAATGTTATCTACAACTCCTCAAAAGAGCAGAAGCTCACAAGCGTCGCCACCTTGGGCAAAGCCCGCCAGAAAGGAGATATTAATCTCAAGACAGGGCTCAACAAGCTTACTTTCACCCTCGTGTGTAAGGATGTCGAGCTATGGTGGCCAGCAGGAGAGGGCAAGCAAGCACTCTATACCCTGGACCTTTCCATTGGGGAGCAGAACTTGACCAAGCGCATCGGCTTCAGGACCATTGAGGTCAGGACTGAAGAGGATGCGGACAAAGAGGAAAAGAGCATGACCTTCTCGGTCAACGGAAGGGATATCTTTGCCAAGGGTGCAAACTGGATCCCTATGGATGCCCTTTTTTCCCGTCTCACGGACGACCGCTACGAACAACTCTTGCAAAACTGTGTCGATGCCAACATGAACATGCTGCGCATCTGGGGAGGGGGCCTCTATGAGATGGAGAGCTTTTATGACCTCTGTGACGAAAAAGGGTTGCTTCTCTGGCATGACTGCATGTTCAGCTGTTCCATGTATCCCTCAAACCCAGAGTTCCTAGACAATGTCGAAGCGGAGCTTCGCTACCAGATACCACGCCTACGTGACCATGCAAGTATCGCCTTGTGGTGTGGAAACAATGAGGACCTGGGGGCCATAAGCTGGTATGAGGAATCCAAGAACGATCCTTGGAGATATGTCATCGACTATGACCGTCTCAATGAAGGGACGGTGGGAAGGGTCATTCAAGAGCTCGATCCTACCAGGCAGTGGTGGCCATCGAGTCCTTCGGCAGGTCCTGGGGACTATTCGGATAACTGGCACAACGACAACAAGGGCGATATGCACTTCTGGTCAGTCTGGCATGAGGGGAAACCCTTTGAGGAGTACTACTCCATCAACCCAAGGTTTGTCAGCGAGTTCGGCTATCAGAGCTTCCCTTCCCTCTCCACAGTTGAGGAGTATGCCCAAGTTTCGGAACATAACCTTACCAGTGAGGTGATGGAACACCACCAGAAGAATGATCGGGGAAACTCCATCATCATCGAGAACTTCAGCCGTTACTTTCTCTTCCCCCACGGCTTTGAGCAGATGCTCTACCT
>CAYXYD010000025.1:1738-3511 GCA_964469205.1 uncultured Sphaerochaeta sp. | reverse complement strand
TGGATATTCCTTCTCAAAGCAGCACGCATGTCTGCACCATTGAATTGGAGAAGAACAACATCGATCCCAAGCAGATGTTCCTCGCTATCAAGCTGGAGACAGACGACCTCTACATCGAGGACGTCATGTTGCTCGACCGCCCCAAGCGGTGTGCTCTGCTCGATCCTAAACTGGAGGTGCAGGTGGAGAAGGCCCAAGGGGGATTCTCTGTCACCCTCAGTAGCAAGGCTCCTGGGTTTGAGGTTGCCCTTGATGCAGGCTCGATCAAGGGGACCTTCAGTGACAATCTCTTCAACGTACGCCCTACTGCCCAGAAGATGGTGATCTTCAAGACAAGAGAAGAGATTACCCTCGAAGAGTTCAAGAAGAGCCTTAAGGTCTTCCATCTCTATGGGAGCAGCAGGTAACAGAGAGAGTTACAGTAATACGTACTATCTGAGATGATGAAGCTGAAGGTGCTAGAGGTTTACTCCTCTGGCACCTTCTTTATTTCTGAAAAATGTACCTGGATCTGGCTAGTAAGGTCATTTAGGCATTACCCGTAGGTGGTAAAAGAAAAGATGCTAGGATATTTCTTAGTTTTGGCGTATATTTAGAAATGAGTGAGGAGGAATACAATGAATCAAAAGGAAATGCAATTGTTATTGGCAAATGGTGAAGACAGCCTGACGCAATTCAAGTGCAACATACATAATCCTGATCAACTGGCCTCCGAACTGGTAGCTTTCAGTAATTCAATTGGAGGGAAACTGTTTATTGGGGTAAACGATGATGGTTCTATTGCAGGCCTGACAATTAACGATGTCCGGCGGGTAAACAACATGATTTCGAACGTTGCTTCCCAGCATATCCATCCTTCCATTAATCCGCTCTCGGAAAATGTTCATACGGATAAAGGTATCGTAATTGTTGTTACCATCTTATCAGGGGTGAGTAAACCGTATACGGACAATCAAGGGCTCATCTGGATAAAAAACGGCGGAGACAAACGTAAGGTTACCGCTAGGGAAGAAATACAACGGATGTTTCAGTCCGCAGGACTGGTTCATGCTGATGAAATCCCCGTTTCTGGAATGACTGTCGCGGATGTTGACGTCCTGTATTTCAGTAATTTCTTCGAGGATGTGTATGGGGAAACGGTTGAAAAACAAAACATACCCTTGGAAAAATTATTGGAAAATATGAATCTAGCAAAGAAGGGGACTCTCAATCTTGCAGGAGCCTTACTTTTCTCAAGACGATCCAGATACATGCTGCCAAGTTTTATTGTCAAGGCAGTTGCCTATCCCGATACGGATATAGATAGGGAGCACTATAAGGATAGCCGTGATTTCTCAGGAAAACTTGAAGAAGTCTTTTCCGGTGCTCTGGCATTCATTATGAATAATATCCCGTATGCACAAGGGAAGCAAAATGTTAATTCTATTGCGGAGCCTGTTGTCCCTCAGACGGTTTGGGAAGAATTACTGGCCAATGCCCTGCTGCATCGCGATTACTTCATCTCTGCTGCAATACGAATCTTTCTATTCAAGGATAGGGCGGAGATTATCAGTCCTGGCCATTTGCCTAACAATCTAACGATTGAAAATATCAAGGCAGGGAATTCAGTAATCAGGAATCCAATACTTGCCTCTTTCGGAACAAAAGTCTTACCGTATCGAGGGTTGGGCAACGGAATTCGGAGAGCTTTAAAAATTCATGAGAACATTGAATTTATTGATGACAGGGAAGGTAACCAGTTCAAGGTCATTGTCCATTATCACACGTAACACT
>CAYXYD010000025.1:0-1638 GCA_964469205.1 uncultured Sphaerochaeta sp. | reverse complement strand
TGTTCGATACCAGGAATTGAACATAGCAAAAAGTACCATATCTGAACTTTTCACTTCTAGGGAAGTATATTTTCACAAATAGTATCAAAGCGCAAAAGAGGGACCATCGCTGGTCCCTCTTATTGTTCTACTTAGTACAGTTGCTTAGTTATTGGCTTTCCAAGTTTCCCATGCTTTCTGTACATCTTTTCCAACCTGGGCAGGAGACTTCTTTCCAAGACCAATTTCCTGAAGTCCAGTGTTGATGACATTGTAGACATCACCGGCGAGCACACCATCGATAACAGGGGTGACCGTGTTGTACTTCTCATAGTAAGCAGCTCTCTTGGCTACGAAAGGCTCAAGATTGGCTTCTTTAACGACCTCATCCACATCAACGTTGAGGTTGGAGGGGAAGGAAGCACCTGTGGAGAGGCGGTAGGTCTGCACATACTCACCCTGCAGGAACTTGATCAAGCGCCAAGCGGCAGCTTCTTTAGCAGAACCAGAGGCAAGGTTAGCACTCATGCCGAAACCGGTACCGACAACACCACTGTTGGAATTGCTGATAACTTCACCAGGAAGAGAAGGCATGACGATCATCTCAAAGTCACTTGCCTGTGCAGCGCGACTGACCAGAGCCTGACCGGTGGTAATGTCAGTCTGGAAAGCAGCAGTTGACCAGTCACCGTCGATGTAGAAAGCAGCCTTGCCTGTTGCGAAACGACCACGGCTTGATCCATAAGGGCTGGTCAGGCTGTTGCGTTTGATCATCTCGGAAGCATACATGTCATCGATCAGCTTGAGGGAGTTGATGAACCATGCATCGTTGAAGTCGACCTTGCCACTTGCAAGAGCTGGGTACCATTCAGTACCACCGAAACGACCGACAACCATTGAGAAGAGACAGCTCTGCATAACCCAAGCGTCCATGTTATCCATGGCGATCAAGTCGATACCCTTTGCTTTCAAAGGTTTGGCCATAGCTTTCATCTCTGCATACGTTTTTGGCATTGAAAAACCATTCTCTCTGAGAACTTTGGTGTTCACATAGAGCATGTGTGTGGTAGTGATACCATTGGGGAGCTCCCCAAGATAGCCACCAAACTGTGGTACCAAGGTAGCAGGGTTGTAGGACTTTACAAGACCATCTTTTTCAAGAAGGGGCATAAGGTCTTTCACGCTCTTGGTTGTGTGGAGGCTGGTTGAACGTCCACTGGGCCACATGTAGATGACATCAGGAAGCTGGCCGCTTGCGACGTAGGCTTCTGTCTTCTGGTGGAAAGGTTCGTTGAACAGGTCTTCACGAACAACCTTTATGTCAGGATTCTCAGCACTGAACTTGTCCCAGACCATTGCAACTTCATTCGCACTGTTTGGCTCTGACATATCAATGTAGTTCAAAACAGTAAGTTCTACCTGCCCAGCGGCAGCCGTGTCTTCTTTGGTTCCCTGTGCAAAGGCCGCCGAGACGACCAAAAGCAGAGCTAGGGCCAAAATTGTAACTTTCTTCATACCAGTCATAGTTACCTCCTAATGACTTCGTAACCTTGTAAAAGCAATCGCTTTTTCTATTGGTTCCCCCTAAGTACAGGGGAGAAACTTCCTAAATTCAATAGTTCATACTTTGTACAAACTAATAGTAGCACGATCAATACC
>CAYXYD010000024.1:11976-21420 GCA_964469205.1 uncultured Sphaerochaeta sp. | reverse complement strand
AACAGCCATGTGAAATGCAAGACAGATGGCTATTACTACAGTGTCCCCTTCCATTATATGCATCAGCAGGTGTTTATCAAGCTGGGGCGTGGTGATGTACAGATATACGAGATGGACGCGGACGGGATCGGCTCCTTCATCTGTACCCACCCTAGGGGAAGTCACCGCTTTGACTTCTATGTCACAGAAAACTCCCATCTCCCATCCTATATCGAGGATTATGTGAACCGCGACGAAAACCAGCTCCTTTACAAGGCTGGAATGGCTGGGCCGAGCACCTACGAGGTCATAAGGCGATTTTTCGACCATGCGGAAAGTCAGGAAGAGGCTCCTGAAAAATACTATGAGACCTGTGCCGGCGTAGTCCATCTGTCAGACAGGAAAAAAAATGGGCGTAGGGTCGGGGAAAAGCTTCTCGAGGAAGCCTGCAGCCAACTGTGCCTACAATTCCCCTCCCATGCCGTGCTAATCCGCTATACCCGCATAAAGCAGAAAATTGATGAGCTTTGCGAAAGGCAGGAAGAAAAGGCCAGGGCTGAAGACCTCCACCAGTTGTTGTTCGAGCCAGACACCTTTATGGATCTTGATCTTGGATTCGAGGAGGACAAAGATGAGCGCTAACACCTCCTATATGACATTGGAAGAGCAGAGAAGGGAAATGGATTCCTTGATCCTTACAGGACTTACCGCTCTCAAGCTTCCTGGAATGGCTGAATATTATCGCGAGTGGTTTGTAGATAACCCCAATCCTCCCGAGAACAAGAGCACAGAGGAGTTCATAGCAGAGATGATAGGGACCCAGCTTGCCCTGAGAACCAGCAACCGTACGATGAAGTATGCAAAGAATGCAGACTTCTGGTTTCTTGATGCGAATCTGGAGAATCTGACGAAAAGAAACGCCTCTCTGACAAAAAGCCAGGTGGGATACCTCTCTAAATGCTCTTATATTGATAACCATGGGGTTGTTATCATCACAGGACCTGCAAAAAGTGGCATCACCTATCTGGGATGTGCCATCGGCTCTTCATGCTGCAAACTGAAATACAGGACACAATATGTCCGTTACACATCTCTGATCCAAAATCTGGCAGAAGCCAATAAGGATGGGACTCTAAGCGATTTGCTAAACTCTTACAGAAAAACGCAGTGCCTTATCATTGATGATTGGCTGAACGACCCCATTTCAACAAAGGAAACCCAGCTGATGAAAGAAATCCTTGATTATCGCGAGAAGTTTGGTGGGACCGTGTTGATTTCTCATAGTCCTGTGAGCGAATGGAAAAATAATCTTTCTGCAAGCAAGGAAGTGTTGGCTTCTTTGCTTCAGACCATGACCCTTGGAGCAACAGAAATAAGTCATTTCTAAATTTTCAGGAAGAGGAGAGATTCATATCTTTCCTCTTCCATTCTGTAGTTTTGGTAGGAATCACTTCTGCATTTTTCATAGGATTTGCCTATGTAGTTTTGCTGGAGCAATCAAGCCCTCTATGACTATTATGCAGATGTCGTAGACCCTACCAGGGTAGGGGTGCTGTTTGTCTCCAAGACAGAGAAGTTTTCTGAAAAGGCTGAAATACCTTTTGATGATGAGAGCATCCTAGTTGTCGTTGCTTCTGACGGCACCATTACAGGGTATGTTAAGGGTATGGTGACTCCTAGCAAGGTAGGGCAACTGCAGAATTTGATAGCTACCATGTAATAGTATTTGTAAAAAACTCAATATCCAAATATAACAAAACAAAGCTGTATGGACTGCATACGGCCTTGTTTTGTATATTCTCTTTTTTGATTATATTCTCTCTTCGCAACAGGAGTTAAATTTTGTTTCACGAATAATTGTTGGTTTTTAGCTCACCATTGGGAATGCTTCTCTTTCTTGTTGAAGAATACCTGATTGACATAGGTATACGAGTCGGTGAGTTGTTTTTCCCAATCTTCACTACCTGTATGCCAGAACTCCGTCACATACCTACGTACCCCAATATCCCAACAGGTCTGTAGGAGAAGTGGGAAGTCGACATGCCCTGTTCCATAGGGGATCTCCCGGAATTTGCCTGGGACTGACTCCTTGATATGGGCTGCGATGATATGCCCTTTTCCCTTCAGTAAGTCTGCTCTTGCCTTTTGATTATTACCCTCTACTGCATTCACAATATTGCCGAGATCTGGATATATCTGGAGGTAGGGTGAGTTGATCAGGGAGACATATTCAAGGGCCTTGGTGACGGTGTTCATGAAAGGGGTCTCCATGGTTTCAAAGCCAAGAAGAATTCCCCTTTCCGCTGCTAGGTTTGTGCATATCTTCAGGTTCTCAACAAACAATGCCTTCGTCTTTTCAGTGGATGTCTCATAATAGACATCATAACCAGCTAGCTGGATGATGGGGATTCCCATATAGGATGCAAACTCAACCGCTTGTTTCATGATATCTAGAGATTTCTCTCTTATTGCAGCATCAAGGCTGCCCAAGGGATACTTGCGATGTGCCGAAAGGCATATCGAACCCAGAGGAAACGAGGTATCATCAACCTCTTTTCTCATTTCAGCAAGTTGTTGGGGTGAATAGGTGAGGCGGTTGAGCCGATACTCGGTCTCATCGATGCTGAGTTCAAGGAAATCGTAGCCAACACCCTGTGCCTTGAGCAGTTTTTCTCCCAAGGTGAGGGTGTCGGGCATCGATTTTTCGTATAGACCTAAGGTGTACGAGTTAGTCATAGACATAATATAGTGCTGCTTCTCCAATATGACGGCTTGATGAGAGTATCATATCATACTCATCACTATGAGCAACAGTAACATTACTCGGCCCTGTTCCAATATCAAGGGTATATTCAAAATACTCCTCTGTTTCCTTATCATATTGCACAAGAAAGAGCTCAAGGGCGTGGCGCCTATAGCCGAAGATCATGGTTGGAATGCCCCGCAGGTTGCCTGCCCAGATAGCATGGATGAAGTTCATCTTTCTCTTGCATCGGTAAACTTCAGTGTACTTCTGACCTTTTTTCTTGTAGATCTTCAAGACCGAGCCATGAAAGCCTTCTATGGCAGCCAACTCATTGTTCCCATCACCATCCATATCGAACTGGCAGACATCACTGATCTCTGTCTTCATCAGGTGTGTAATACTCCAGTCATCAGTATTTGCTTTTGGGGGGACTATTTTATAGACACCGCTTTCACATGATATAAGAGAAGAGGGCGTGCCATCTTCGAGATATATGCGTGAGTACCCGTGATTCTTCACCAGACCATCAAGGATGACTGATAAGGTAAACGTATCGCTCATATCGTCTGGGAGGGCTGCTACATAGACCTTGCCCGGGTCAGACCAATCTTCCTTGTCCTTCTTGGATGTGGCGAGAGTGCACGCTATGAGGTATCTCTGGTGATCAGTATGCAAGACATCGAAGCGATGGATATAGGGAAGGCTAAGTAGGGTTTTGATCACCCACTCTTTTGCCTTCTGGTCATAATGCCCATGCACGATGATGCTGTTCTCCGATTGGAAAGTCGGGAAGAATTGTTGGACGGCAAGGAAATCACCATCGGTGTTTTCCAGAGGGACAATACACATTGTCCCTCCAGGCTCTTCCCATACGACCCTTCTCTCAAGCGTTTCTGCATCATACATATAACAGGGGCCATGGCCTTCCGAAGCATAAAAGAGTTGTAATCGTCCTGCAACCTTGAAAGCTGCCACAGCATAACAACGATCCATTGTATCTAGGGTTTTCTTCTCTATAGTCATCATAGATTCCTTATCTGCTATTATAAGAACGAAGGATAGGGGAGGTTTGTCTCAACAGTAAAACAATCATCGAATCCTCTGGGATAGTGATACTCTCTCTTGTCCTTATCGTCTGGATAGACAAACTTACCCCCGACCTGCCAGATATACGGCTGGAACTGGTACTGCAACCGGTCTTTTTTCATGTCAAACAGGACGGTAATCTCCTTGGGATCAGCTTGGAAGTTTGCCCAAATGTCATGATGGAAAGGGATCACCACCTGCGTATTGAGTGCCTCTGCCATCCGAAGGATGTCACAGGAGGTCATCTTGTCGGTAATCCCTCTGGGATTTTCCCCATACGAGCCAAGGGCCACATCGATTTTGTTTTCATTACCATGTTTTGCATACATGTTAGAGTAGTGGGAGTCTCCGCTATGGTAGAGATTTCCCCCTGGAGTCTTTATGAGATAGTTGACTGCACGGTAATCCATATCATCAGGAAGCTTTCCCCTGATATCGCCATCGGGTGGGGAAGTTATCAAGGCTGTACGGTCAAAGGACTGAAGAGCTACAAGCTCCACATCCTTGATCTTGATTACATCACCGGGTTTTACCGCTATGCAACGGGAAGCAGGGACACCCCAGCTTGTCCACATGTCAATGCATGCCTGTGGTCCGATAAAGGGCACAGATGCATCACAGTTCTTCAGGATGGCCGCTGCAACGTTCGCATCGATATGGTCGTTATGCATATGAGTTGATATGATCGCATCAACTTCCTTGATGGCAAAAGGATCAAGGACAAATACACTTGTGCGAAGATTGGGTTGCAAGGATTTGTTTCCTGCCATCCTAGCCATCTGGTGCTGGGGCCCTATAAACTTATTCTTTTTTGTTCGTTTTCCGCTGCCAACCCAGAAATCAATGCAAAGATTTGCATTGCCTTCTGATTTGATCCATATGCCGGTGCATCCCAGCCACCACATGGCGAATGTACCCTTTTTTACGGTTTCCTGTTCAATTTCTTCGTTCAGCCACGTGCCCCATTCTGGGAATGTATTGAGGATCCAAGATTCTCTGGTAATTTCGTCTACTTTGCTCATATATAACTCCTTCGATATGTCTTTGTATTATCCTTTGACAGCACCTGCAGTAAGACCCATGATCAGGGACTTTGCAGCTCCAAATGTAAAAATGAAAGCAGGTACTGCAATGATGGTCGCTATTGCAGTTATTTTTCCCCACTCCGTACCGGTATCGGTAAGGAACAAGGAGACAGCTACTGGCAGGGTCCTGGTAAACCTATCGGTCAGCACCAATGAGAGAATAAATTCATTCCATGCCATCCTAAAGGTAAAGATACCTGCCACTGAAAGGCCTGGTCCTATCAGGGGTAGCACAATCTTTGTGAATACAGAGAAATCAGAGCATCCATCAATGATTGCTGACTCTTCCAACTCATAGGGAAGGTCCATGATAAAGGTTCGTATCACCCAAATGTTGAAGGGTAGGTTAATGGCAGTATATACAAGTATTAGTGCCACCCTTCCATTTACACTAGCCCCAAATGAGTTGAATAGGACGAATACAGGTACAGCAAGTATTGCTTCTGGGATCATCCGCAGGAGCAATACACCCAATATCATGGTCTTCTTTCCTCCGAATTTCCAACGTGCAAGAGGGTATGCTGCCAAAGCTCCGAGTCCTACACTGAGAACTGTAGAGGTTATAGCCACTATCACACTATTGGTAAAGAAGCGGAAAAAGTTTGCATCAAAGAACACTGCCTTATAGTTGACCAATGTCGGGACAAAAAACCAAATAGGGGGGATGACAAATGCATCAACAGGAAGTTTCAGGGAGGTGGTGATCATCTCATAGATAGGGAACAGGATTACCATTGTTGCCAAGGTAATGAGGATATACTTAATCGCTATGCTCAAATGTTTTCGTGTTTGTAGTTTCATATCTATTTCCCCTCTTTCCGCATTGAACGCACTATAAGAAACAGGGCGAAAAAGATGATTATCAAGAGTAATAAGACTGAGACGGCAGAAGCCAATCCAAGGCGCTGACTGGTAAACGCAGTCTTGTACATGTGCAATGAGAGCACTTCTGTGGTGACGCCAGGTCCCCCTCCTGTCATGTTGTAAATGACAACAAGCGACCTGAATGAATCAATTAGGCGCAGTATTGCCGTAAGAGCCAATACTGAAGCTATGTAGGGAAGCTTAATGTGCAACAGGCTCTGCCAATAATTTGCACCATCGACGCGCGATGCTTCCATGATATCTTTGGGAACCCCTTGCAGTCCTGCAAGGACCAAGAGGAATACAAAGGGGAACCACTGCCATACATCTGCAATGATTACCGAGGTAAGGGCTATCTGTGGATCTGAGAGCCATCCTACAGGGGCTATGCCCAGTAATGAAAGGAAGAAATTTATCTTTCCGTAGGTAGGGTGATACATAAAACGCCACATGATACCTACGACAACAGGTGCTACCATGATAGGTAGTACGAAAAGTGTCCTGAAGAGCCTCATTCCAGCAAAGTTACCTTCAAGGAGCAGGGCAAAGATTGTGCCAAGGAGTAATTCAATACTTACTACGCTCAAGCTAAAGGTAATTGTTACCCGTACACTCGACAAGAAGTTTTCACTGGTAAAGAGCTCTGCATAGTTTCTCAACCCAATGAATGTGGGTTTTTGTGCCATGCTTCTCAACGACCATTCGAAAAAACTCAGTCGTATGGTATTGAAGATAGGCACTAGCATGACCGTCAGCAATATGACTGCAGCTGGTGCTAAGAAATAATAGGCATTGGTTTTTCTGCCTGGGATTGTGTTCTTCCTCATGGTTTCTCCAAGAGCAGTAGGCGAATACCGATGGGTATTCGCCTACTAACGAGTGTGCGATTATTTAATGTACCCAGAACGGATCATGATCTTTCTGATGGGTTCTACCACATCCTGCATGGCTTCCTTAGGAGTCTTAACTCCAGTGAGGCCCTGGTTGATGGCAATACCGAGAAGGTTGTTGATCTCGCCCCATTCTGGAATGATTGGTCTCCAGTCTGCATTTGCATACTCCAACTGTTCGGCTAGGACTGCAAATTCAGGATACTTCTCATACAGGGAAGCATCTTTTACTGTAGACATTCTGAAAGGTGCACCACCGGCCATTACAATCTTTCTCTCAACTTCAGGAAGGGTGAGATACTGCATCAAAAGGAAAGCAGCTTCAGGATTGTGGGCATTCGTGGGGATACCAAGACCGAATCCACCAGTTTCAGAAAGACTGGTCTTTGCCTTTGGATGGGGGGCAAATGCAATCTTGTCATAGACTCTTGATTTGGTTGGATCTTTTACGGGACCGGCGAATACACTTGCATCAAGATACATTGCAGCATCACCTTGCAGGAACGCGGCAAACTCTTCATCTTGGGTAAAGCCTTCCATTCCAGGAGGTCCGTACTTGATCATCGTCTTCATGAATTCGATGGTTTCAATGGCTTCCTTGCTGGTAAAGGCAGGTTCCCAGTTCTCATCAAATACAGTTGCACCAAAGGGAGATGCATGTAAGAGCCAACCGTGTGTTGCATGGTGTCCACTACCGGCTCTCATGGTCAGGCCATATACGCCAGGAACATTTTCAGCAAAGAACTTTGCTGCAGTTTCAATCTCTGCATAGGTTGTAGGAACCTTTACATTGTACTTGTCAAAGAGGTCTTTACGATAAACAAGGAAACTTGTCTCTGCACCAAAAGGCAATCCAAACAGCTGGGCTCCAGGACCGTCCTTATAGATGTTTTTGCCTCCAGCAATACCGGTTACTTCGACATAGGCAGGTACGAGATCATCAAAGTTATAATCAGGGGCTGCTAGGCGAGGGGTGTCGAAATAGGGCTGCAGAGGACGAATGAGATTAGACATTGCATACTCTGACTTCCACATCACTACCATGGTGATAAGATCGTAATCACCTTTGGACTTGCTCATCTGAAGAATCTGCGCATCATGCATGTTCATGTATTGCATTCTGTCAGACTCTACCTTGATGCCTGTCTTTGCAGTGAATTCATCCAAAACACCAGATTCTACCATTGCGTTGTAGTGGACATGGTTTGGGTAGTTGAAGACAACAGTGGATCCTGAAAATTGTTCCCAATTGAATTCATCACTCATCTTTACTGATGGTTTGGTCGTTTCTTGTGCTCCAGCAGCAAAGAGCATTGTTCCAATGAGCAATACACTTACTACCAAAATACTAACTCTCTTTTTGTTCATTTCTATTCCTCCGTTTTAGTCATTATAGATACATGACAATAGTATCGTACCATGACATTTTGAATAAGCCAAGAAAAAAAAGATAAATTTGCATTATTTGGTTTTATTAACGGGTGTTTTGCTTTCGTTTCGTTCTTTTTATGCTATTAAGCTATAATAACCTCTATCCCAGCCTCTTCAAGCCCCACTTTAAAAGCAGGGGGGCACTTGTCATCTGTAATGACAATATCGATTGATTCAAGGGGAGCAGAGATAAAATTAGAGATAATTCCCATCTTTGTAGAGTCAGCAAGCACTATCACTTTCCCGTGGGTATTCTGGATCATGGCCTGGTTGATGCTGCACTCCTGATAGACTGTAGTGGTGAGACCTTTCTCCAAACTGATGCCATTTGTTCCTAAGATGGTGTGGGTGCTGTACATCTCTCTCAGGGTTGCAAGGGCAAACTCTCCAATGAAAGAGCGGGGATGCTTGAGGTACTGTCCTCCTAGAAAGAGTATCTCCACTTTGTCATCTATACAGGATTCTAAGGAAGCTGCATTGTTTGTTATGACTTTAATTTGTTTTCCAGCAATTGATTGCAAAAGGAAATTAGTGGTGGATCCACTGTTAATAAAAAGGATGTCCTGTGGTTTAATGAGTGAAGCGCACTTCAGTGCGATGCGTCTTTTCTCTTGTACATGGGTAATATCCTTTTTCGCATAATCGGCATCGGTAAACTTAATGTCTTGGTTGGGCAGTAAGGTAGCCCCTCCATGGGTACGGATGAGAAGCCCTTTCTCATTGAGATAATCAAGATCGCGTCTGATGGTGACCTTTGATACTTGGAGTAGATTTTCAAGAGCATTGACCGATACATTTCCGGATGTGTACAATGTCTCTAATATTTGCAGATATCTATTATTTGCTATAGTGCCATTAGCCATATTAACCTCGGTATATTCAAACAAAAAAATCAAAAAGAACACTAAAGAATCAATTTGACTTTTCTTTATGATGATTATAAGGTTAGTTACTAGAGTGCGTCTAGGGTAAATACACAATTGGTATCTACGATTGAGTTCTTTTGGAGGCTTTGATGAAGACAATAGTGATAGTCGATACAGGCACAACAAGTATGCGCTCAACTATCTTTGATCTTTCGGGTTCTGTTGTGGAGATGATCCAAGAGCACCATCCACCCCAGTATTATCCCGATGGTAGGGTAGAGCACGATGGCTTTTCCTACCTTACCGTGCTTGAAAAGCTTCTTACTGCATGTGCTATTTTCACACAACAAAACAACCATACGATAGAAGCGATTGCACTCACAAGTTTTCGCTCTGCTGTAGTCCCTGTTGATAGGCAAGGCAATCCCCTTTTTCCCGTAATCATGTGGCAGGACAACAGAACCGATTCGCTTGTCGCTTCATATGCCTCCTCTCGT
>CAYXYD010000024.1:0-11966 GCA_964469205.1 uncultured Sphaerochaeta sp. | reverse complement strand
CGTGAAAGCATCTACCAAAAAAGCGGGGCGGTGATCACCTCAGTCTTTTCCAGCCTTAAGATGCAGTGGCTTAAAACACACCAGAATGAGATATACAAAAATACCTATAAGATGGTGGGCATACAGGATTTGCTGATCCACCATCTTACCAATGAGTTTGTCTCTGATTACTCATTAGCAGGAAGAACCAGTCTGTTGAATATCCATACGCTGGCTTGGGATGATGAACTCTTGGATCTATATGGCATAGATGCATCGCTTTTGTGTGATCTTATACCACCAGGTTCTGTTGTAGGTTCCTTAGACAAGAAGATTGCAAGTCGGGTTGGGTTACAGGCAGGGCTTCCTGTTATCTCTTCTGGGGGGGACCAGCAGTGTGCGGCTCTTGGCACTGGCCTGTTGGATGAGGAGACAGTAATAGCAAATACCGGTACAGGCTCCTATGTGGTAGGGCTCTCCCACCAGCCGATCATTGATCCGCTGATGCGAGTCTTCTGCACCCCTTCGGCAATTGCAGGCCTATACCACCTTGAAGGGGGGATGATATCCACAGGATCCGTCTATAGATGGTTTAAGGAGCTGCTTGGCTCTTCCTTGGATTTTGTAGCTCTCGACCAACTGGCAAAGCTTTCTCCACCGGGTGCCCAGGGGGTTGTCGTGATCCCCCATTTTAAGGGAAGTGGATCGCCCTATTGGGATCAAAAAGCCAAAGGGGTCATCAATAATCTCAGCTTGAGTACCTCTAAAGGTGATATAGCCCGTGCAATCTTGGAAGGGATAGCCCTGGAGATACAAGAGAACATCGCCATTTTTGAAGATATTGCCCATCCCATTGAACAGATGCGAGTCTCTGGAGGAATGGCCAAGAGTGCTGTGTTTAACCAGATACAGGCAGACATCCTCCAAAAAGAGGTTATCCAGCCATACAATACAGAAACCACCTCCTTGGGAGCATGGATCAATGCCTCTGTAGCGCTTGGTCATCATAGCTCTCATCTAATGGCATACCAGAAGGCAGTATCTCTCCATCAAGCAATCCTTTATACCCCTGATAGCACACTGCTTCCAATCTATGAGGAGTTGTTCAGGGCAAAGCAGAGGTACCTTTCCCTATCCAAAGCGTAATGGAACTTGCTTCAAGTAGTTTTTTCATATAACCAGTGATGAATGTAAGAAATTGCCTAAAGTGGTTATTTTTAGCAATTAGTCAGTTTTATGCTGTACCATAAGACAATAAATATTGTTCTAGGAGTTTGTATGAAAAATTGGATGGCCATTATCATGGCACTCGTTCTTGTTGTCCTGCTTTTTACTGGTTGTGTTACATCACAAATAATCACTGCTAAAAATCCTTTGTCAGCATCTGTCTCGTTTCCTGCCGCTGGAACCTACAAGGTCTTAGGAAGGGTGGAATATACAACAAGTGAGGATACTGGAGGTTATCTGGATTTCTTAACCTACGCAAAGAGTGTCTATCCTAAAGCTGACGACCTGGTGAATATCTTGGTCGATACCGAAGACACCTATAGATATTCAGAAGGACCTTTTGGAGATTCTTTATTTCTTATTGTCTCTAGGTATAAGATGAGTGGATTTGCCATTCAATACCTTCAGTAGCTTTGTCTTTGTGGGCTATCGTGAAGATAGCCCTCTGTTTGGTTCTCTACAAATGGAAACCAGCTCTGGTATCAACCCATAATTCTTGAAAACCCTTCACTGTTTGCTCTTCTTTGTATCCCCTGTTCTGTATCAAACCCATTCTGTTTATAGCCTATAGCATTGCTATGTTATCTATCGCTACTATCTGCTATACTGCTAGCCAATCAGTGAGGAGGGTTTATGCAGAAAAAACCAACCGATTTGTGGAATGTAGAAGATTCAGCCGATCTCTACCGCATCGAAGAGTGGGGAAATGGCTACTTTCATATACAGGAAGATGGGGAAGTGGAGGTCCGCCTCAAGCGTGATACTCCAGAATCCTCCATCAGCCTCCTAGAGATAGCCAAAGGCTTGAAAGACAGAGGGACTAAACTCCCTGTCCTGTTGCGTTTCAGCAATATCCTTGATGACCGCATCCAGCACATCAACGAAAGCTTTGCCCAAGCCATCAAGGAAGTAGGATATGAAGGTTCCTATAAGGGTGTCTATCCTGTGAAGGTAAATCAACAGCAGCAGGTCATCGAAGAGATCTGTCGTTTCGGCAAGCAATACCATCATGGGCTTGAGACAGGCAGCAAGGCTGAACTTATCATAGCCCTAGCCTATATTGATGACCCTGAAGCTTATGTTGTCTGTAACGGCTATAAGGATGAGGAGTACATTGACCTTGCACTCAAGGGTATGGCCCTAGGTATGCAGACTGTCCTGGTCATTGAAATGCCAGGAGAGGCTGCCATTATCGTTGAGAGGGCGAAGGCCCTAGGTATTACGCCAAACATTGGCATCAGGATGAAACCTTCGACTGTTGCCGGAGGCCACTGGACAGAATCCGGTGGGGACCGCAGTGTCTTTGGACTGAATACAAGCCAAGTAATTGAGGTCGTGGATATGCTCAAGAGCGAAGGTATGCTTGACTCCTTGAAGCTGCTTCACTACCACTTGGGCTCTCAGATCCCCAATATACGGTTCATCAGGATGGGGGCGACAGAAGCGGCCCGCTTTTATTCAGGTCTGCTCCAGGAAGGGGCGCCCATGGGACTGTTGGATATCGGAGGGGGCCTTGCCATCGACTATGATGGAAGCCACACCGATAACAGCAACAGCCGCAACTACACCACACGGGAGTATTGCTCTGATGTGGTTGAAGAGATCATGAACATCTGTAACCAGGCAAAGATACCTCATCCTACGATCCTCAGCGAATCGGGGCGGGCTTTGGTCTCCTACTACTCTGTCCTGCTGCTGAATATCCTCGATACCAATGTATTCTGGAACGGCAAGGGTAGGGAAGAACCTATTGCGCAAGAGCTTCTTCCTGCTTTGGACAATCTCTTGTATGTGCGCACCATGCTCAAGGAAGAGACTGCCCAGGAGTGTCTGAACGACTTGAACTACTATCGTGAGGAGATTCGTAACAAGTTCCTCTACGGTCAGGTAAACATGCGTGAACGTGCTGCGGCTGAGCATCTCTACTGGTCCATCATCAGTGAGATATACACTCTTATGAAGAATCAGGAGCATCCGTCCCCACCCCTGAAGGTGTTGGAACGCCAGCTCTCTGATATTTACTATGGAAACTACAGCCTTTTCCAGTCGTTGCCCGATGTCTGGGCTATCGACCAGCTGTTTCCCATCATGCCGATTCATCTTTTGGACAAGAAGCCAGACAGGCAGGCCATCCTTTCGGACATCACGTGCGACAGTGAGGGGAAGATCGACCGCTTCATTGGTCGAGGTGCTGTGGAGAATACCCTGCCGGTTCATGTCCCCCCCGAAGGGGATGACTACATCATGGGAGTGTTCCTAGTAGGAGCCTACCAGGAGACCTTGGGTGATCTGCACAATCTCCTTGGCGATACCAACGTCATGAGTGTCACCTATGATGAGGATGGCAAGTTCAGATTTCATGATGAACTTGAAGGTGACACCATTGCAGAGGTACTCAGCTATGTTGAGTATGATACGAAGCAGATGGAAGCGATGATCCGCACCAAGGCGGAGACTGCTGTCCAGGAAGGAAGAATAACAGCCCAAGAGAGAAGGAAAATAATATCATCCTACACAGCTGGGATGAGGGGCTATACCTATTACGAGACCGATCAGGAGGATTGAACTTGATGAAAAAACGTTTAATGATACTAGGCGCCGGTGGCGTTGGCAATGTGGTGGTAAGAAAGTCTGCAAGGATGGATGACCTCTATGCAGAGATAATGCTGGCCAGCAGGACTAAATCCAAGTGTGATGCTATCGCAAGCCAAGCAGGACCGGTACCTGTGGTTACCGTTGAGGTCGATGCAGATGATGTTCCCGCCCTTGTTGCGCTGATACAAAGCTTCAAGCCCGACCTCTTGATCAATGTCGCCCTACCGTACCAGGACCTCACCGTCATGGAAGCATGTCTACAGACTGGTGTGCACTATGTCGATACTGCAAACTACGAGCCTAAGGATAAGGCTGAGTTCGAGTACTCCTGGCAGTGGGCATTTGATGAGCGCTATAAAGATGCAGGCCTTACTGCAATACTCGGCAGTGGCTTTGACCCTGGAGTGACCAATGTGTTCACCGCCTATGCAGCCAAACACTATTTTGATGAGATTCACTACCTCGACATAGTCGACTGTAATGCAGGCGACCATGGAAAGACCTTTGCAACGAACTTTAACCCTGAGATCAACATCAGAGAAATTACCCAACGGGGGAGATATTGGGAAGAGGGAACGTGGAAAAGTACCGAGCCTCTAGCTATCAAGAAGAGTGTGGACTATCCCAATATTGGCGAGAGGGCTTCCTACCTGCTCTTCCATGAGGAACTGGAGTCATTGGTAAAACACTATCCTACCATCAAGCGGGCACGTTTTTGGATGACCTTCTCTGAACAGTACATCAACCATTTGAAGGTTTTGGAAAGTATAGGGATGACCAGTATAAAGCCCATCCTCTATGAAGGCATTGAGATACAGCCGTTGCAATTTCTCAAGGCTGTCCTGCCCGAACCCTCCTCCTTGGGAGAGAACTACAAGGGTGAGACCTCCATCGGAGTGCAGCTGAGGGGTATCAGGGATGGTAAGGAGCGAACAGTCTATATTTACAATAACTGCAAGCACCAAAGTGCCTATCAGGATACCAAAGCCCAGGGGGTATCCTATACCACAGGTGTCCCTGCTTCCATCGGAGGCAGACTGCTCGCCCAGGGTATCTGGAAGAAGAGTGGTGTCTGGAATATGGAACAGTTTGACCCCGATCCTTTCATGGCCCTGCTTCCTGAACTTGGGCTTCCTTGGGAGGTCGTCATCGATGGGGAACTGGCATTTCACCAAGAGGATATGAACCATGCTTGATCCTACCAAGATCACTCATACTCCAGCCTTTGTGCTGGAGTATGATGCTTTGCTGAAGAATCTTGCCCTCATACGAAATTTGCAACAAGAGTTGCCCTGCACCTTCCTGTTCGCCCTCAAGGGGTTTGGCATGCACCGTGTATTCAAAGAGATCGCAACTTCAGCACAAGGTGCAACTGCTAGCTCCCTCAATGAGGCACGCTTAGCGGGTGAGTATTTCAGCAGTGTCCATGCCTATGCTCCTGTCTACCAACTTGGAGAGTTTGATGCGATAGCAAAACTATCAAGCCATATAACCTTCAACTCAGTAGACCAGTATACAAGGTATAAAGGCAGGATAAGAACTTCCCTTGCCGGTTTACGGGTCAATCCCAAGTATGAGGTGGTGGATACTGCCCTTTATGACCCTTGTTCCCCTGGTTCAAGGTTGGGGATAAACCCAAAAAACTTAGAAGAATTACCCCCTGGCATTACTGGCTTACATGTGCACAACCTCTGTGAAAGTGGAGCCCGAGAGATGAAAGGGACTTTAGAAGCTGTAGAAAAGCAATATGGACGTTTCTTTTCCAGTCTCACCTGGCTTAACCTGGGGGGAGGGCATCTGGTCACCCGAGAAGGGTATGACATCAATCTTTTTAAGGAGACAGTGCTTTCTTTCAACAGGAAATATCCCCATATTGAACTGATCTTTGAACCAGGGGCTGCGTATGTCTGGGAGACAGGGGTACTGGTATCAGAAATATTGGATATCGTCTCAAGCGATGACATAACAACGCTGATGCTTGATACATCCTTCACAGCCCATATGCCTGACTGTCTTGAGATGCCCTATACCCCAAGGGTAAGGGGAGCAAAGATTATAAATACAGAAGAGGCAAAAGATTCAGGTGTAGATACTGGCCATCGTTTCCGCCTTGGAGGTTCTTCTTGTCTGGCAGGTGACTGGGTAGGGTCCTATCTGTTCCCTACCATACCGAAAGTAGGGGATAGGCTCGTCTTTGAGGATATGATGCACTACACCATGGTGAAGACAACCATGTTCAATGGGATTGCACACCCTGATATCGGTATTGTTCGTGACGGCAGCTATGAGGTGGTCAAACAGTTCTCTTACGAGGATTATAAGGGCCGCCTGTCATAAGGAGTGATGATGAAACCTTTTTTCTTGGATTCCGAATACCCCAACGCTTCACTTACAGAAGCATATTTCCATGTCATTCCGTTTTCTCTTGAGGAGACGGTATCCTACATGGGTGGAACCGCCCATGGTCCCCAGGCTATTCTGGAAGCTTCCGGTCAGCTTGAGAAGCTTGTTGATGATCATTCTGAGCCAGGATTATTAGGTATCCACACCACTGAAGCCATTGATTGTACCTATAAGCAAAGTCTTCAAGAGGTTTTTGAAAAAGCCTCTAATCTGGTAACTATGGCATTTAGACAAAACTCGGTTCCGGTGATGCTGGGAGGCGAGCATAGTGTTACCAATGCATCCATACAGGCCATTGCAAAGACGTTTGGAAAAGAAGAGGTGGGAATCCTGCAGTTTGATGCACATATGGACTTGCGCGAAGCGTATGAAGGTTCTCTCTTCAGCCATGCCAGTGTAATGAAGCGTGCAGTAAAAGAGGGCATTCCCCTCTACCAGGTTGGGGTGCGTAACTACAGCACTGAAGACTTGGAGGCAAGAGAAGCCTTCAAGGTAGCCCACCTGGATGCGCATGACATTGATACCATGAAACATACCAAGGATGGTCTTTCTCAAGTCTCTTTGCCTGATTCATTTCCTAAGAAGCTGTTCATTACCTTTGATGTCGATGGCTTTGATGCATCTCTGATGCCCAGCACCGGCACCCCTGATCCCGGAGGGCTTTTCTGGTGGGATGCCATAAACTTGTTGGAAAGTCTGACTGAAGGGCGGACCATCATCGGCTGTGATGTGGTGGAGCTTGCTCCCAATCCCCTGTTGCATCATGGTCCTTACCTTGCTGCAAAGCTTGTCTATCATCTGATGGGCCTCATTGCAAAGAGAAATGGGAAGGCATAATGAGTTTTTTAGTATGAGAACGAATACCATTCGATCTTGAAAGTTATTATGTAGTCCTGTCAGTAGAGATAGGTGAAGCTATCACAATTTCATATCTATTGTAGATGAGTTTTTCATTTCCGAAAAAAATTTCCAAGCAAAGACAAGGACCACCTGCATAGTTGTGGTCCTTGAGAGTGAAAAATGGTTTAAAATATATGTATTAGGGGTCTGAATTTACTTTGCTAAGGCAGAGCCAAGAGCCTTGCATGCTTCTATGGCCTCAGCGTCAGGGTCTTCGTTAGCAATGACAGGATCAACTATGAGGGTGGCACCTAAGGCAAGGGTTCTGTCCTTCCAGGCTTGCATCCACTCCCCATCGCCCCAGCCATAGGAGCCAAAGAGTGCTACGCGCTTGTTTTTCAGCTTATCTTCCAGGGAACTGAACATGGGTTCGAAGACTTCTTCCTCAAGCTCTTCAACTCCCATTGAAGGACACCCGAAAGCCACTGCATCATATGCATCAAACAGAACAGAAGTGAATACTTCTGCGAACATCATGCGAGCATCTGCTCCTGCTTGGTTTGCACCTTCTAGGACAGCCTCTGCCATCGCTTTGGTATTCCCGGTTTCGCTATAAAATACGATTGCTACTTTTTTCATATGTATACCTCTTTTACTACAAGGCTATCAAAGGACTTCTATTTTGAATTGTTCGTCCCATGTCTGGACTGCCTGTTCCAAGATTAGCATGTACTATGATGGTCAGATAAATAGGGTTTTTACTTTCAAGGCTACCAAGACAGGGGAGCAGTTTCCACGTAATAGATATTCTGACATATTCCTCTTTAGTTAGCTATAGCTAACTAAAGATAGTATAAGAGTAACCTCTTTTTTCGTCAAGAGAATGGGCCCAACCAGATCAAATTGTGTTCTGGTTGGGTAGGGATTATTCTTGTGCGAAGATGTTCTTGGTGATCCTCTTTACCTTTGTAGTAAGGGGCGATCCTTGCCCGAAGCGTGCGATGGATTCATTAAGAACCCAGCGATAGGCTAGTCTCGCCTCTTCATCCTTGCCAATCTTATGGTAGCAATGCCCTATATGGGCCATAAGGCCTATTCGTTCGGCATCGGTGGAGAAGTCTTTTTCTGCATCAAGGAAGGCACGGACTATTATGTAATGTCCCAAAGCATCTCTATAGCGTTTCATCTTTTCCAGACAGTAACCAAGAGCTACCCGTGCCATGATGGTCTGGTTGTCAGTAGAACCTTCAAACTCTTCGAAGATGCTCAACACATGCTTGCGCAAGGGCAGTTCCTTGGTAAAGAGTTCTTGATGATGGTGGAGATCTGCCTGCAGGCAGATGACATCCATATAGAGGTCATAGGAAGGACTTTCCTCTTCTGACCATTCTCGCTTGAGCAACTCAGTGGCAATGGTTTGTGCTTCCTTGTTCTGGTTGTCATCAATGTAGGAGTTGGCTAGGGCTATTTGTGCTTCAATGGTGATATCATCATCGTTTCCGTAGAGATTTTTGGCAGTTTCATATATCTGTTTTGCAACTGCAAGTTCGTTTGTAGGGTCATTTGCATGGAGGTAGGCCATATTCAGCTCGCCCATCAGGTTTACATAGAATGAGTTGGCTGGTCCGCTCTTATTGAAATGATCTACGCGCTTTTTCTCCAGCTCCATAATGCTCTGGTGAATTCGTGCAAAGTATATTGGGTCGTCAAGCTCGCTAGTAAGCAGCAGACGTGTCAGGTAGTTTTCCATATGATAAGTATAGCGTTAGGAATTATCCCTAACAAGTGGTTCTCGCTCTTTGATCGCCCGTATTGCCATAAAACAGTCATGCACATAGCTGTTCATCAACATACACCCGCTCTTGTCTGTATACAGGTCGGTAATGGAGAAGCCCTGTGTGCACAGCCCCCCTACCAGGTCGTTGATCGTGTGGCTGAACTCAATGGTGTCATGCTTCTTTAACCGTTTGTTCAGTTCCTTCTCACTGAGACTTTTCAAATCGGAGAAGGGTATGGTGTATTTCACTTTCATATGATTTTTCATTGCTGCTTTCTCATCAAAAAGATAGAGGGCTGGATTGGTAGCACTGGTCAACAGGGAGCCTCCATCTTTGAGGATTCTGTTGCACTGACGGTATACACTTTGCACATCATCAATGAAACAGGTGGAGGTTGGGTTATATATGAGGTCAAACTGCTTGTCAGAAAACCGCGACAGGTCGCACATGTCTCCCTGCTCGATAGTTATAAAGAGGCCTTCTCTTTTTGCAATGTTTGCATCTTGTGCCAGTTGTTTTTCTGATAGGTCAAAGACGGTGACATTCGCCCCATAGGCTGCTAGAAGGACTCCTTGTTGGCCGCCTCCACAGGCAAGGCAGAGCACGTCTTTGCCTTTGGCAGCCGCTATCCAAGAATGGGGTACCTGTTTGAAAGGGGATAGGACCATATCTAGGATGCCTTTCCTTGCCTGTTCTACCTGTTGGGGTGTGCACCCATCAGTCCATATATTGCCTTTAGTGGCTTCATAGTCCCAAGCCTCTGCATTATAGGTTGTGTACTTTTCCATGCGGCCACCATATCACTAAAGCTTTTGGGTATCAAGCGAGTGGTATTTTATAACTTTTTACATGGTAGTAATTTGTAAGATCTGCTTTGTAAACAGGGGTGTGTAGGTCAAAATATCTTGCTTTTGATGGGAGTGCATAAGAGTGATTTTATCGCTTGTTACTTCAAAGGGTTCAATTGCAGGAAGTTTCCTGCACCTAGCACCACGGGCAAGGGTCACATGGGGATAAAAGTTTTGGTCATCAAGCAGGATGTTGTTTGCCTGTAGCTTGTATGCAAGTTCTTTCTGCAGAGCTTTCAGCTCACTGTTTTCTTCAATTCCTAACCAGAGGATATCACCTTGGCGCTTGTGAAAAAGACCCAGTTGGTTGAACTTTACATGTATGGGTTTCGCTTCGAGGGAAAAGAGTATTTCCTTGAGCTGGGTTAGTAGATGACCTTCGATCTCCCCAAGGAAGCAGAGGGTAAGATGCAGGTTTACATAGCGGGTAAAAAGACCTTTTGGGCTATAGGGAGCTAGGTCCTGTTGTAGGAGAGCTAGTGAATCCTTAGTTTTAGTATCAAACTCCAATGCATAAAAGAGTCTCATGAATATAGTGTAAGGGCACTTCTTTCAGATGGCAAGAGTCTAACCAAAATATGGTAAACCATTATGTCTTGCTCTGAGCGGTATTTGGTCCTAGACTGATCATACGGAGGCATTGTATGAAAATAGTATTGGTAGGAGCCGGTAGTGCCCAATTTGGTTTTGGAACGTTGGGAGACATCTTTCAAAGCAAAAAACTTACAGGTAGTGAGATTTGCCTTGTTGATATAGATGAGAAGGCTCTAGATCATGTGACCGAAATAACCAGGAAGTTTATTAAGGATAATAAACTTGATTTTACCATAACAGCTACTACTGACCGCTCAGCTGTGCTTGCAGGCTCTGATGTGGTGGTTATATCCATTGAAGTTGGCAAACGCTTCCCCTTGTGGGATGAAGACTGGACCCTTCCCCAGCAGTATGGCATTAGGCAGGTATATGGGGAGAATGGAGGTCCTGGTGGGGTGTTCCATGCCCTGCGTATTACCCCTGTCATCGTAGAGATCTGCGATGATGTAGTTAAGCTTGCCCCCGATGCGTGGGTATTCAACTACTCCAATCCGATGACTGCCATTACGACAACGGTGTTGCGTAAGTACCCCGATCTGAAGTTTGTGGGTATGTGCCATGAGATAGCATCCCTTGAACGCTATCTTCCTTCCATACTCGATACTCCGTTTGAAGATCTTGACCTGAGGGCTGCTGGTCTTAACCACTTCAGTGTATTGCTCCAGGCTAGCTACAAGAAGAGTGGCAAGGATGCCTATCCTGATATCCTTACGAAAGCTCCCCCTTTCTTTGCCAAGGAACCTGGGTATTCTGATATCCTCGCCTATGTGAAGGATAACCAAGAGCTGTTCCAGACTGAAGGAAGTACTGACCGAGCTCTTCCTAAAGGAATGATCAGTGCCAAGAAGTGGGCAGATAGGACGTTGTTCAAGAAGATCCTCGAACATTACAGCCTTCTTCCCATTACAGGCGACAGTCACTTTGGTGAGTATATCCCTTGGGCCTATGAGGTCTCTGACCATAAGGGGATCAAGGACTTCTATACCTTGTACCAACTGATGCTCACCCATGTGCAGCCGAAGATTGAGCTGAAGCTCAGCGAACGCCTTGTTATTATCCTGGAAGGTATCCTCGATGACAGTGGGTATGAGGAGCCTGCGGTAAATATCCTAAACAACAACCTCATTCCCTCTCTTCCTTCCTGGATAGCTGTAGAGGTTCCAGCAAAGGTACACAAGAGGGGTCTTGAAGGGATTGCCTTCCCCAATTATCCCAAGGGCTTTGCCTCCTTGCTACGTAACTACTGTGGTGTGTATGATCTGGTGGCAGAGGCTGTGCTAACAGGAAAGAAGGAGTATGTCATCCAAGCATTGCTTGCCAATCCTGTGGTCGATCGTTGTGAGAACATTCCTGAGTTGGTTGATCTGATGATCGAGCGTCAGGAGAAGTGGCTTGGTTATCTGAAGTAGACATACAAGCAAAAAAGAAACCTTCCTGCTTGAGGAAGGTTTCTAGTAGCGACAAAGGGACTCGGACCCCTGACCGAACGGATATGAGCCGTTTGCTCTACCAACTGAGCTATGTCGCCGTGTGTTGTCAAACAACTCTTGCATAATAGTAAAAGTAATAAGGTTAGTCAAGAGGGTTTTTGGAAAGAGTTTTTCCAAAAACCCATACCCCATGATTTTCCTTAATATATACTATAAATATTAATATAGTAAACAGTTATAGAACTTCTGCATAGGCTGGTTTTGTAGCTGAA
>CAYXYD010000023.1:0-21469 GCA_964469205.1 uncultured Sphaerochaeta sp. | reverse complement strand
CGCTAAGGACACTACAGAGAAAAATATCGTGAACTTCCGCAAGCAGATCAAGAGCCTTGGCTTCTGCTATGACTGGAATCGTGAGATATCGACCCACAGCAGCGAATACTATCGCTGGACCCAGTGGATCTTCATACAACTGTTCAACAAAGGTCTCGCCTACGAGTCCTACACCCCCATCAACTGGTGTGACGACTGCCTTACAGGCCTTGCCAATGAAGAGGTCAAGGACGGCAGATGCGAACGCTGCGGCACCGCAGTCGTGCGCAGGAGCATCCGCCAATGGGTGCTCAAGATTACCGAGTATGCGGACAAGTTGCTCGCAGACCTCGACAGCCTCGACTGGCCGGAATCAGTGAAGCACATGCAGCGCAACTGGATCGGTCGCAGTGAAGGGGCCTCCGTATCCTTCAAGATAGAGAAGAGTGACGAGCATCTGGAAGTTTACACAACCCGCGCCGATACCCTCTTTGGGGCTACCTACATGGTTGTCTCCCCTGAACACCCTCTGGTCGACCTGCTTACCACAGCTAATAAGAAGGCGGAGGTTGCTTCCTATATTGATAAGGCAGCTCATAAGAGCGATCTGGAAAGGACCGACCTCGCAAAAGATAAGACAGGGGTCTTTACCGGTAGCTATGCTATCAACCCTGTCAACAATAAAAAGATCCCCATCTGGATTGCAGATTATGTCCTTATCAGCTATGGGACAGGTGCCATCATGGCAGTACCTGCCCACGATACCCGTGACTGGGAGTTTGCCAAGAAGTTTGATCTCCCTATTCTGGAAGTGCTGAAAAGTGAAGTAGACGTACAAGAACAGGCTTGGACCGAGGATGGAATACATGTCAACAGCGGTTTCCTCGATGGCCTGAACAAAGAAGATGCCATCGAGAAGATGCTCGTTTGGCTTGAAGAGAAAAAACTCGGCACAAAAGCCACCAACTACAAGCTACGCGACTGGGTATTCAGCCGACAGCGCTACTGGGGCGAACCCATTCCTTTGGTACACTGCCCAACATGTGGAACCGTACCTCTCAAGGAAGACCAACTCCCTCTCCTGCTGCCTGAAACAACCTCCTATGAGCCAAGCGGCACAGGAGAGAGCCCCCTCGCCAAGATCGACGAGTGGGTAAACACCACCTGCCCAGTTTGTGGAGGGCCAGCAAAGAGAGAGACCAACACCATGCCCCAGTGGGCAGGATCATGTTGGTACTACCTGCGCTATCTCGACCCCAATAACACCGAACGCTTTGTCTCTGAGGAGAAGGAACAGTATTGGATGCCGGTCGACCTCTATGTAGGGGGAGCCGAACACGCAGTGTTGCACCTGCTCTATGCACGATTCTGGCACGAGGTGCTCTATGACTTGGGCTTTGTCTCCACTAAGGAGCCCTTCCAGAGGCTGGTAAACCAGGGGATGATAACTTCCTTTGCCTTCCAGAGAAAGGACAAGAGCCTGGTTCCCACCGATATGGTGGAAGAGACAACACCCGATCAGTTCATTGAGCGAGAGACAGGCGAAAGCCTTGAACGTGTTGTCGCCAAGATGTCCAAGAGCCTGAAGAACGTCATCAACCCTGATGACATCATAGGTGAGTATGGTGCGGATTCTATGCGTATGTACGAGATGTTCATGGGACCTCTGGAAGTCTCAAAACCTTGGGCTACGGCTGGCCTCAGTGGGGTGTACCGCTTCATTGACCGTGTCTGGCGCCTACAAGAAGAGAGGACCATCACCGATGAACAACCTTCTAGCGAGATTCTCAAGCTCCTGCACAAGACCATCAAGAAGGTGACCCACGATACCGACAGCCTGAACTTCAACACGGCCATAAGCCAGATGATGGTTCTGGTCAACGAACTCTATAAGGCAAAGGGCCTGCAAAGGGTTGTCTGGGAGACTTTGATCAAACTACTCGGCCCCTATGTGCCACATATTGCAGAAGAGCTCTGGGAAAAAGCCGGTCATGGGCCTACCTTGGCTAATGTAAGCTGGCCTACCTATGACGAGAAGCTCACCATAGACAGTGAGGTTCAGATAATCATGCAGGTAAACGGCAAGGTCCGTTCCAAAAGTCTCCAGGAAAAAGGCCTGAGCAAGGAAAAAATGCTCTCTCTGACAAAAAATGACGAGAAGATACAGGGCTGGATCGCAGGAAAGACCATCGTCAAGGAGATCGTGGTTCCTGACAAGCTGGTTAATCTGGTCGTCAAGTGAGAACAGAAAAAGAACTAGAAAATCATACTGTTTGATTAGCAAGGAAGAGGAGGCCAAGGCCTCCTCTTCTTTTGCAGCTATTCGCTACATTTTTCGTAATCACTTTGTAAAACCCTGAAACTAATGACATATCTTTTATTACATTTTCTTCTGTATCATGTGAACCTTTGCCCTACGTCTCCAACCTAAGATGCAAAATAACCTTGCTGCTATAGGATGAGCGCTCTCCTAGTAAAGGTCTTGTTAGGTTTGCAGAAAGCTTCGTCATAGGGATCGTCAAAGGTAGGTAAGGATTACAACTGTAGGAAAGGGTATCGGGAAGAATTGTCTGAAGATTGTCACAAAACAACTGGTAAGAAACCTCCTCAAATCCATTTACCAAAGGGGTATGAAAGATTTGTAGGTACCCTTTCCCATAATGTTTTGCCGTGATGACTATCGAACATAGAGGAAGAAAGAGTGAAGTGGAAGGAGTACTATTTCGCTCCTCTATCCTATCGGTTATAAAAACCTTTACTTCTGTTTGTGGGGTCTCCATGACAATGGCAGCAGAAAGCGGCTGACAAGCGCAGAGACACAACACAAGAATAATCCCTATCTTGTTATATCTCCTGCTAGTCTGCTTAGTTCTACTCACTTTACGATCCCTTGTGTCATACCTATATAGTATTATAGTACCATACATTCTTCAAAGTATATAATAATGAATTTTCAAGGTTATTCTTCTTGATATACAGTCTTTGTATTGGTTAAAGTGCTTATGACAATACCTTTGCCAACCCACCTTTCGAAGTTTCACGGTAGAGGGAGGGAAGAGCCTGGCCAGTCTCCATCATGACTTCCACCACACTGTCAAAGGATACCTTATGCCTGCCATCACCAAGCAGGGCGAAAGTGCAGTGGTCTATCGAACGCATTGCACCCAAGGCATTTCTTTCAATGCAGGGGATCTGTACCAGACCCCGCATAGGATCACAGGTAAGACCCAGGTGATGTTCCAAACCCATCTCAGCTGCATACTCAATCTGATGGATGGTTCCCCCAAGCAACTGGGTCGCGGCGCCGCTTGCCATAGCACAGGCAACACCAACCTCACCCTGACACCCTACCTCGGCCCCGCTGATCGAGCCGTTGGTCTTGACCAGGTTTCCGATCAAGCCGGCCGTAAGCAAAGCGCGCAATATTTTTACCTTGGAGATCTTATAGTGCTTGGACAGATAGTAAAGAACCCCCGGAAGCACGCCACAACTGCCACACGTAGGGGCTGTCACGATTTTCTCTCCCCCTGCATTCTCTTCCGAGACTGCAAGGGCATAGCTTATCGCAATGGCAGTATTGCCCAAAGGTCCGGTGAACTCACCAGCCTTGGAGTTGTACTGGCTTGCCTTTCTTGCAAGCTTCAGTCCTCCTGGAAGGACTCCCTCAGCATTGACACCCGCCTCGACAGCGTCGCACATAACTGTCCAAACCTCATTGATATAGTCCAGAATCTCATTGTCCTCAAACTGCAGGACAAACTCCCACAGCTGCAGCCCCTCTTCAGAACAGTAGGCTAAAATCTTGGCCATGGTCCCATATTCATTGGGATAGACACGCTTCTTCTCATCTTGGTTCTCACCTTCGATGACAACACGACCCCCACCTACACTGTAGTAGGTCTGTTGGGTTAGGATGATCCCTTCTTTGTCAAAACCGAACAACGTAAGGGCATTTGGATGAAACGGCTTCTCCTCATCTGGATACCAGCTGATCTCCACCTCTTTATCGGTCTCAGCAAAGATTTCCCGTATAGCCCTGTCGGTAAGGTGTCCCTTTCCTGTTGCAGCAAGGCTGCCATAGAGACGTGCCTCATAGCGTGCGCCCTGAGGACAAAGCCCAAGAAAGTGTTGGGTCGCAAAACGAGGTCCCATGGTGTGGCTACTTGAGGGGCCATACCCAATCCTATACAGTTCACGCAATGATTCCATACGGCAACTTTACATTTTTACCCAAGAAAAAGAAAGATAGCCAACTACCACAACGGTCCTTTTTGCAGGGAGACAAAGGATGCTTGCTCTTTCAGGTCTACAAATACCCTTAACAACAAAGCATCCTCCTTGTTCCAGAAACAATGAAGTCCCTCCCCTAGGCTAAGGGCTACCCCTTCACTACCCCAATAGCTCCAGAATGAATTATCAAGGGCTCTCTCTCCAACCCAATACCCTTGGGGAATGGTGGAGACCATTACAGCCAAAGGCTCCTGCACTTGGATTGAGGAAGAGCGAAGCTCCCCATTTACCAGGTCCTTCTGCAGGCGATTGGCATCGATGAAGGTGAAGTCATCAACCTTGGAGAGCACCTCCTGCAACAGATTCGGATAGACCAAACATCCTAAAGCGCCAGCATTGAGCTTGGTGCTTTCAAGCAATAGGTGGCAGAGAACCCCCTCCTGCTCAGTAAGCAGGACCCGCTGCTCACCATTAGGAACCACAGCACCCCCTAGAGGAGAAAACACTCCCAGGGGATAGGCACAGAAGACCACAGTCTCTTCCCTCCTTATCCAAAGGTTCACCTTCTTATGCCCTGCCTTAAGATGTTTCTGCTTCAGAACGCCCTTCTCTGTCCAAACAAGGGTATACCAGAAGCTCTGGTTCTGCAGCTCCTCCCACCGGTGGGGGGAAGGGATAACCACCTCTACGACCCTCATCGAAAGAGGGTCGTAAGTGCAACTGAGAAAGAGGAAGGAATTCACTAAGAAGAGACTCAAAAAGACTATGGAGATACTTTGCTTGTTCACATATAGAGAAGAGACGAAACAGGATCAATCTCTTCAGGAAGGTACAATGTGAATAGGTGAATGGATGAATTGATGGATGAAAAATAACATATCAGGAGAGGTAAGAATTTTGAAAAGGGAATTGGGGATTAAGGTGTGCAAGCTGGTACCCTCTTGTGGTCTTAGCAAGATAAAAATCCAAAGCAAAGAATGAACACTTAACTTTCCTTCTCACTCTTCGCCATTCGTTTCAAGATGACCAGAGTCTCCTTGAATAAGGACAAGCGGTGAAAGAAGAGCAGATACACCAGATTGGGAACAACGAGTACAGCGAGAAGAGAAACGGCAAACCGGAGGATTGTATTGGGTAGGGTAATCAGGCCCAAAATGCCAAAGGTTGCCAATCCAGCTAGCAAGGTCACCGCTGTATAGCCTAGGTACTGAAAAAAATACAAGGCAAGAGGTTTGTCAAAACCAAAGCGGAAGACCACATAGGGCTCTATCCAGAAGCACGTTGCCAAGGTACTTACTGAAGAGCCGATCAGGACTCCAATGACGCCATACTCCCTAGCAAGCAATATCGATACCACCAGGTTAATCCCTGCTTGCAGCAATGCCTTGTAGCGGTCATACCAGAACAACCCCAGAGAATTCTTAAACGCCAGCACCGGCCTTCTCATTCCCGTAAGGTAGTAGTTGAAGACGATCACAAACACGACGCTCTTGGGAAACAGGTAGGCCCGCCCTAGCCATAATGAGATGAAAGGGTTGCACAAGAAGTACAGACAGAGGGCAGTAAAGCCATAAACCCAGGCAGAGATGAAATTCAGCTCGTCAAACAGGCCCTTGCTCCCCTCTGCTCCTCTCTCGGCTGTTAGGTTGCCGATACTTGCTGTGATGGAAGAGTAGATAAGACCAACGATACCTCCAACAGAGCCTTGCAACAGGGTGTAGTTGGCATATAAACCTGCACTTGCAAGATTCACAAATCGTACCAGGATGATATTGTCGGTTCCATTGACTAGGACTCCCCCGATCTTATGAAACGTCAGGGCAAAGATATTTTTCTTGATCTTCTCTTTCTCATCCCGTGTAAGGGATGCATCTGTCTTCTCTTTCAGGTACGGGTAGAGGGCATTCACCCGTAGCGTTATAGCTAGGTTTTCCCCAATCGTAGAGGCGAGCAGGATCACCAGAAAGAAAATATAGTTCCCTGTCACTACCAGAACCACAATCTGTAGGGCATGCTTGAGTATCTGAAACCCATACATATAAATGGAGTTGATATACGACTTCTGGTCAGCGACAATGACCGTTCGCTTATACCCCAAAAAGTAACTGCTGCCCGAGTTTATGACATACAACCAGTAAATGAGGTATAGATGGGGAATATCGGGAACCTCTTTCATGAGCACATGAATAAAGGGTGTAAAGGCGAACCCCAGCAATAATACCAGTGTGCCGATTATCCTATAGGCCTTCCTATAGAGCTTCATCAAGGCCTGTATCTTATAGGTTTCTCTGAAGGCCAGAGGTTTATAGAGGCTATAGCTTATGGCGGCTCCAAAGCCTAACTCAGCAAGAGAGAGCATCGTAAGGACATTGGAGAACAACCCGGACAGACCCAGATACTCTATTGAGAGGAACATCACAAAGATCTTGCGTGCTATGAAGCCGCTGATATAGCTCAGGATGAGGCCTAGGGTTCCTGCCTTTATGTTCCGCACTGAATTATCTAATCTTGACAACGACAACCTCGTATTGACCCAAAGATATATTTTCTGCTGAAAGAAAAAAGAGCAGAAACCACTACACAGTGCCTACACCGATAGTACCACACCAGAAGTTAAATAACAGCAGAGCCAGATAGTAACCTCCCTACCACATATCTACATGGTTATAGGAATAGCTATTGCACACTATACATAACAGATGAACCTATCACTTCAATGATGGCTTATTAGTAAGGTTTTCTTGTTCTCTTTGCTTTGACCTAGACTTTCAGGCCCTTGATAAAGGTCATATACTCGCTTCGATAGCGCTTGAACAGCAAGCGAAACTCTTCGCTCCTATAGTCAGCATAGGTCCAGGAAAAGGCGTTGAACTGTCCCTTCTCATAGTAGAGGGTCACCTCTGCATAGATCCCTTTCTGCAAGGGTATGCGATGCGATCGGTTCTTGGTGGTGGCAAGGATCAGGCTGGCAGCACTGAGTAGGCCGGGGTCGAGGTTGATGGTCCTGCCCCCTTCTTGTTTGAACAGCTCTTCGATATCATTGGTGATGAGTTTCGCCTCTGTAAGCAGAGACGGGTCGTAAAGGTCCTCAAACACCAGAAAGAATCTCTGAGGTTCAGAGCCCATTTCCTGATCATAGTAGTCAGTAAAGGTGAAGGGTACAGATTTGCTCTCTTCGATGATGGGCCCGAACTGCTTTTTTAGTAAACTAAAAAGCTCAGGGTGTCTTTCTTCATCAGAAGAGAGGACACCCATCACAAGTCTTGAAGGGACAAAGGGCTTTACCTCACCCATATCAGATACCTGCCGTATAGGTTCCCAGGACTCGAACCGAAGCACAACAATCCTTCAGTTCTTCCAAGGCATGTTCAAAGGAACCTTCATCCTGTCCAAGCTCGGTCTCCACAAAGAAGGAGTACTCCCAGGGTTTGCCTGGTATGGGACGGGACTCAAGCTTCTTCATATTGAGCCCATGCTTGGTAAGGACCAACAGGGCTTCAAACAAAGAACCAGGACGGTCCTGGACGGTAAACCTGAGGGAAGCTCGGTTAACAGGAGAGGTGGACCTAAATGGTGCAGCCATCTCCTCTTTGCAGATGATATAGAACCTGGTGTAGTTGCGGGGGTTGCTCTCGATACCTTCTGCGAGGATTTCCATCTCATGGACAGCCGCAACAGGAGATCCTGCAATGGCAGCCAGGGTCTTGTCGTTGGAAGCTTTCACAAAGCTTACAGAACCTGCTGTATCAAAAAAGGGAATCGCCTCAGCATGCTTGAGCTCGCCTTGGAGATAATCCACACACTGGGCAAGACCCTGTGGGTGGGAGTAGACCTTCTTGATATCCTCAAGCTTGGTTCCAGGTAGGGCAATGAGGTTATGTACGATCCTGATCTGTTGTTCCCCTACGACCTGGATATCGGGGTAACGGTCCAAAAGGTCCAGCGTATCGAAGATAGTTCCCCCAAGGGTATTCTCCAAGGGGATCATCCCATAGGTTGCCTCTCCCTGCATCAGAGCTTCGAAGATATCACCAAACTGCTTACAGGGAAGAGTTACTGAATTTTCATCAAAGGATCGTCTGATGGCAAGTTCGCTGAAAGCACCCCGCTCGCCCTGGAAGGCAACGGTAAGTGAGGAAGCTTTTTTTCCTTTCCCAATTCCTGCCTTTGCAGAGGGAAGGGAGAGGGGAATCCTTTCCAAGGACTTCCCTACCACGGGACAGAGGGCGTGCAGGTCCCGCATCAGCTTCTCAAACTGGGAAGGATAGAGGGACTGAGGTCCATCACTGAAAGCCAACTCCGGATGGTTGTGCACCTCGACCATAAGACCCGATGATCCACTGGCAACCAGGGCAAGACTCATCGGGCTGACCAGATCCCTAATGCCTGTAGCATGGCTGGGATCGCCGATGATCGGCAGGTGGGTCATTTTCTGGACAACAGGAATGGCACTGCAATCGAGGGTATTTCGCGTTGCTCTCTCATATGTGCGGATGCCCCGTTCACACAGGACGATCTGGTCGGTACCACTTGCCATAAGGTATTCGGCTGCCATGAGCCACTCCTCAATGGTGGCACTGAGCCCACGCTTGAGCAACACCGGCATACCGGTCTTCCCGACAGCCTTCAGCAACTCGAAGTTCTGCATGTTCCTAGCCCCAATCTGAAACATGTCTATATATTTTGCCATCATATCGACATCACTTGGATTGACAATCTCACTGATGATGGGCAGGCCATACTTCTCTCCTGCCTCCTTGAGGTACTTCAGCCCCTCTTCACCCATACCTTGGAAAGCATAGGGAGAGGTTCTTGGCTTGAAAGCCCCACCACGCAGGATGACTGCCCCGGCATCACGGACAGCCTGGGCTATCTCCATGATCTGCTTTCGGCTTTCAACAGCACAGGGACCTGCGATGATGGCGACACGGTTGCCCCCTATCTTCACCTTGCCTACAGTGACTATGGTATCCTCTTTCTTCAGCTCGCGAGAAGCGAGCTTGTAGGGCTTGCTGATGGGAATGACCTTAGCCACCCCTTCGAGCAATTCAACCTCACGAAGATCGAGGGAACTCTGGCCCACAGCACCAAAGACAGTCTCTTCCTGTCCAACGATTTCCTTGACGGTGTAACCCTTGCCAACCAAGAAGGACCTGATGTGCTCTTGCTGCACTTCGGTTATGTTTTTCTTTAGTACGATTATCATGCGATTACGCTAGAAGGTATCCTTCAAAAGGTCAAGTGAGCATTGTCTTTTTCCCCCTGCCATGGTATGAAAACAGGTATGGACGAACACTACTGGGACGAGATATTTTCCTCTTTTAGAAAGGCCATCGAAGACGAAGGGAGGACTCTGCCCTCCCTCTCCATCATTGCAGGGGAAAAAGAGGACCCTTATCGCGTACTGATCGCCACCATCCTCTCGTTGAGGACCCGCGACGAGGTAACCCTCTCTTCAAGCAACCGTCTCTTCTCCCTTGCCGATACCCCCTCTTCAATGCTTGGCTTGTCGTTAGAGGAGATAGAGGGGGCCATCTATCCTGCAGGATTCTACAAGACCAAGGCAAAGACCATACACGCCATCAGCGAAATACTGCTTAGTGAGTACGAAGGTCATGTCCCTTCTACAAGTGAAGAACTGATGAAACTGCCAGGGGTTGGGATAAAGACAGCCAACCTTACCCTCAACCTAGGCTTCGGCATAGAGGCCATCTGTGTGGACTGCCATGTGCATAAGATTGCAAATAGGATGGGATGGGTCAGCACAAAAACACCTGAGCAGACCGAAGTTGCACTTCAGAGTGTCATGCCCAGGAGGTTTTGGATACCACTTAATGAACTGTTGGTGATCTACGGACAGCTTATCTGCACCTCGATCAGCCCATGGTGCTCGAGGTGCCCACAACAACAAACCTGCCCGAAGGCAGGAGTAGAAAGGTCACGCTAAGGCTTTCTTGGAGACCTCAAAAGTTGCGATCAGGACGATCAGGTGGAACATCACACTCTCTATCCAGGATACCCAGTGCTCGGCCCTAAATCCACGGAAGCCAGGGGCAATGTCTGCAAAGAAGATTGCCGCTATCCAGATGACCAGCACAGCAATTGTTCCCGCTTTGACAAATACGGGGGAGAGCTTTTTGGTAAACAAGGGAATTAGCATTACAAGGCCACCCAGCATTACGATGACTGCCACCAGATAGATGATCACATCACTGCTGAACGCACTGTACAGAGCCCCTATGCCAGATCCCCCTCCACGAGAAATGAGACCTTGTAGCCCAATGCTGATGTACAGCAAGGAAATGACAAGCCTCAATACAAACGCACTACTTTTCTTATTAATTGCACCAGTCTCAGCCATCATAAACTCCTTTATGGTTTATCAGTAAACATCCCTTACGACTTGGGAGACAGCCTCAGCCTTTCCCAAAGTATAGAAGTGAACGCCAGGGACCCCTTGTTCGATCAGGTCTTTTGCCTGCTTCTTACTCCAGTATACTCCAACTTCCTTCACTTCGGAGAGTTTCTTTGCCTTATCGAGTAGCTCAACCAGCTCTGGGGGGAAGTCTACATGGAATGTCTGAGGAATAGTGGCAAGGTCGCGCTTGCTGCCGATCGGCTTGATGCCAGGTATGATGGGCACGGTGATGCCGCTTTGGCGACACTCCTCGACAAAGCGGTAGTAGACACTGTTGTCAAAGAACATCTGCGTCACGATATACTCAGCACCACAATCAACCTTATGCTTTAGGTACTCCATGTCAGAGATGCGGTTAGCCGCCTCTGCGTGCTTTTCCGGATACCCTGCAACCCCTGTGCAGAAGTTTGTCCTGTCGCCATCGACCAAAGACTCATCCAGATAGATGCCCCGATTCAGGTTTGCAATCTGCGTGACCATACCACTGGAGTACTCGTGCCCTCCCTTGATAGGCACAAACCGTTTCTGGCCGTGAGGAGGATCTCCTCGTAGGGCGAGCACATTGTTGATACCCAAAAAGTTAAGCTCCAACAGGGCATCCTCGATCTCTCCACTCAGCATGCCACCACAGATAAGATGGGCAACCACCGGTATGTTGAAGGTATGCTGGATAAGACCAGATAAGGCGATGGTGCCTGGCCTTTTGCGCACAGTGCGTCGTTCGAGCAACCCATCGGGACGCTCAATATAGACAACCTCTGCCTGGTGGTTGGTCACGTTGATGTAGGCAGGCTCGAAAAGGCTCAAGGAGCGAACAGTTTCCAAGAGCACTTCTGCATTTCCCCCCTTCAAGGGAGGAACCAATTCAAAGGTAAACAGCGGCTTCTTGGCCTGGTTAAGGATGTCTATAACTTTCATTGCTTTAGTATTCCATACCAGAGAGCAGTGTGACAAGCTTATCCCTTGCAATGCCCTTTTTGTGGGCATAGAGGGCAACTTGATCCTCTGAAACCTTGCCTATGGCAAAATACCGAAGGTCATCACCGCCGATAAGCATAGAACAGACCGTTGAGGCAGGATCCATGGCAAAACTCTCAGTAAGGCGCACTCCTATCTTCTCTTCAGCTTCGAACAAGTCAAAGAGAGTACGCTTCTCACTATGGTCACTCCAGGAGGAGTACCCAGGGGCAGGGCGGATAAAGGAAGAACAGGAACATCCCCACTTCTGTCTAAGGAAAGCCTCAGCCTCATCAGCGAGCACTTCGGCAAGCCTGTCTGCGATCATCTGTAGCGCCAGGTGGGTGTACGCTTCGTCAGCTTGCTTCATATACTCGCCAAGCTCTAGGGCTGAAGTAGCAACCAACAAGCCTACCGTATCATCTTTGGCGATGGCATCGGCAAGGGAAAATCCACTCGCTTCATTGCGTAGGAAGAAGAATGAGGTAGAGCCTACCTTTACTTCAAGACGATCACTATGGGCAGGGAAAAGTCCGCAAACAACCTTGCATCCTGCTTCAAAGAGGGTTTGTATTTCTTCTTTTTCCAGCAGTTCTTTCGCTTCTTGGACCAACTGCTGTCCTTCCTCACTGGAAAAGGGGACCTTCCAGGCAGAGCAGTACATCTTCCAGTTGATCTTCTGAGCCAAAACAGGAAGGGAGAAATCTTTCAAAACAAAGGTTCCATACTCTTTTGCTCGAGTCCCTGATTGTTTTTGTTCCTGCTTAGCCAGAACAGCAGCATAGTCAAAGCTTGGTGGGGATATCTTTTGCTCCTGGTCCTTATTTACCAGCGTGAGTGTCAATTCAGCATGGTCCTTGAAAAAGAGCTCCCGCCCTTCACCTACTGCCTTTTGGGCAGTCAGGGCCATAGCTGATGCATCCCTCGTCTGTATAACAGGTCCCCCATACAGGGGAGAGAGTTTAACCGCAGTGTGTAGTTCGCTGGTAGTTGCCCCTCCCACAAAGATGGGGATGGTACATCCGCCTTCTTCAAACAAGCTTATCACCGAAGCCATCTCCCGAAGTGAGGGTGTTATGAGTCCGCTGAGACCGACAAGGTCAGCATGGTGCTCTTTTGCCGATGCAAGGATTTTCTCTTTTGGAACCATCACCCCAAGGTCAATGACCTCGAAGTTATTGCAAGTAAGGATAAGGCTGACAATGTTCTTGCCGATGTCATGCACATCTCCCTTAACCGTTGCAATGACAGCAATCTTTTTCTTATGATTGCCTAAAACAGCTTTGGAGCTCTCAAGATAGGCAGTAATACGAGGTTGAAGGATATCAACAGCCATTTTCATGGTACGGGCACTACGCACAACCTGAGGCAGGAAAAGCTTGCCTTTTCCAAACAGGACCCCTACCTCTTTCATCCCTTCCATCAGGGGCCCTTCGACCAAGGCGAGTGGGTTCTCTTTAGAAAGAGAAGCAAGGTCCTCTGCAAGGAAGGAGTTCTCCCCCTTGAGAACGGCTTGTGCTAGCCGATCTCGAGAGGGGAGGCTTTTCCACTCTTCAGTACTATTTTCCTGTTTTTTTTTATCCGTGCTTGTTGTCTCTTCCTTACTTGTCTCTAGGGCAAGATCGATGAGCTTCCTCCTTACAGAGGAAAGGTCATCACCTTCTGCAAGCAGAGCACGGGTAATGATATCCTTTGTCTTTGTTTGTATGGTTGTTATGTCCCTGCTTACCGCTGGATTCACTATGCCCATATCTAGTTCAGAGAGGTCGAGAAAGAGAGCATGCATGGCGTTACGCAATGCATTGTTTCCCCTGAAGGAGAAGGATAGGTTACTGATGCCCCCTATGGTATGACAGTGAGGAAGGTTTTTCCTAATCCAAGAGACTGCCTCTAGGAAGTCACGGGCATAGGCGTCATGCTCATCAAGGCCTGTAGCGATGGAGAGCACGTTGGAATCAAAGATGATGTCCTCGGCCCGGATGCCTGCAAGCAAGAGGAGGTTGTAACTGCGTTTCGCTATGGCAATCTTTAGTTCAAAGGAGTCAGCCTGCCCCTCTTCGTCGAAGAGCATGACAACCATGGCAGAGCCATAGGAGGCGATGAGTTTAGCATGGGCGATGAACGGCTCTTCTCCCTCTTTCAGGCTGATGGAGTTTACGATACCCCGACCTTGGATCTCCTCCAAAGCCCGTTCAATAACGCTCCAGTCTGAGGAGTCCACCATGACAGGAACCTTGCTGACAGAGGGGTCGCTTCCCATATGCCTGAGGAAGGTCACCATGCTCGATTGCGCATCGAGCATGGAGGCATCCATACAGAGGTCGATGACATCGGCCCCCTCCTCTATCTGGGTGCGGGCAACAGAAAGGGCCTCTTCCCACTTATTCTCTTTGATAAGGCGGGCAAACTTTCTGGAACCCGCAACATTGGTACGTTCTCCAATGAGCAGCAACCTATCATCTGGGACCAGACATGCTTCCAATCCAGCAAGGGAGAGGGTGTGCTTTCGTTCATGCCTTATATGTACAGGTTTACCTTGTACCGCCTTGGCTAAGGCTTTGATATGTTCAGGCGTTGTTCCACAACACCCTCCCACAATATTCAGACACCCCTCATCTAGAGCTGGTTTTAGCTCTTGCACCATCTGGTCTGGAGTAAGGCTGTAAAAGCCCTCCTTGTCAGGGAAGCCCGCATTGGGATGGGCGCTGATATAAAAGGGAGCCAACAAGGAAAGCTTCTTAATGAGAGGCAGCATCTCAGAGGGCCCTGTAGAACAGTTAAGTCCAAGGGAAAACAGGGGAAAGGGGGTGAGTGAGATGACAAAAGCCTCAAGGGTCTGCCCACTGAGGGTGCGTCCGCTCTGGTCGCTGAAGGTGGCACTCACCATAAGGGGGACCTTACGGTCTTTGGTTTGCATCGCATCAAGACACCCCATGATCGCACTTTTTGCCACAAGGGTATCGAAGGCTGTCTCAATGAGCAGAATATCTACACTTCCATCGAGAAGCACCTCAGCCTGCTGGGTATACATCGCCTTGAACGAGGAAAAATCGCTCTGGCGGAAGGCTGGGTCATCGACATTGGAGGAGAAGGAGAGACCCCGGTTGGTAGGGCCTAGGATCCCAGCGACAAAGGCGTATCCGTCATGGGAGCTTTCAAAGTCTGCTGCAGCTTCTCGGGCTATCTCACAGCCTGCCTGGTTGATGGCAACCACATCTTTTGATAGGCCATACTCCTCCAAATTGAAGGCGTTGGCACAGAAGGTATTGGTCTCGATGATATCAGCTCCCGCCTCAAGGTAGGCGGTATGGATGCCGAAAATGACATCACCTCGGCTGAGGTTAAGAAACTCGTTGCACCCGAGGGCAGTCTTGCCATCCAAGGTAAAGTCATCGCCACCCAACTCTTCAGCTTGGATCATGGTCCCCATCGCCCCATCGAGGATGGCTATACGTTCACTGAGAATCTTATGTAGGTATTCTTTTCTGTTCATGCTTGGCTTCGTACCTCCAGCTGCCCACAGAGTGCCAGCTTTGTATCAAGTAATACAAGAGCAGAGAGTATCTCCACTTTGTCATTCATCATCTGTGTCACTCTTTCCACATCTATTTTTTCTTTGACCATATTGCAAAAGGTTGTTGCATAGGCATCGGCTAGGGCACCATCACGGCAGGCTACCATCACAGCATCGGCGGCGCCAAAGCTGTGGGAATGGCCCACCTTTGCAGATGATGTGCATACCCCCAAAGGGCAATGCTTAGGTTCCACTACGATAGAAACCTTGCCTGAAAGACTGTTGTCCCCTGCAAAAAGAGTAACAGGAAGAGACTTGAGGACATCAATATACAGATCACCTCCATTCTCCACAACTATCTCGTCCAGGGCAAACTTCTTCTTCAGCCTCGAGCCCACCTCTTGCGCGATAGCCCCTGCCACGCTGGCCATAGGCCCGGTACCGGAAAGCTTTGCTGCAGTGAGCATCCCTTTCATGAAATGGGAAACCTCTTCAGAGCTCTCTTTCAGAGGAACGAACGATCGTATAAAAGAAGGGTCAGGATAGGTAAGTATCTCATTGCGTAGCTTTCTCAGCAACCTGGAACCTTCAATGGCAAGGTCCTTAGCATCGACATTGGATGGTGCGTAACCGATCCAGAGATCACTCTCTCCTACTGCAAAGGTGATGGATGCGAACCTGGAGCTTCCCATCGTCTTGCGGTAGGTACGGCTCTGATACATGGCCTATGCCTCTCGCTCGTTGGATAGGGCGAACAGCTGCATCGGACAGGCTTGAACACAGAGGCCACAGAGCACACACAGGTCGGGGTCATAGACCAGCTTCCAATCCTTATCCATGAAAAGGGCCCTAGGGGAGCAGACTGCGGTGCAGGCACCGCAGTTGATGCACTTCTCCTCTTGGAAGTTCAGTTCCTTGACCATCTCAGAGACGACAACACCTGTCCCGTTCAGCCAGAGGATACTCTCTTTAATGGCAGATTCAGAACCTGAAAGTTCTACGACGAGCTTGCCTCCTCTTCCTGAGGCAACATCGGCGTTGAGGATGTTGATATCCACGTCATAGGTTCTGACAAGCTTGCTTACCAGAGGTTGCTCTACCAGGGTCGGGGAGAATCTGAGGGCATAGCGCTTTTTCATCGTGAGCCTCCTTCCCTAGGAACCAGGGGTTTGACAAAGCTTTTCTTTGGGAGCGGTTGTACCGCTTCTGTAAGGGTGAACTCACCTCTCTCTATCCAGGTCTGCAACAGCTTTGCAATTTCGCGTGCCTTGCTCAAGGAGGAAAGAGGAGCACTCTTTGCCTCCTTGCCGCTAGGCAGACGCACCTTGCCACTTTGTAGCTCTTCATAGGTAACCTTAGCAACACTTGGGTGCCCATCAAGACCATAGTCACAGATAACAGTCTCGATCTGGCTGTTGCGTATGGCCAGGTGTTTAGCCATCTGGACATCAAGGACAGGGATGGGAATGCCTATGCCCACAAACAGGGATACACCGTACTTTTCGTAGTAGGCTGAACGGATAAACTCGGTGGACATATTTTTTGCGTCCCCAATAAGGGCGAGGGTCGCCCCGGTCCCCAGGGGGATGCCATGCTCATTTCGTTCCCGGGTTGTGTTGTACTGGGTGCCGTTCCATACCACGTACCCTTCGGTACCCCCAAGGAAAATCCTGGTCCCAAGCCCTATGGTCCTCAGGTAGGGATCGTTCAACAGGGGGCTAAGCTCTCCGCTGGTGGAGTAGGTGACGTTGCTGAAGCGGGGAAGCAGGGTTCCCATATAGGTGTACTTGATCTTGTTGGTGCTGTTGGTGGCCGCCGCATAGTTTTGGTATGCATTGCGGGGGTTGAAAAGGTAGAACTCGTTGAGCCCATCCTTGTTGATCCAGGTATCTATTTCCCGCGTCGGATAGCAATCGGTCCCTTTTCCCCTGGCAAACAGGCGCACATCCTTACCCCCTATGAGGTCCTCGATGACGTTTGCCCCTCCATAGGTAGGGTCGAACTTCGACTCTGCGGTCGCCCCGATGAGGGTATCCACAGCAGCAAGGCCTTCATAGGCACTTACTCCGTTGAGAGTGATCTCCTCCATCCTGATACCAGGAGACCAGTGACCAAAATTGATTACTGCTGAGGAGGAGCACATAGGCCCGAAAGTGGCTGTGGTGACAACATCGACTTTTTCGGCAAGCTCTTCGATGTCGGTCTTGGTGGCCATTTGGGAAAACTCTTCTGCTGTGACCACCACAACTTTCCCTCGTCTGATCTTCTCGTTGATCTGTGCAACTGTCTTTGCCATGGGAACTCCTACACCCTAACGGGGATGAGATGGTAGGAAGGGACCTCATAGGGATGGGAGCGTTTCAACGCTTCTATCACAGAGGTGGCATCTTCTTCCTTGACAACCAATTCTATCCGCCACTCCTCCACTTGTGCAAGTTCTTCCCTCACTCCAAGATAGGGATTACTAGCTGTAGAGGGACGAAACTGGCCCAAACCCTTGGTTTGCCAGCAACACTGATCATATCCCCCCATCGAACCGGCACCTGCTGCGAACAGGGCGCTCTTCACCGATTCCAGATGGCTTTCAGGCAGATAACAGACAAGTACATACATCTTTTCTCCTTTCCGTTTTCATCCTATGATAGGAATATGGTAAAACTTCTCATCTTCCTCGGCAACCCTGGAAAAATTTATGGAAAAACTCGGCATAATGTCGGCTGGCTCTTCAGTGACCATCTCTACCCTTCGGTGCAGTGGTCCCAGAAGTTCCACTCACTGGTTGCAACAGAGGGACAGTACAAACTGCTCAAACCTCAGACCTTTATGAACGAGAGTGGCAAGGCAGTTCGTGCCTGTACAGACTTCTTCGACCTCAAGAGCGAGGAGATATTGGTCGTCCATGACGACCTTGAGCTCCCTTTCGGGACCATCCGATTGAAAAAGGGAGGAGGGCTTGCTGGACACAACGGGCTCAAGTCCATAAAGAGCCATCTGGGTAGTGATGATTTCCTACGACTACGATTCGGTATTGGAAGACCCCAACGAGGCAGTGTTGCATCCTATGTGCTGCTCCCCTTTTCCAAGGAAGAAGCACCTTTGCTCCCCTTGCTGTTTGATAAGGCTGAAAACCTGCTTAGAGGGGAGGTCTCCCATCTCCCAGTGACAAATACATTAGTCTAACAGCACGTCTTTCCCAAGAAGGGGGTTACAACAGGTGTATTGCATGGTATACTCACCCTGTCTTAGATGATGATAACAAACACACTCTGGGAGGCGTGAATTGATAACACGTGACCTTCGCATTTCAATCCGTACAAGGACTGAGATGGATTTTTTTCCCGCATTGTTTCCCTCTACAAACGAATTGGGAACCCTCTACAGACAAGCAAATGAGCTTGCACACCAGTACAACCTAAAAACAAAGGAACGCGGTGGGAGCGAATATGTTGCAGCAGGCAAGCTTCATGCTACTGCTGTCCTACATCTGCTCTATCAGACGGTACTCACACAATATCTCAGTGATACCGAACCAGATTTCTTTACCCGTCTCACAGCCCTTCTGAGCAAAAACCATGCAGGAAATGATGTACTTGCCTTCTATATGAAAGAGTTCCCTTCCCCTCTTTTGCTAGAGCAACAGCTACCTCTGGATTTCTTCTACGATGAATCGCTTAGGGGCTATTTTGTCCATCAGGTTATGCTGGACAACCCTGCCTTGATAAAGGCGGCAAAGCCCTTCATATCCCCCGAAGGTCTCTCTTTCCCTAAGGGAGCACAGGCCCTCACCGCCCTTTTGGGTGGTTACACTAAGGGTGCTGCCCTGATGGCCAATAGTGACGAGGATATCTTCTCCTTCCTTACCAAGCCTTCAAAACTCTACCCTGACTCCTTGCCCAGCCAGATCACCTACATCATAGATACATGGGGTGATATGGTGCCTGCAGAATTGAAGGCCCTGTTGCTTCGTGCAATTGACTATGTTCAGGAAGAGGAGAAGCCCCATTTCGGAGGCCCTGGTGGCGGGACTGCCCCTACCCATGTTCCTAACTACAGCTCTTTTGATTCTGAATACGAGGCATTCTCAGCCGATCGCAACTGGATGCCCAATGTCATCATGATAGCCAAATCTGCTCTGGTCTGGCTCGATCAGCTTTCCAAAGAGTATGGCTACTCCATCATCACACTCGACCAGATTCCCAACCAGGAGCTGGACAACTTGCATGAGCGGGGTTTCACCGCGCTCTGGCTGATTGGTCTCTGGGAACGAAGCAGTGCTTCAAAAAGGATAAAGAACCTCTGTGGCAATCCTGAGGCAGAAGCCTCAGCATACTCCCTGAAAAACTACGAGATAGCACCCTCCATCGGCGGATGGGCAGCTTTGGATAATTTGCGCCAAAGGTGTGCTGACCGCAGCTTGCGCCTTGCCAGTGACATGGTACCCAACCATACGGGAATCGATGGGGATTGGGTCTTCAACCACAGCGAGTACTTCATACAGCAAAGCTATCCTCCCTTCCCTTCCTATACCTACAATGGAGCGGACCTTTCAGAGAACCCGGATATCGAGATCAAGCTGGAGGACCACTACTACAACCAAAGTGATGCTGCAGTTACCTTCAAGAGACGGGATTTGAAAACCGGGGCGACATCCTATATCTTCCACGGTAACGACGGTACGTCCATGCCTTGGAACGATACTGCACAGCTGGATTTCCTCAATCCTGCAACCAGGGAAGCGGTTTTCCAGCAGATAAAGCATGTGGCAAAGAACTTCCCCATCATAAGGTTCGATGCGGCGATGACCCTTGCGAAGAAACATATCCAGCGTCTTTGGTATCCAAAGCCTGGCCAAGGTGGCGATATTGCAGGACGATCACAAAGCGGCCTCGATGACGCAACATTCCACAAACTCATCCCCCAGGAGTTCTGGAGAGAGGTCGTTGACCGACTTAGCGTTGAGCTTCCTGATACACTGCTGCTTGCAGAGGCCTTCTGGATGATGGAGGGGTATTTTGTACGTACCTTGGGCATGCACCGTGTCTATAACAGTGCTTTCATGAACATGCTCAAGAACCAGGAAAACCAGAAATACCGCGATACCATCAAGGGCACCATCAGCTTTGAGCCGGAAATTCTCAAACGGTTTGTCAACTTTATGAACAACCCTGACGAAGAGACCGCCGTTGCCCAATTTGGTGAGGGCGACAAGTACTTTGGTGTCTGTACTCTCCTGGCAACCATGCCAGGCCTTCCGATGTTCGGCCATGGCCAGATCGAAGGATACAAAGAAAAATACGGCATGGAGTACCGCAGGGCATACTGGGATGAGAGACCCAACCAGTGGATGCTTGATGAGCATTACAGAAGGGTCTTCCCCTTGCTGAAAAAGCGTTATCTTTTCAGCGGCGTCGACAATTTCCACCTCTTTGACCTTGCTGACGGCAACTATGTCCATGAATCTGCCTTCTGTTATATCAACGGGACAGAGCATGAGAAGGCACTGGTGCTGTACAACAACCAGTACGAAAGCGTACAGGGCTGGATAAAGAACTCTACCCCCAAGCTTGAGAAGCAGGGCAATGACAAGAGAACAGAGACACTCTCCCTTGCTGAGGCTATGGGTCTTACCCTAGGTGGCAGAAGGTATGTGCTGTATGAGGCCTTCCCTGGAAAGCTTACCTATATGGTCCCTTCGCTGAAAGTCTTCGATGAGGGCAGATATTTCCACCTCAACGGGTACGAGGCAAAGGTCCTTCTGAACATCAGGGAAGTCGAAGATGTGGACGGCACCTACGAGATGCTCTACAACTCCATTGGCGACAGGGGGATTGAGAACATTGAACAGGAGATCCTCGCTCTGAGGCTGAAGCCTGTATTCAAGGCTATGGAAAGCCTGCACAGTGCTTCGTTCAAGAAACTGCTCTCCACAATATTGAAGGGTGAATCCACAGCAAAGATCGAGCGTAAACTAATCCTCGCACTTGCAGAGGCCTACACCCATCTGGGTGTTGCGGTGGAACAGCTTCATCCTGTAGCTTTCAAGGCACTGCCTTCCAAGCCAAGGGATATCAAACCAGCAGAAATGCTCAAAGAGATCCAGAGGCTGGCCACTATCTTTGCCAAAGACTCCAAAAAGCCGTATTTTAGCCAGGGAATGGCAATCATGGACGAGCTGTCATCAATCATTGCAGCTTCACTGTTCCTCAAGCCGTTCATCCATGAGTGGTCAACCGTTACCGATGCAATGGTTGCAAGCGACAAGCTGCTGCTCTCCCGATTCTTCGGTGAGGATCTGGGAAAAGCCGGTTTCAGTGGAGACAGTGCCAGAAAAGCCTGCCACAGTGCTGCCTTGCTTGCTTCTTCAGCTAACA